>CALMEF010000192.1 GCA_937862825.1 uncultured Armatimonadota bacterium
CTCAGCCTGCATGATCGTATGGATTTCGTGGGTGCCTTCGTAAATGATGGCGCCACGGGAGTTGCGGAAGTAGCGCTCAACCGGAAACTCGTCGCAGAATCCGTAGGCTCCGTGAATCTCTACGGCCTTATTGGCGGCGTCAAAGGCTGCTTCACAGTTCACCCACTTCGCCAGGCCACATTCTCGGGTGTGTCGCTGACCCGTATTCTTCATCCAACCCACTTTGTAGTAAAGCAACTGGCCAATCTCGCGGCCTCGAACCATTGAAGCAATCATTTGCTGGACCAGTTGCTTCTTTCCAATCGGTTCGCCTTGCACTGTTCGGTCATTCGCATATGGAATGCACGCATCCAGACAAGCCGTGATGATTCCCACGGCACCACTGGCGACCGTGTAGCGACCATGATCAAGTGCGCTCATAGCCACCTTGAACCCGTCACCCTCTTCCCCTAACATGCAGTCCTTGTGAACTCTCATGTCTTGAAAGAAGATCTCACCGGTGTTCCCCGCTCGAACTCCCAACTTGCCGTGAATAGCTCTGCTTGAGAATCCCTGCGTCGTTCGATCGACGATAAACGCCGCGTAGGGAGCCTTGGCGTCCGTTTCGGCCAACCTCGTAACCACTAAGAACTGGTCTGCGTAATCGGCCAGCGAAATCCAAGCCTTTTGGCCGTTGATCACATAGTGATCGCCATCGCGCCGCGCCGTTGTTTTCAAATTGGCCGCGTCGCTGCCCGCGTTCGGTTCGGTGAGTCCGAAACCCGCAAAGCGTTTGCCCGTCGCCCAGTCCGGGAGCCAACGTTGCTTCTGCTCTTCTGTGCCCTATTGCATCAAGGTCATGGAGTGGATCCCCGCCTGGACGCTCATGGCAACCCTGGCGCTGGTATCGGCTCGCTCTAACTCCTCGCAGACGATGCCGCACGAGATGTAGTCAGCTCCCATTCCGCCGTACTGTTCGGGAACACAGACCCCTAAGAATCCAGCAGCACCGATCTTTTCAAGCATCGTCCGGTCTGACTTGGCTTCTCGATCTCGTTCGCGAAGTCCGGGGAGAATTTCTGTCTGACCAAACTTGTACGCGGATTCGCGAATTAACTCGTGCTCGGCGGTGAGTGAGAAGTCCATAGAACCTAGATTTTACCGCCCCCGGTCAGGTTCGCCGCCCTGACAAAAGAAGATGGGCCGACTTTAGGGAGGGGGAACTCGTCGGCCCTATGGAGAGAGGAATGACTCCTTCTTTTGGCTTTAGACCGCGCCGGCCGTATGTGCCTGCTTGGTCACTTTACTGACGGCATCAAGGGCACGAGAAGTTCGGAGAATAATCTCGTCCACCCAGGTTTCGTCAATCGTAAGAGGAGGTGCAAACCGGAAGGTCCGAGACCGTGTTTCCTTGGTCAATACGCCTTCGTCCAAAAACGCTTGGGACAGCGCCTTTGTATCAATCCCCTCCTTTACTTCCAATCCGACGAGAAGCCCACGCCCACGAACATCCTCGATACAATCATGGGGGAGAGCCTTGATGCCCTCGAGGAGCCTCTGACCCATCAACTCGCTTTTCTTTGCGAGGTCCAGGGCATTCATTTCCTCCATGGCGGCCATTCCTACCACACAAGCAAGGGGGTTGCCGCCAAATGTGCTTCCGTGGTCGCCTGGTTTGAACACTCCAACGACCTCCTTGGAACCCACGACTGCGGCAACGGGCATCACTCCTCCACCAAGAGCCTTTCCTAAGCACATCAAATCCGGTTTTGCGTCCTCATGCTCCCAGGCAAACTTCTTACCTGTTCGGCAGAAGCCGGTCTGAATCTCGTCCCAAATGAGCAAGACGTTGTTTTCGGTGCAGACCTTTCGGAGTTCAGCCATGTAGCCGGGTTCGGGGAACAAGATGCCTCCTTCCGCCTGGATTGGCTCCAACAGGATCGCGGCGGTGTTCCCCGTGATCTTTGCCTTAACCGCTTCGATGTCACCAAACGGAACCAACGTGAAGCCGGGAGTGAACGGACCAAAGCCTTCTTTGTACTGAGCCTCGCTGCTGAATCCCACGATCGTCGTCGTGCGACCATGAAAATTCTCGTGTCCTACCAGGATCTCTGCCTTGTCATGCTCGACTCCCTTGACGGTGTATGCCCACTTTCGTGCGAGTTTGATCGCTGTCTCAACGGCCTCAGCGCCAGTATTCATCGGACATGCCATGTCCATGCCGGTGAACTCACAAATCGTCTTAAGGAACAGGGCCAATTCGCTGGTGTAGACGGCGCGACTGGTTAGCGTTACGTAATCCAGTTGCTCGCGGAGCGTGTCGAGAACGTACTTGCTCAAATGGCCGTTAGCCACGGCAGAATAGGAGCCGATGCAGTCTATGTACTGCTTGCCGGTGCCATCGTAAGCGAAAATGCCTTCTGCGCGAGTGATATTGACGTGGAGAGGATGGTAGTTATGCGCACCATACTGCTCGGTCATATTGATGGCCTGCTCGTCGGTGAGTTTCGCAACTTCTTGGTGAATATTCTTCATGAGATTGTGTCCGGGTCTTCAAGGTCGGGAAGGGATGCGTTGAGAATCTGTTTGGTTTCGTGCAAAAGTTGGCGTCGGGGCACCTTGCCGGGAGAGCCGTAGGTTTGTTTCCCATCAAGAGCAGACTCAAGCGTGCCCGCTCTCAAAGCCGCAAGGGATAGTCCCAAAGCGTCGGCATCGGATTGCTCTAGATCGGCGAGTGCCTTAGAGTGCTGTTCGCAATAGATCACCGTCTTACCCACAGCTTCGTGAGCCTGGCGGAACGGCAATCCTTCAAGAACCAGCGCCTCCGCAATCGCTGTCGCTGTCGAGAACTTTGCGGTCGCCATTTGCTTCAGCCTGGGCAGATTCCACTCGGCAGTTCGAATCATTTCCGTGCAGAGTGAGAGGCTCTCCAAACAAAGTCCCACGCTGTCAAAGAGAGGCGGTTTGTCGTCTTGCTGATCTCGGTTGTATCCCAATGGCAAAGCCCGCATCATGCTCATAAAGGTCACGTAGTTTCCGAGCGCGCGAGAGCTCCGTCCGCGAATGAGTTCGGCAAAATCAGGATTGCGCTTTTGCGGCATGATGCTGCTGCCCGTTGACATGGAGTCATCGAGGCGAACGAAATCGAACTCCGCAGTTGAGAAAAGCACCAACTCTTGAGCCAAACGCGAGAGGTGTTGCATGACGGTCGCGCATGCATGGAGCATGTCGCCAACAAAGTCCCGACTACTAACCGCGTCCAACGCGTGGGAAACAGGCATCATGTCCAACGATTCGGCCGCGAAGTGCCGATCAAGCGGAAGCGTGCTACCTGCAAGTGCTCCAGAACCTAGCGGACTCCTCAGGCGGCCATACAAATCGGTCAATCGCTGAAAGTCCGACTCGGCCATCCAAGCATAAGCGAGAAGGTGGTAGCCAAGAGTTATGGGCTGCGCGGTTTGTTGGTGCGTGTAGCCGGGCATAGGCTCGTCAATCCACCTCTCTCCGACTTCCACAATGACCTTCTGGAACTCCTCCAGACCGTCCCACAAATCACGAATGCGATGTCTGACCCACAGGGTTGTCACGGTCACAATCTGGTCGTTGCGACTCCGCCCTGCATGGAGTTTGTCAGCCAGCACTCCAACCTTTTCCTTTAACTTAGCCTCGATGAGTGCGTGAATATCCTCGAAGCCGGATATGTCCGATCTGACCGATCCGACAGATAAGTCGGATCGGACAGCCTGAAGACCTGCCACGACTTCTTGGCACTCCTCCTTTGAGAGGATTCCCGCCTGCGCAAGGGTTTGGGCATGCACAATGGATACTTGAATCTCCTCATTGAGCAGATTCAAGTCCGACTCTATCGACTGGCCAAAACGCCAGGCGACCTCGTTGGGAGCCTTCGAAAACGCTGCTCCCCACAACTTGTGCTTATCCGCCATTCTCCCCCATTAGTTTGGAGTAGAGCAGGCTTGAGATGCCATGAGCACGAACCATACCCGTCATCTCCGACTGCTCGAAGACCGCCGAATCGTCAAAACTTGCCACCGCCTCGCTATATAGCGCGAAGCGACTGGATCGAGAAACAACCTGCATGTGCCCTTTGAACAAGCGCAAAGTGACCGAACCAGTGACTCGCTTCTGGATATTGTTCGAGAAGGCCACTAGATCGTCAAAGAGTGGGTCGCCCCACAATCCCTGATAAGTGAGTTCAGCCCATTGCGCGTCCACGAGCGACTTGAACCTTCTTTCTTGTGGAGCGCATACGAGGGCTTCCAGTTCCTTGTGTGCCTTGATGAGCAAGGACGCCCCCGGACACTCATAGTTCTCGCGGACTTTCATACCGATCATTCGATCTTCCATGATGTCGATTCGCCCCACACCATGCTTACCAGCCAACTCGTTTGCTTTCATAATCGCCTGCAAGATCGAAACCTTGATTCCATCTATGCCCACAGGCTTGCCATCCTGAAAGTCGATGGTGATAAGTTGCGGCTCGTTTGGAGCGTCTGCCAGGGACGATGTCCACGCGAAGATTTCCTCGGGCGGCTGGTAAGAAGGCTCCTCTAACCTCCCGCCTTCAATGGATCGCCCCCAGAAGTTCTCATCAATGGACCAGATCTTGTCCTTGGACTGCCCTATCGGTGCGCCAACCTTCTCGGCGTACTCAATCTCTGCAGTTCTCGTCCAGTTATGCTCGCGGATAGGAGCATAAATTCGCATGCCCGGCGCATGTTTGCGCAAGCCGAACTCGATTCTGAACTGGTCATTACCCTTCCCAGTGCAGCCGTGTACAAACACCACTTCCTTCCCAACCGCAATTCCAGCTTCAGCAGCCTTTTTGGCGATTAGCGGCCGAGCTATGGCCGTTGAGAGCGGGTAGCCAAAGTAATCGGCATTGAAGGTAATCGCGATGCTGCAATAGTCGTTTGCAAACTCCTCCTTTGCGTCAACGGTTGTATGTTTGGTGCCAAGGATACGTGCGCGCTCCTCGGCCTGAGCGATGTCCTCGCCCGGTTGGCCAACGTCGATACATACGGTATGGATGTCCGTGTAACCTTCCTCTCGCAGGAGCGGAATGCACACGGTCGTATCAAGGCCGCCAGAGTAGATGATGAGGGCAGAGCCTTGGTTGTTAGGAATTTGGGGATTTAGGGACTTAGTGGTCATGGTCGTCGTAGTTCTGGAAAGGTTCGTAAGTGGATTCGATATCTCTGATGTAAGTGGATCCAAGCCATTTAAGATAAGCATTGAGGCGCTTTGCCAAGGCCTCGTAGTCTTTCGCTTAAGGTAACAATTTGAGTCGGTGGAGCAAGATTAAGGGCTTTGGTCGCCTCGAGCAAGAAAAGGACTTCATACAAAGATCCACGAGCGATCTTGATGAACTGAACTTGGTTGCCGCCCAATCCGCGTCCCCACCCTTCTGCAATGTTCGTCGGAACTGAGAGCGCAGACCGATTTAGTTGGGCAGTCAGGTTGAATCGCTCGGTCGCAGGGAGCCCAGCGGTCAAGGCGTAAACCCGCACCATAAGGTCAATACCCGACTTCCAAATCTCCAAGTCTCGAAAACTTGCCTTACTTGCAGCCAATCTTTGTCCACCGCCTAACTAAATGCCCAAGTCCCAAAATCCCTAACTCCCAGGCTGCCAAACCTCTAGATCGCTCCTTCCAACAACGCCTTCATCAGTGCCTTCTGAGCATGCATTCGGTTCTCAGACTGATCAAACACTTTCGACTGAGGGCCATCAATGACTTCAGGTGCGACTTCAAGACCTCGGACTGCGGGAAGGCAATGGAGGAAGATTGCATCTGGGGCGGCTCCAGCCATCAATGCCGCATCAACTTGGTACTTGGCAAACCGATTCATTCGCTCAACGGCCTCAACTTCTTGGCCCATTGACACCCAAACATCGGTGTAGACCACCTGCACTCCTTCAACGGCTTTGGAAGGTTGGTATTGCTGAGTCACGTTGGGATGCTGGTAGACGATCTCCGCGCATTCGTATCCGGGAGGCGTACAAACCACCACTTCGTGTCCCAGACGGGCGGCAGTCACCGCGAACGAGTTCGCGACGTTGTTGCCGTCGCCGACCCATGCGACTTTAAGTTTCTTGTTCCCGAAGACCTCCTCAATCGTTTGAAGGTCCGCAAGGGCCTGGCAGGGGTGCTCAAGGTCCGTAAGTGCATTGACCACCGGCACCGATGACCATTTAGCCAACTCTTCGATGTCCTTGTGTCGGTTCAATCGGGCGACGATCACGGTACACCATTGAGACAACACTCGAGCCGTATCGGCAATGGATTCCCTTTTGCCCATCTCGATGTCGTTTTTGGTCAAGTAACTCGCGTGTCCGCCGAGTTCATGAAACGCAGTCTCGAACGACACACGCGTCCGGAGAGACTGTTTTTCGAAGATCATCGCCATCAGGCGATTTTCAACGTGATGAATAGTCTGCGGGTTGGTTTTCCACTGATTCTTGAGCGCCTTCGCGCTGTCGAGAATAAATCGGAACTGCTCAGCGGTGAAATCGCTGGACGCAAGGAAATGGGTCGGCTTTACGCCGCTCGCTTTGTCGTTTAAGATGGATGCCATATGGTTTTCTCTGAATCTACTGAAAAGGGCCGGGGCGCAACGCTGCGCGGACACTTGGTGAGAAAACGGGGATTAGCGTGATCGGAAGGTTCGTTGATCGTCCAGGGCTAATCCCCTAGGCACGACGACGAAGACGACGCACGCGATCACATCCGGGGCCCTGAGGGCACTCCGGTTCGCCAAGTATGGATGGGATGGCGAATACCATGCGTGAGAAGATTATAGCACGGGGCGTTTCTTTTCGCGTCGGATTGCATACCAGGGCATGAGGATGCTTAGCAACGAGTAAGCCCAACCAGCCAAAACGACCCAGACCCCTTCGTTCCGCAATGCGGTCGCCAGGACTACCGACGTCAAGCCGACCACCATCTGAAGTAGCGCCATTCCCATGTCGGTTCGAGTGTCGTAAACTTCGCTCTCGTTCAGCTCCATTTGGGTTCGAAGACCGTTTGCATGGCGAAACAGCAACCAAAAGATGAACTGGAATGCGACGAATCCAACGCCATATACCAAGAACATGTCTCCTAACGAGGTATCGACGAGTTGGTTCCTCGAAAATTCCTGGGTCCGAAGGGCCGGGATCATGAAAGCGAACGCGACGCTAAACATGAATTTTAGCGGATACACATAGATCAACATCACAGCAATGAGGCTAATCGTCAGGAAAATGGTCTTGGTATCCTCCAAGCCATAGCGGCGGCTGAATCGGCGGTGGACCGACCAAAACAGCATCAAGTTCGCAAGACTCCCCAAAAAGGCAGGTATGCCCTTGAGAGCATCCAACAACTCGGGCACCGTTGCTGGGATGTTCTGACGCAAAACGAGCATCGTAATTGCAAAGGCGAAAGCGGCGTCCGTAAAGGTCTCAAGCCGAGTCATCTCTAGACCGCGCAAACGAAACTCAGTCCTTCCCACCTTCGCGGACATGTCACGATCCTACCCCGTCAGTTTTGCTTTGACAGAAGAAACCTGTCGTACCATGTAGATGTGAAGTTACTCGTACCGGTCCTTCTGGCAGCGGCGGCAACAGCCCAGGCAGTGTTCCCAAACAACCCTGAATCCGGCTTCCCGGCAGTCGGCATGTGTGGAGATTGGAATGGCACAACGTTTACGCAATGGGGGACCGGGACTGCCGTCGCACCCAACTGGGTTCTCACCGCGCGCCACGTCGGCGGAACCCACTTCTGGCAGAACGGGACGTACTATGCCGTTCAACAGAAGTTCTACCACCCTCAAGCGGACCTCGCCCTTTGGCGAATGAGCTCCTCAATCCCATCCTATGCCCCGATAGCCTTTCGTCCATTTAGCGGCGTGGCCGCGCTGCAGGGTCAAGTCACCCGATTTGTTGGCTATGGGGTGACAGCACAGCAACTGCAAAATAGTTGGAATCCGATCTCTGGGTCTTTTGGGGTGAAACGCTCAACTGTCAACACGATTGACTTCGAATGGCCTTCATTCTTCGTGAATTTCGGTTCGTACACGCGAACCACCGATTACATCTTGTTCGACCTCGATGATCCGGCGGGAGTCAACCCTAACAACACCTACGGCGGAACAGCCATATCTGGAGAAGGCGGCATCGCTGAGAAGGACTCAGGAAGTCCATGGTTTGTGACCGAAGGCGGGCTGGACCGAGTCGTTGCCGTTAGTTCAGTCATCGGGCACTACAACGGGGGTGGGGTAACCAATCCGCTTCAGTATGGGGCTTGGGCCTGCGGAACCCACCTCTTTCCTTACAAAACTTGGGTCCAACAGACTGCAGTTGAACTTGGCACATTGCCAACGACCGCATTGGACTTCTCCTCATGGGGCACACTCCTTTCGGGCCACTTGGCCCTCCTTTCCTCTGCCGACGGCCAGTACATCCGCATTCGATCGAAGAACATGGAGCAACTTGACCTTGATGTCCCGGTCGGCACCTGGGCTGGATTTCGCAATGCCGTGGCCTTTCCCCGCTCTATCTCGATCTCGGTTACGCAACGAAGTTCAGGCGGGAACGGCACAAGCAACATTTACTTGCGGAACTGGGCTTCCGGGTCCTTCGAATTGGTTGGTTCAACACCTATTTCAGGCAGTTTCAGTGCCGCCACACTAAACAATGTGTCCGCTGTCAATCGAGTTCGTTCGGATGGACGCATTGAGGTTTTCATCAGTCAAGGGCTGTTCATCAACGACCTTGCACGAGTAGATGCTGACTTCGATCAACTCACCGTCATTTCCAGCTCCGACTAGGTATGCTCAGACTAGAGTAAGGGCCTGTAGCTCAGTGGTTAGAGCGTGCGGCTCATAACCGCTTGGTCGCGGGTTCGA
>CALMEF010000193.1 GCA_937862825.1 uncultured Armatimonadota bacterium
CGAATCCACCGACCGCATCATAATAGAATGACCCCATGTACTCTCCGTGACCACTCCTTCTATAAACTGTGCCGACGACTTGTCCATGTCTATTGGTGGAAGTAGCTTCTAGGATAACTTCGTCGCTAAGCACTCCGATGCCCGAGATTGCGCCGTGCCGCAATGAAAACATCTGTAGCCCGACGTCAGAATCTGCCCAGCCAACGATCGTTCCGTCGCTTGCCACGGCTTGGGGTAAGGCAAACGTGCCGCCGTTCAAGAGGGGCATGTGGTGGAAGACGCCGTCCCTATCGTAGTAGGCCCCGGCAAAGTCACCACCCGGTACTGTAAGGTAGCCAGGAAGCACACCGCTATCGCTAAAGCCGACCGACCGAAAGTTGAATCCGGTTGGATTTGACAGGATGTGCAGGTTGCCGTTTCGGTAAATTGCTCCTGTGTCAACACCTTCGGTGTAGATGCCACCCAAGTGTCCAGAATTGTTGACCGCTGACGCACCGAAGTGGGGGCTAACGAGCACCTTTAGGTCTTGGGCTAGCAGTTCTTGCCCTAGTGCCTGCACAAATACAAGGCTGAGACCTATGACGACTAATGTTTTCACCTTGTGCCTCCTTCAAGTTTGTCAAACTTGACAGTGAAACTCGTTGAACGAGTCCACTCAATGCGGAACTTCATCTTCTCATGTCCGCTGTCTGTGGTAACAAGGTTGGACAGCCCAGAGGTCTTCACGAACTCATATTGGGCATCAGAGGTTGTCATGCTGACGGTCGATCCCATCGAAACCCATGTGCTTGACGACCAGTTATAGGCGTAAACGTTTAACTGTGGTGCTCCTCCAGTGATTGAGGTCACTGAGCACTCGACTTGAGCGCGAATCTTTGAGGCCGATGAGCCGGACAGATCGCCGGTCAACTCACTCTCAACGGCAACCACGTGAACCGCAGGGTCGTTGTCAATGTCTGAGGTAATGGTTCCGCCGAGATACTTGTTGTCACCGATTCGAAGTCGTGTCGCGGCTAGTTGCGCTGAATCCGACTCTTGTCCAAGTACCTTCAACGTTCCACCAGAAAACGGAACGAACATGTCCAGGTCCTTGAGCAGGACGATCTCGGCTTCGCTGGGAATCCCGTAGGTGTCCACGGCAAACATCATGTAGTAACCTGGCGGGCATAGGTTTGGATTGGCTGGCGCATTCAAGGAGATTGACTGGTTTAGGGTCAAGTTTGATCCGGAATGAATCGTGTAAACATGCTGGTTACAGTTGAATGCGTGCGTGGTCGAACCCAGGGAGATCAGTACAACGCGATTGACATTGCGACCACTGGGCGCATTGAACGTAGCCTGGAAGGACTCGCCGTAATAGAGTTCTGCCGTTCCTGAACCAGCAGGATCAGGCTTAGCCGGTCGATCGCTAGCCCAGTCGTTTCGGTTGGCGTAAGGTGGGCTGAAGATATGGGCTGAACGCTTCGAGAGGGCTCGCGGGTTGTTCGTTTCATTGCTACCCTCCAATTCTCCGCCAGCGATGATGACTCGAGCATCTGGAAGCAGAAGTGCCACGGAATGGTACGGTCGGCCAATGACCCGCTGAGGGTCCTCGCCAGAATCTACCGGTGGAGTCTCCATTTGTAGCCATGAATCCGCAGTTGGTTTGTAGAGTTCGGGAGTCGCCGCTTCGATGTCGCCAGTAATCAGGGACGAGTTGTTCCGTTTCTCGTTTCCCCCCATCGCGAGAATGTTTCCGTCTGGCAACGCGACAAGAGTGTGGTTTTTGCGCGGAACCAGCATATCAGCCATCTGCGACCACCACTCGTTAGTGGCACCATATAGGTTGAGCCTGATTCCTTTCTTTATCGACGGGACCGCTGCATTTGATCCCCCGTCACCATCTTCACTTCCATTTCCCGAACCGCCAGTTCGGTAGATGTTTCCATCGACCATAACACCGCTCGGATAGTTGACCCGTGCGTTCTGAATGGTTGATGGCCTTTCGAGGTACGTGCCACTCACGTATCCATAGGCCAAGGATTGTAGATTAAAGCGCCGATACTGGTTCGTGTAACTTGCGTCGCTGGTTACTTCCTCGGCATAGGGATACGTTGCATTGCGTTTCGTGTACTCGTTACCGCAAACAATGAGATCGCCATTCGTCGGGTGCATAAACACATGAGGATAGTACGGTCCGTTGGTCGGGCGTGCCATATCATCCAGCCTCACCACAAAACTGGGTTCCGCACCGGCAGTCGGTGCAAAAATCTCCCAATAGCGATTCTGCTTAATGTCAGGATCGGAGTCCACAAATCGAGTGCCACTCATGATCAGAACGTGACGATTGGGCAGTTGGTATGCTGTCGGGTACCAGCGACCCATTTCCGTTGACGAAGAATCTGGGTAAGTAGTCATCGTCCCAAGGAAATCGATTTCGTCAGTCGTCGGGTCGTAATCGTACATTCCGTATCCTCCATAGTCCTGACCGTTGTTGTTATGCATTCTATGCCCTCCAGCCATGAACAATTTGCCGTTGAACATCCAGGTGTGCCCTGTACAGAAGAGTTGAGATCGACCTGTACCCGACCAGTCAAACGGAATGATGTCTAGGTCACTGTAGTTTGTTCCGCTAACAGCCCAAACTCGAAACGGTGTATCAGGGTCTTCGTTTTCATCATCCGGCTTTCGCCAGTTCCAGATGATCAGCCTCTTGTCAGGCATGAGAGACATGTGAATGGCGAAGCCGCGAATCGTCTCTTCACCACCAGTTATGTACCAGTTAATCTTGCTCGACCAAGTTCCTCGAGCAATGTCGAGCGACTTGGAGGACCGCGCGGAAATAGGCTTTCTAGATACCCCCCCGGTATACGTTTAGGTTCAAACTTGCCTCAAGACTCAACATAGCAATCAACGAAACCAACATGTGTTTCCTCACACGGCGCACAAGCGCCGCGTCCTCCAATCCCATTGTAAGCCACTTTCCAAGAAAGAGTGCAACGAAAATTGAGAATCTTTGGAGTGTCGCAAACTTGTTTGCGCTTTGTTCACCCGGCGACTTGTCCCCGTTAGGAAGCCTTGGCGCGCGCGGCCTCTTCCTCTCGCCGCTTCTTGGCGGCTTCGACCGACGCCCGCAGCGCTTCCATGAGGTCGGTGACTTGTGTCGCCTCGGGAACGGGTGCAGAGACGACTTCTCGCCCTTCCAACTTGGTTTGAATGATTCCCATGAGCGACTCCCGATAGGTGTCCTGATATTCCTTGGGGTCAAATTCACCGCTCAATAGTTCGACCAGCGCATCTGCCATTTTGGCTTCAGCATCGCTGAGGGTGACCTCTCCAAGTTCCTTCTGCGTATCCACTCGAACTTCGTCCGCGTAATAGAGGGTCTCAAGCATCAGGTTGCCCTTGAATGGCCGGAGGGCACAAAGTTGCTCCTTCTTTCGAATCGTGATTTTGGCAATCGCGGTCATCCCTTTGGAAGACAGCGCGTGCATGAACAACTTCCATGGCTTCAGGGAGGCTTCTTCCGGCTCCAAGACATAAGCCGAGTCGAAGAAGACGGGGTCGATGTCATCGAGTTTCACGAAGCGATCCACCTCAATGGTGTGCTTGCTGGGGATCGGAAGTTTGTCGAAATCCTCATCGGTCAATTCGATGTACTGACCTTTCGCCCACTCGTAGCCCTTCACGACCTCGTTCGCGGGCACTTCCTTGTTACAGACGGGACAGGTCCTTTGCCGCTTCATCCTTGAGTGGCACACCGAATGGAGTTCGTTGAAGGTGATA
>CALMEF010000194.1 GCA_937862825.1 uncultured Armatimonadota bacterium
CGTGGCTGCTGAAGTACGGGCTGCTGGAATAGCCCGATCGCCGCGCGAACCCGCCCCTGAACATTGATTTCAAACCGGGACGCCAGTTGATGAATGGCTACGACGCGATGTGTTTTGTACGCTTCCGTCATTCCGATGACACGTTCCATCGACAGGAGCGACAGGTTGACTTCATGTTGTCCTTCAAGGACGCAGTGAAAAAGAAGCCTCAACTCTTGAATCAACTTGCCGATCAGGCCATGCACGTGCTTGGCGATGGGTTCAGTTCGGAGGAGATGGCGGCAATCGCGCGTTTCGCTCAGTCGTTGCCCAGGGAAGCGATCGCATTTGGCAGTGTCCCTGTTGTTCCGGCCTCAAACTATAACCTCAGATTGGATGAAGGCAAGTTGCAGGAAGTGTTGCGTGAGTTCAATCTGGTTGACTCTCCCTCAATGGTGAGCCAGCGGTCATGACGCCAGTTGACGACGCATACGATCCGCTTGATGACGCTCCGAAAGCGTCCCATTTTTCGAAGAAGGAAGCCAAGGTCATTGGGGTTGCCCTTTTTGCCATGGCCGCCCTGTCTGCTCCGGTGTACTTGAGTTGTCGGGGGCAATCATACAAGCACGTTTGCAAGCAGAACATTCTTGGGATGAGCAAGGCCATGAACCTGTACGCTTCGGCCAATAACGATCTACTACCCCCGGTTTACTTTGCCGATAGGGATGGCAACTCGGTTGCGGATAAGAACGGGCGCGCTTTCACCTGGGCATCACTGGCAAGCGAGTATCTCGGAGAGAGATCCGACTTCGAGTGTCCTGCGGCAAGTCCAGCGGAGAACTCGCAGGTACAGCACCGAACGGACAGCGACAAGTTCATTTCCCTCAGTTACGGCATGTATCTCCCGCGCGGGGCCGTTTCCCTGTCTTCATTTCGCAATGCCGCAACCGCAGTACTCCTGACTGAGACCACCACGTCTGGAGCGGGAAACACGTATAACCCACTTCCGATTGGATCGACAGGTTCTGGTAAGGGCTATGACGGATTCGCCATCGGCTGGGACACGCCAACTCTGAGTTCTGAAACCAAGTGGGTCACGAGATTGGCCTTCCAAGATACGTCATCGGGCCAGTTCTCCGAGGATAAGAAGCCCCGACATGAAGGGGGGAACTGGTTTCTCTTTGCCGATGGTCATGCAGCCACGAACCTGGCCCCTTCGGCGAAGGTCCAGTTGATGGGTGCTCAGGCCGAAGGGTATTGGTCGAATCGCTAGTTGATCTTCATCAACTCAAGTTCGAAGACGAGAGTGCTCTTTGCTGGGATTGTTGGAGGCCTACCTTGCGGTCCGTATCCGAGCATGAACGGGATAGTCACGATGCGCTTCCCACCAACCTTCATTCCGAGAAGGCCATCATCAAAGCCTTTGATGACTCGGCCTGCTCCAACCTGTACGGGAAGGGGGGACTTGCGGTCGTACGAGTTATCAAAGGAAAAGCCATTGACAAACTTGCCTCGATAGTGAACCTGCACGTTATCGCCCTTCTTAACGGCGCGCCCCTTGCCAACCTTCGTGTCCTTCACGGAGATATTCTTATCTCCAGGTGACTTTTCGATGCGATACAGTTTCACCTCAAAGACCAGTGTCGCTCCACCAGGAATGTCTGGGGGTGCGCCTTGGGAACCGTAGCCAAGGGCCGATGGGATTACGAGGCGGCGCTTACCGCCGACTCGCATGCCCTTTACGCCCATGTCCCAACCCTTGATAACCTCGCCCATTCCGAGCGTAAAAACAAAGGGCGCTTTGCCAAATGAGGAATCGAACTGCTTACCGTTGGTTAAGGTGCCTTTATAGTCCACCGTGACAATATCCCCGTCCACGGCCTTCGGTCCTTTACCAACAACAAGGTCTTTGATGGTCGGTCCACCACCGGAGCCCACTAGTAGTAATGCAACTGCTGTAATCATTTTACACTTACGATTTCGAGTTCGAAAACTAGAGTCGACCGGGAAGGGATGATCGGCGGGCGACCATTTTCACCGTAACCTAACTTGTACGGAATCGTCACTCGACGCTTTCCACCCACGCGCATTCCGATCAATCCTTGGTCAAACCCCTTAATCACTTGACCCCCGCCAGCCTTTACCGAAAGGGGTGTGCCGCGGTCGTACGAAGCATCGAATTGTTTCCCGTTCAGGAACAAACCGCGATAATGAACCTCAACGGTCTTGCCTGACACAACCTCAGCACCGGTACCCACCACGGAGTCTTCGATGGCGATGACCTGTTCGTCCTTCTCTTTGTCCACTCGAAGCAGTTTGACCTCAAAGATGAGGGTGCTGTTCGCTGGGATGACGTCGCCAAGTGGCCGATCACCATAGCCGAGTGTCGGTGGAATGGACAGGAAACGGGTTCCGCCCACTCGCATCCCTCGAACACCGTCATCCCAGCCCTTGATCACCTGTCCCTTACCGAGAACAAAGGCCAAGGGAGGCTTGTTCTCCGAAGAGTCGAAGACTTTCCCGTCCGTCAGATTGCCCTTGTAAGTGACGGTCACGGTGTCACCTGCTTCAGCCACCGCTCCCTTACCAAGCACGGCATCAATGCTGGTGAGCCCTTGGGCTAGGCTGAGCGCAATAAATGCAGAAACCATTAACTGGTCAGAATACCTTCCAGGTGTTACCAGTCGCCTCCACCGCCGCCACCTCCGCCACCACCGGAGGAACCGCCGTCTGAGAACCCTCCGCCACCGTCAAAGCCGCCGCCAGAACTGAAACCACCCGAGCCAAATCCGGAATCTCCGCTTGCCCATCCGCTTCCAGAGGAGGAAACGACAGGGGGAGTCACCGAGTCCGTCCATGAATCCGACGCATTGTTAAGGTCATGACCAAACTGTCCGTACCAGTAAGCATCGTAAACCGGGCCGACGTACCAATCTGGTCGAGGAATATCGATCCCCTCAAAGGCTCTGATCCACTTCGAACCCATGCCGAAGGCAATCGCGTAAGGCAACAATTCCTCAAACAGGACCAGGCTCGCGTTCGTTTGAAGCATCTGCTCAATTTGAGGTCGATTGGCCCGATCTATAAACTCCCTCAAGCCGAGCAGTTCGTGGCGCTTTCTTGCCCCTAATGGAGAGTAAGGCTTGATTGATTGGGAATAGAAAGCGAGGATGAGTAGGGCAACTGGCAATCCAAAGCAAACAAATCCACCGGCGATCTTAAACCACGCTAAGGCTGTTCCAATAATGACGAGCAGGCCAATACAGCCGACGGCAGTTGCAGCGGACTTGACCTGCCGCTGGGTATAGCCCTTGTCATCAAGGTGCGAGTCCATTGATTGGCTCAGGTAGGCGTATGCTGGTGCAAAGTCGTCTCGAAGGCTTGAGGCCGAAACGACTGGTCCCCGGGCACGGAGGGCTTCGAGCAACTCCGTTTCCCACTTGTCGAGATCACGCTTCGGTCTCGGGCGGTCAAGGATCTCTAGAACTGGACCATCGCCTGCCGTTGTCATCGTTGCGTAGCCTGCTTGGGCAATCGCAATCATTCCTGCAACCACGTCTCGGGGATTCAGTTTGAGATCCATCAGCCCACCAGTCTCGCTTGGTGTGACTCCGTCGGGAGCCTCGAATCGAGTTACGAGCGGACCCATTTTAGGAGTCTTGAACTTCTTCAACCAAGGGAGCCAAAGAAGAAGCGGTAAGAAAGGCAGAAAGACGCCCCAGGGATGTTGCGCTTGTGGCTTGAAGGCTTCTAACGACTGTTGGGCACGACCCATGACATCGCTCTGCCCGGGGTCGGAGAAATCTGACATTGGCTGGGTGAGCGTGTCGTCTCGATCTTCAACGGTGCCCGTCGGCATGCCGTAGACAACAGTGATTCCCCAGTTGGCAGAGAGCGGCCGTTTGATCGAACTCACAAACTTGGTGTTACTTTGGAAGACGGCGGTTAAGAGGTCATCACGTCCAACAAGATTGCCGCCCGGTTCGAGTTCAATACCGGCTCGTTGACTTTCACCTGCCGGACCGTATAGAACCCGAACCTTGGGCTTGCCAGAAGGCAAAGGCGGAGTCTCAATGGTCACCGTGGATTGCGGAATGGCCGTATTCCACCCATGTGGGATCAGATTCCAAAAGAACTCAACGCGCTTTTGTTCCGGAAAGTTTGTGAGGACATTGCTCAACTGGTAGCGGAACACGTAGGCAACTCGGCCTGTAACGGTTCTGTTGGCATCACCTAATCTGACGCGATACTCACCACCTTCCCGAGCAACGTTCATTGGGACGGGCTTGCCGTTGGCTGTCGCACCAAGGAAGTTGAATGTCGCGGTGCGGGCAACGTCTCCTCCTTGGTTGCGGAAAGGAATCGTTCGTTGAATGCCCCTCCGAGGTTCCTTGAAGTTGACGACGATGGTCTCTTGGATATTGACCGATCGATCAAAGTTGACTTTCGCCGACGTATCAAAGCGTTCGGTCGTGTACGCCTGGCTGAAACCAAGTTGAGCCGCGAGCAACAGCGAGATGGTGACTACCCAGCGCATTTAAGACCCTCGCACATTCATACGAACGGACGTGCTGATGGGTTGAAACGAACTAGCGGCCGCTAATTTCGTCGCTGCCCGTCTTGCCATCAAAACTCTCCCCAGCATGTGGCCGCATCTTGTCTTCAACCGCTGGTCCGCGATCATTCTGATCAAACAGGACATCTTCTCCTCCGAGCGGATACTCCTTGCGGAGTGGATAGCCGATCCAGTCATCTGGTAACAGAAATCTCATACCGGCGGCCTCCTCATTTCCTGCGAACTGCACGCCAAAGAGATCTTGAATCTCACGCTCGGGATATTCTGCTCCGAGATAGAGATGCTTTGCGGTAGGCAGCGATTCACCCTCGCTAACTGAGGTTTTTACGAAAATACGTGACATGTGCTTGAGCGACATGAGGTTATACACGACTTCAAAACGACCCTCAAGGTCGCGTTCGTGCGTCCAAGTGCTGTAGTCAACGCCCACGCACTCACTGAAATAGGAGTAATCCAGTTCGGGATCGACTTTCAGAATCTCCAGAGTCTTGATGAGCGAATGGGGCTGACACACAAAAACGTATCGCCTCGATACTCTTTGACTTTGACCAAGTCATCGCCGATCGCTTCTCGGACCTTAACTGCCTCCAATCGCTCGGTTCCAACCATTGGGTCAGCCATGGTTATGCTGCCACCTCACTTTGGATCGCTCCTTCGTGGGTTTCAAGCGACGTGGTTTCATCCCAGTCGAAGGCCTTGACTCGGATAGCATAAACGTAACCAAGCACCCAAGTTGCCATGTAGATCAGCATCTCGAAGTAGGAGAAAATCTGGAACTGCTGATCGGCTGATTTAAAAACCGTCATCCAACTCCAAAGGAAGACGACTTCAATGTCGAAGAGGATGAAGATGATCGCGACCAGATAGAACTTGATCGGAAATCGCTCGCGAGCCGATCCCAACGGCTCAACACCGCACTCGTACGGCGAGGTCTTGAATGGTGTTACCCGCTTCGGACCAAGCACCCAACTGAGCGTGACCATAGCCGCGCACAAGGTGGCTGCAACCAGCACGAGGAGCAATATGCCGACGTAGTTCGTGAGCATCGAGCCGGATTTTACCGAATGCTCTTAGATTTTCTTTGCGCGAACGTATCGAAACTTGTTGAGCCGAATCGAATCGGTTCCGCGCTCGAAGACTAGCACCAACTTCATGCCGGGTCCAACGGGCTCGCCGTCAACTTCTGTGTACGTGAGGAGGATCTTCTCGCCGCTTAGACTGTAGTTGCCCGCGGATGTCGATTTGTACGACGGGGCACTAAATCGAAACGCCCCCTTATCGTCGAAGTCGACTCGGGTGCTGGGGTCCTTCTCAAGGGTCCAAGTCCCGGCGATGTCGACGGTTTGAACCTGGGCCATCACCACCAGGGCGGTTAAAGAGGTTGCGAGCATCATCATAAAGGGCATTTCCACTTTCTCCTTGCGACATGGTCGGCAGGATTGCTGGAAACCTTCGCGCCACAATGGTTGTTCTGGTTTACGTACAATCTTGGTAGATCCATGTCGTTCTTTCGCCTCCTCATCGTAACATTCCTGGCTGTCTTGGTCACACCAGTGCTCGGCCAAGAGCCAGTCAAGTGGACGGCAAAGGTTGAGCCCAGCGATCTCCGAGTCGGAGAGTCAGGCCAAATCATCTTCACAGCCACCATAGATGAGGGTTGGCATATCTATGGAGTCGCCAAAAACGGCGGTGATACACGAACAACCCTAGAAATTTCACCAGGTTCTGGGTTTCAGGTTGTTGGTGATCCCCTGGAGCCTCCAACTGGTTTCCTCAATGACCCGATGATGGGGAAACTGGCCGTGCATGCCGGCGGAACTTCGCTTGCCCTCCCTGTTCGATTGATGAAGCCAGGAGGAGGGAAGTTAGTCGCAAAGGTGACTTTTCAACCCTGCAATGATCGCTCCTGCTTGCTTCAAACAACGACAGAAATCCCCATAAACTTCGTTCCCGCCCAAGGAGAAGCGCGGCCTGGGCAAGTCGAACCCAACTTAACCGTTCCCGAGCAACCTGCCAGTCACGTAGCCCACGAAGCCGAGGCACAGGAAAGTACGGCCGCAACCAACGTGCCCCCGAAAGATGAGTTCAATGAGAGGGTCACTCAAGCAAAAGATGCCGGTCTGGGGGCCTATCTTTGGTTGGCCTTCACGATGGGACTACTGGCACTTCTCACGCCTTGCGTGTTCCCAATGATTCCCATAACCGTCAGTTTCTTCTCGAAGAAGGTTGGCGATGGCGAGAAGAGGCAAACCGACTATGCTGGCGCGACCGCATACAGCCTCGGCATCATAGGGACCTTTACCGGTCTCGGGGTTCTGATCTCAGTGTTCTTTGGTGCCTCCGGTGTTCAAGATTTGGCAACAAATCCTTGGGTTAACCTCGCGATGGCTGTCCTCTTCATAGTCCTCGCAGCCTCTTTGTTCGGAGCATTCGAGATTGGCTTGCCGTCTTGGCTTGTGAACAAGGCGAATACATCGGCCTCAAAGAAGAGCGGCTTTATTGCGCCGCTACTCATGGGCTTGACCTTTACGCTGACTTCCTTCACCTGCACCGTCCCCTTCGTCGGGACTCTTCTTGCTGGAGCGGCCCAGGGCAACTACCTGTACCCCGTGCTCGGAATGGCAGCGTTCAGCACCGCGTTCGCGCTACCGTTCTTCCTTCTCGCCCTCTTCCCGCAATACCTCGCCAAGTTGCCCAAATCGGGTTCTTGGCTTTCTACCGTGAAGGCGACAATGGGTTTTCTTGAACTCGCCGCGGCCCTAAAGTTTCTCTCAAACGTTGACTTGGTCTGGCAGTACGGCTGGTTGACACGTCCGATTTTTCTCGCGATCTGGGCTGGCTTAGCGTTCGTTTGTGCTCTCTATCTCTTTGGGTGGATTGTGCTCGGACACGATCCCGTGAAACCCAAAGTAGGATGGTTTCGAAGAGGTTTCGCTTCATTAAGCGTCGTAGCAGGTGTTTACTGTTTGGCCGCAATTGAGGGTGCGTCGCTAGGAACCCTTGCCTCGTTCTTGCCACCCGACCCCTACCCAGGACGGCAAAGTTCTGCTAACGCTGCCATCAAGTGGGAGCACACCTACGAGGCGGCACTAGCGAAGGCCAAGGCGGAAAACAAAGAGATTTTCATTAACTTCACTGGGGTGACTTGTACGAACTGTCGGAACATGGAGTTCAACGTGTTTCCGCTACCGAAGGTGGCAAGTGCGATTAACGAGTATGTTCCCCTCGAACTGTACACCGACAGAAAGACCCCAGAAGATCAGAAGAATCAGGCGCTCCGCGAGTCGCTGACCGGTGTCCCATCGAATCCGGTTTACGTGATTCTGTCGCCGGACGAAAAGGTGGTTCGTGTCCTTCAGGGCGCGGAACCAGACCCAGAGAAGTTCTTGGCGTTCTTGAAGGGTAGTGGTAAGGTAGCCTCTCGCTAAGATGTCGATTGGATGGGAAGGCAAACTGGTTAGGCTCGTACCACTGGATCACGAGCGCCACTTCGAAAATGCCTATCGCTGGATCAATACTCCAGAAGTGACCCGCTACCTTTGCCACGGCTACTTTCCGATGACGAGGATTGCCGAGGAAGATTGGTTCAAACGAGTCTCAGCAAACAACCCCGATGACATCACGTTTGCCATTGAAACGGTTGGCGGCAAACACATCGGGTTTAGTAGCCTGCATGGAATCGACACCATGCATGGGACCGCTACCACCGGAACGATCATTGGAGATCCGAAAGAGTGGGGCCATGGATTTGGGAGCGAGTCGTCGAACCTTCGCGCATTCTATGCGTTTGAGATTCTCGGCCTCCGGTTGCTCCTTTCGTCAATTATCGAAGGGAACGAGCGGTCACTTCGGATGCAGCAACGAGTTGGCTACCGTGTTTGCGGAACCATACCCGGGCGGTTCTGGAAATACGGACGATATGCCGACGAAACGCGAACTTACTTGGATCGCGAACTTTGGCGAGCCAAGAATCCCGACATTGCGTCTCGAATATCGGGGTAACCCATGCGTGTTCTAATCGCTGGAGCATCGAGTGGTGTCGGGCTTGCCATTGCGAAGGCCATCGAGTCTCATTCCAAGCATCTAGTCTTAATGGCCAGGAGGCTTGACCGACTCGAAAAGGTTGCTGACGGGCTGAACGCGACGTCAATGGCGGGGGATGTGTCCAATTACGAGAATTGTTCTCAGGCGGTAGATCTGCTCAGAGGCTCTGGTCCACTTGTGGTGATCAACTCCGCTGGAGTTGCTGATTTTGGTTCATTCCACGAATCGTCTGCCGAGGATTGGAGCCGGCAGATTGATACCAACTTGCTAGGCACATTGAACCTATGCCGAGCCGCTGTCCCACACATGTTAGAGGCGGGCCAGGGACGAATCATCAACATCCTGAGTATTGCCGCGGTTACTGCTTTTCCTGGGGCGGCCGCATATTGCGCGTCGAAGGCTGGAGCCCTTGCTCTGGGGAGGTCCCTGAACGCCGAGTATCGCACACAAGGCATTCATGTGGTGTCGGTGGTCTTAGGCTCGGTGGATACGCCACTTTGGGACGGCAAAGCCTTTGTGCCAGAAAAGAGTGACATGTTGACTCCAGAGGCTGTCGCCGAGGAAGTGGTTCACTTGGCACAAATGCCCTTTGATCGAGCCATTGACGAGATTACGCTCATGCCGCCCAAAGGAATCCTTTGATGAAACTGATTCGACTCCCAAGAGCCCAAGTCTTACTGCCAAACGTAGACCTCCTGCGGATTCGAGAGTGTTCGACCATTCATCACGAAGATCCGTCTCACGAATCCGCGACTTGGCTTAAGGGTCTCGGCGCACGAATCGTGGAACTCGGCACAGAGTCGATCGCTGGCACCGACTTGATTGGCATCCCAATGTCGAGCACAGACGAACTCGTGCTGCTGGTGAATCGATTGCTTGGTCCGGGCGGTTGTCCTTGGGATCAAGCTCAAACTCATCAAACGTTGAAGTCACACCTCGTTGAGGAAACGTACGAGGTCTTGGATGCGATTGACTCTGGGTCGGCGACCAAACTGTCTGAAGAACTAGGCGATCTTCTGCTACAACCCATTTTGCACGCACAGATTGCCGATAAGAACGGCGGATTCTCCACTGATGAGGTCGCGAATGGGATTGTCGACAAACTGATTCATCGACACCCGCACGTTTTTGGAACCCTTGAAGTGGAAGACGCCGCGGAAGTTCTCAGGAACTGGGACGCCATCAAGCAAAAGGAAAGTGCCGGAAAGGTAAGCATTCTTGGTGGGGTGCCTCGCTCGGCTCCTGCATTACTTAGGGCTCAAGAAGTTTCCAAACGGGCGGCGAGGGCTGGCTTTGAATGGCCAGATTTGGACGCCGTGTTCGACAAAGTGCGAGAGGAGGAGGTTGAGTTGCGCGACGCCATTTCGTCGGGCAATACCGAGCGAATCGCATCGGAAATTGGCGATCTCCTGTTCACTGCGGTAAACGTCGCACGTTGGTGCAAGGTTGATGCAGAGGGAGCCCTGCGCGAAATGATAGACCGGTTCACTCGTCGGTTTGAAGCGATGGAAGCGTTGACAGAGAAGCCCTTGGCAGACTTGAGTGCAGAACAGTGGGATGAACTTTGGAATCAGGCCAAGGCAGGTACCCTTTGACGATGTTTCGGTTGGTCTTGGCTTCGCTTTGTCTAGTGCCTTCGGTGGCCCTTGCCTGGATCGATACGGGACATATGCTTGTTTCGGCGGTCGCAGAGCCTGACCTCAAGCCGCAAGTTCGTAAGGAAATCGATCGCCTGTTGAAGATTGGCGGAACTGAAACGACGCGGTCCTTTTGGACGGCATCGTGTTGGGCCGATGATACGAAGGCGCGTGAAAACGCGGCTTGGCACTACATCAACTTCCACTTTCGTACCGACGGTAAGCCGGTGGACAACAAGCCGCTCGAAGAAAACGTCGTTTGGGCAATAGAGCGGTTCAAGAAGGTCTTATCCGACGCGAAGCGACCAGAAATAGAGCGCGCAGATGCGCTTCGCTACCTCATTCATTTCGTAGGCGACGTCCATCAGCCACTGCACGCGACCGCTCGCGACTCCGAGGCATACCCTCGTGGTGACCGAGGAGGGAACGAGTTCAAGGTGCGAGCTCCGCAAGGCATGCGTCCGGAACCACGGAATCTCCATTTCCTCTGGGATATCGGTGGCGGACTTTACGGGGAAGCGCCGAGACCGCTCCAGCGAGATACCGCAGAATTCATTGAGAACCTGGCCAAGGACATCCGCAGGCAACACACACGCGCGTCACTCAAGGAAACCAAAGTGACTGACCCAGCCCAATGGGCCCAGGAAGGTGTCAAGTTGGCCAAGGAAGTGGTTTACACCTTGCCTGAGGACTCGGTTCCCAGCGCCGAGTATCTGGCGAAATGTAAGGCGGTTTGCCGCCAGCAGATTGCTTTAGCGGGCTACCGATTGGCTGATCTCCTTAACGAACTGTTGGACTGATCCTTTCTAATTCATGCCTGATCGGCAAACATTCGGAGTCGTTGCAAAGCGCATATCTGACGCTAACTAGCCCCGGATCAGAGGTTGGCGCATTGAAGCGTACGCGATCATTTTGAAGGCTCCATGTCCACTCGTCAGGAACGGTAATCCCAAGTTGCTCAGAATCCACGGCGTAGCCTTGAGGTGTCCAAAACTCAAAGGTCGCCGCGGGTTCGCTTCGAAGCAATTCCAAGATCGCCAGTGACAGACCTTCGGTAGCGGTTGGAGCAGCCGCCGCGAACCCACTAAGCCTTGAGAGCAGGCTTCGACACAATGCTCGCTTACCGGTTCGCAGGGCTGCCCGCGCAAGAAGTGAGTTTGCGCTAGGTAGTGGAGAGTCGTAGACCGGGGACTGTCCTGGAATCCGAGCCCCGACTTCGGCCGTACGGAATGCGCCAGAAAAGGGATCGTAGAACGGGTAAGCCTCAAGCCACAGCCGATCTATTTCTGGATGGTTTTGGTCGAGTGTGGCGAGCCCGAACAGTAGCGCGGCATAGTCCTCAAGTTGGGCTGGAGCCACACTGTTTGGAAGACGACGGAGCGGAGTATGTTCAGTCAGACGACCCGCCAGATCGCGGGCGCGTTCAATTTCGCCCACTGCAACCAAAGGCGAGAGAAGTAGCGCGTTCCAACACGTAATCTCCTTCGGGTCGAAGGATGGATGGTCTCGCTGCTGCCTATTCTTGAAGAGTAAGTCAAGCTCGTGCGAGTGATCGTCATTGGTCTGACGGTGAAGGACGTTCTGGCCCGTTCTTTGCCGGGTGGCCTCATCGCGGAAGTTGCCTTCCTCCCGAATCGAGTAGGCCGTCATGAACGCTGGTGCGTGATCGCCGAGAACTTGACTTATCTCCGAGGCTGACCAGGTGTAGAACTTGCCTTCCTCGCCCTCGCTGTCGGCGTCCCATGAAGACCCGTAAAGTCCGCCGGTTGTTGAGAAATCGCGATCCAAGCAAGCGAGGATCTCCAATGCCTGTTGGGTTTGACCCGCGTTAGCGAAGTTACCCATCATCAAGGCATTGTCGTAAAGCATCTTCTCAAAGTGTGGAAGGTGCCATCCTACATCAGTCGAATACCGGTGGTACCCGCCGCCCACATGATCGTGAATTCCACCCCGTTCGATAGCAGATAGCGTTTGAAGAGCCATCAGCCTGGAGTCTTCATCGCCAACGCCAAGCAGAAAGTCGACAGCCGTATAAGGAGGGAACTTTGGCGCATCTCCGAAGCCACCGTGCAGGGTATCAAACTCTGAACTTAGAGCCGCGACGGTCTGCATGATGAGCGACTCGTCAAGCGGTTGTTCGGCAGGGAAGTGACGCTCGAGGGCTTCCCGAATTGCTGCGTCAAGTTCATTTGCAGCTTCGTATATTCGGCTACGATCCTCTTGCCACGTACGTGCAATGCTGCGCGCGATGCTCAGAAACCCGGGATGCGGGGGACGGTCATTCAACGGAAAGTAAGTGCCAGCAAAAAAGGGTCGTCCGTCTGGCAAGGCGAAGACAGAAATAGGCAAACCGCCGCGCCCGAAGGCAAGTTGTACGGCAGCCATGTAGTAGTCGTCCAGGTCGGGCCTTTCTTCTCGGTCAATCTTGATTGAACAAAAGTGCTTGTTGAGGACTAGGGCAACCTCGTCATTTTCGAATGACTCGTGAGCCATGACGTGACACCAGTGGCACGATGAATAGCCCACGGAGATAAAGAGCGGCCGATCGCCCGGGTTGTCCTCAAATTCGATCCAGTCGATGGGGTTCTCGGCATGCTGTCGCAGATAGGCCGATTTTGAATGAACCAGTTGGTTGGGCACCGAGTGAGTTTACTAACAGAAAAGCCCCTCTCGATCACCGAGAGAGGCTTTTGATTGTGGTTGTCTACCAGATGATTACGGGTTGATTTCCCACTTCACGTAGTCAACTAGGTGAGTCCAACCGTCTTGGGTTGCGTCTTCGTCGTTGATTGGTGCCCACTTGATCTTCGTGCGAAGGTCATTCTGCATGTAACCGTCCAAGTTCGTCGTGACAAAGATGTCGAAGAACGAGTCGGTCTCGGTTGAGCCAGCGCCACTCAAGAACACAAAGTTGTTCGTTGCGTGGTTGAACTGGGAAATCTCGTGGGCGAGACCCGGTCGTGCGACCGCCAGTTCGACCTTGATGTTCATGCCCTGGCAGCCTTGAAGGTTACCAACGCCTCGGTAGATGACTTCGCAGGCCAGTGTTGACGCATCGTTGAAGAACTCATGTCGGACATCGTCTCGCGTCATAACGCTCGAGAGGTCACCGGCAAACTCTTCGCCTTGGACAACATCAAAACCTTCGGCATCGCGAATGAATCGTCCCGTGAGCATATAGGTTAGTTCAAGAGGTTCTGCAGTCGTTGCACCAGCTGGCTGACCAGTGTCAAGCATGGCGACCCAGCCCGTCGTTTGAAGTTGGACGCCGTTGGCTCCAGGCACCGACCGCATCCCCTCATGTGTAGTGTTCGGGCTGAAGAACGTTCCCGTATCACCACGCGTGAGGCCTACGTCAACCCAATAGGTCCCGTTTGGCAATGTCTGGGGTACTGCCAGTGTCGCGGAGATCATCTGGATTCGCCGAGTCACACCTGGAGCTGTAGCGGCACCGCCTGCTACCGGAGGTACGACCGTGTTGAAGATTCGGTACAGCTTTGTCGTGGTTGTTGGAGAGTCGGGAATCTGCTCGGTGACCGTAAAGGAAGCCAGAGGCTCACTGTAAACAATTCCGTTGTTACCAGCGTTTGGCGGTTGGTTCCAGATTCGAACTCGAGCGCCAGTTGCGGGTAATGTCGTGTTTTCGGCCAGTCCCGTACGGTAAGCAAAGAACCGCACACCACTAACGACCCACGCACCATTAGTAACCGTAAAGTCGTCTGCGAGTCGGAACGCAGTTTCAGACCCCGCGGTCAACTCATGAATGGAAGCACCGGCAGATGTGTTTGCAACAGTGGTCTCCCCCGTATTATTTTGTACCTCGGACCATTTACCTGTCAAGGCAGCATTTACCTGTGTCACAGTACGACCACTCTTCGTAAGAGTCTGCGCATTGAGTGCTGGTACACGGCGATCAGTTGACTGATTGCTATAAATTTCGCCTGCAGCCATGGCGAACGCGCTGACAAGGCTCATGCTCATCAACGCTAATCGAAATGAAGATTTCATCGTTCTTTCCTCCAAAATTTCAGCAGTTGGGACGCAAGCCTCCCAACCTCACCTCAGCATAGCCCAACTCTCGTCGTAATGCAAGACTTTCCGCAAATAAAGTTTTTAGAAAGTTCGCGGTAGGGTCAAAATCGCGAAAAACCTAGCAATGATGCCCGGATTCGTTGCCCAAAAAGGTGAGAATGAGCCTGGTTGCTTTTGGAGGAAGTTGGTGTCCCAGATGGGCCTTTAACCCCTTCTGGACCCTCGACCATCGATTCCGTACATAGAGGTGGTTTTGGCGTACTTCCTGCCCAACGGCACGATAAACGGCTTGCATTTTAGGTTGAGGAGTTCTCGCAAGATGGGAGCAAACAGACTGGACCAGGTGCCGGTCGGCCTCGGTGAGCGTGCTGACAAAGTCAGTCGTTAGTGTAGAGACAATTGCCTCAACGTTGACATCATCGGATTCAGGCTGATCCGAGACCGTCTCAACAAATTCGCCAGTTTGCAATTTCACGCCTTGCCGAGCCGCTCTAACTTCTTCCGTTCGTCGAACAAAGTCGATCGCGCAGTTTTCAACGACTCGAAGAAAATAGACTCGGAGTCCGTCGAAGGTAGTTGGCGCGGTACTGCGTCTGCTCCAAAGTCGGGTGAACGCCTCCTCAACCACGTCTTCAACATCTTCGGCCCGCACCAAGTGCTTATAAGCGCAGCGCTTTGCCAGATTGAGGAAGCGTGCGCGAAGGAAGTGGGTCGCTTCGTCACATCCAGATCGAAAGCGCTCGACTTTCAGATCTAACTGGGCCTGAGTGGGCTCTTCGGGCATTTTGAGAACCTCGTTTACGAGCCGGGAGTTTCCTTGGCAGGTTCAAAAGGCAGGAGCCGACCAACCGGGTAAGCCTGCCCAATAACTGCGCATGCCAAAAGCGCCAGCAATACCGATATGCGAATACATTTCATAGATCGTCGATCTCCAATTTGAGTGTTGATAAGACGTGCTCGAACAGTTCGTGGTTCTGTTGACGGAGTTGGAGCAACTGGTTGCCAATGTCGGGATGTCCCAGTTTTGCCCGAAGGTAGTTCAAGAGGATAGTTCGCTTGACCCGAGGCTCGTCGTCGAGTGGATCGTCGGTAAGGCCCATGTACGAAGCATCCATGTCGGTCAACGCTGCGTCAAAGTCACCTCGTTGTCGAGCGTCTTCGGCCCGGTTAAAGAAGACCAAACCCAGAAGCCAGTTCTGGTGTTCTGGCAGCAGTGGCTCAGCGAGCTGGCAAAGTTGTTCAGGCTCTTCAACTCCGCGAGCAATCCGAATCAACCGATCTTGAGAATCACGAAAGGGGCCGCCGATTGCCTCGTTGGCCAGAACTTCATAGAGTGCCACGGGGCCAAACCACCCAAACAACTTTTCAAATTCTTGGCACTTGGCAGTCGCCAAGTACGGTTCACCAGAATTGAATCGCTGCCGTATCTCCGCATACATTGACTTGGCATCGTCGTCCACTGGATCTGGATAGCGACGCTTGCGTTCTGAGGCGATGATCACGCTTTCAGGCTCATTACTAGCGAACCGGACATCACTGGCGGATATCTGGACGGGCAC
>CALMEF010000195.1 GCA_937862825.1 uncultured Armatimonadota bacterium
CCTATGGTGGTCTTGGATTCCTCTTCCTCGCGGACCGACTCCAAATACTCCGAGATAATCGCTTTACCTTCGCACTGGGCCTCGGTCATCGCGTCCAAGGTGTCAAAACCCGCGGCGAGCCAGTTTTCCTCGACGGCGGTCACGGCTTCGGCATCGGTCGTCACGCCCGTATCGCTTGCATCGTAGAAGCGCTCAAGCACCTTGTGGAGGGTTTGTCCAAAACTGTAATAGCTCTTTGACCGAAGAAACCAACGGGCTGACGGATTCAGATAGGTGTGGTAATACTTGATGGGGCACGCGAGGAAGGTCGAGATCTTGCTCGGTGAAAGGGAGGGCTTCTTCTCGGCCTTCATGGCTGGTCAATCATGTCGATTCTGCGTTGGTGCCGTCCGCCATCAAACTCTGTTTCCAAGAACGTGTCTACGATTTGAAGAGCGATCGCTTCGGTCATCATCCGCTCCCCCAGCGAAATCATGTTGGCGTTATTGTGCGATCTGGCCAGCGTCGCTGACTCCAGGTTCCAACAAACAGCGCAGCGAATACCCTTGACTCTGTTGGCTACGATGGCCTCTCCATTTCCCGAACCTCCCAACACGATCCCTCGTTCGACGTCGCGATTGGCCACAGCCAGGGCGACGGGTCGAATATAAGTCGGGTAGTCCGTCGACTCACTGGAGTAGGTGCCGAAATCGACTACCTCGTGTCCAAGTTGACCGAGATGCGCTCTAATGGCCTCCTTGTATTCAAATCCAGCATGGTCAGAGCCAATTCCAATTTTCATTTCGGGGCGTTCCTGAGATGGTGTTCCAACGAGAACATCTCTTCAACTTCTTCAGCGGACAACCGGCTTGCTACGTCGGGATCATGCTCCACAGATGTCTTAAAATCGTTCCCCTCCCAGGCAAGCGCAGCGTTCCGCTGGGCAACCTTGTAAGCGGCCTCGCGGGTCATTCCCTTCTTCGTTAGCGCCACCATAACATGCTCGCTAAAAACGAGGTCACCCATGAGCCTCAGGTTGCGAGCCATATTGTCGGGCATGACGACGAGGCCGCTCAGAATCCGAGTAAGCCGATGCAACATAAAGTCCACGACTTGGAAGGTGTCGGGGAAAATCACCCTTTCTAGCGATGAGTTGGTAAGGTCCCTTTCGTGCCACGTCATGATGGACTCCAGCATCGCGTGGGCGTTCCCTCGGACAAGCCTTGACAATCCACAAATCGTCTCGCTGTTCCATGGATTGCGTTTGTGCGGCATCGCGCTCGAACCAGTCTGACCTTTCGCAAACTCCTCTTGGACCTCGAGAATCTCGGTACGTTGGAGGTTTCGGAGTTCGGTGGCAATGCGTTCCAGACTGCCCGCAAGAACGGCTAACTCGCAAAGTACGGAGGCGTGACGATCTCGAGCGACGATCTGCGTCGAGGATGGGTCTGCAGAGAGACCAAGCCGGGCGCATATCTTCGCCTCCAAGGATCGGTCCACGTGAGCGTGAATCCCAACGGGTCCGCTAATCTTTCCAACGGCAATCTCAGTCCGATTGGCTTCGAGCCGCTTAAGGTGGCGATTTACCAATACAAGGGTGGTGTCCATGCTGATGATCAAGATCATTGATCGCTCCGATCAGCCTTTCTGCCGACTCGATGAGGACCGTACACGAGTCACGCATCATCATTCCAAGAGCGGTGTCAATGACGTCATAACTTGTCACACCCATGTGAATCCACCGGGACGGTGACGGTTCACGACCCGCATGCGCTGAAACGCGCTCAGAAACATTGCGGACAAACGCCATGAGGTCGTGCCGAGTTTCCTTTTCTAACTCGTCACAACGAGCCAACTCGAAACTCCCGGCAGCCTTGATGGCTTCGTAGTCTTCCCTTGGAATTATCCCGGCCTCTGCGTATTCGGCACAGATCGCGACCTCAACTTCTAACCATCGGGCATACTTCGCTTCCCTCGACCACAGACTGGTCATCGCCTCCGTGCAGTACCGCTCAATCATTCACATTCAGGGTACCTGCTAGCCATACTTTCTCCCCTTCCACTCTAACGCACCTTGCGACTTCAATCTCAGGCTCCACAGGCAGGTAGCCGCGGCAGATAGCAACGTTAGCGGTAGCAAGAAGGCTGTGAGGAAACCAATTGGACGATTTCGGCCCCGATGGACCGTCGCAGACGTAAAAAGGCCGGAGGCAAGGAGGGCAAAGTAGGTCGCCGGTTCTAACAACCACGCCAAAGCCCAAGCGACGAAGAGACCCGCGAGAACCAATGTGCCAACCGCTGACCCAGCAATGGAGGATGCGTTCTTGCTCATCCCCTTGAAGGCCGAACCAAGGTCGGCATACATGCGAACGCCTAAGATTCCCGTGAGGTTGCCCACCAACACATTGACCTTGTGTTTTGCAAGAAGGCGACCAATCTTCACGTCTTCCAAGACCTCGCCGCGTAAAGCATCGTGGGGCATCAACTCAAAGTAGGCGCTGCTTTTCCACGCGACAACCTGCCCGTTCGTGAAGAAGTTATGTCCCTTCCCCGTTGTGGCAACCAAACCGAACGGATTGGTGGAAAGCAGTATCCACGGCACCCAGGCAAAATACACCCGCTCAAGCCCCCGACCAGGTAACAACTCCGCGAAGCCGGTGACCACTGGAAAACGACTTCCCCACATCTCAAGAGCAGACTGAAACTCCGCAACGAAGTTGGATGATGGAATCACATCTGCATCGAGAAACAGCATCCAATCGGACGGAGACGCTTCAGCGGCTGCGAGGGCCAATTGGTGACACGCATGGTTCTTACCCACCCATCCATCGGGCAGTCCAGCCGATCGGATCACAATGGCTCCATTCTGTTGCGCGATCACTCCCGTGTCGTCGTCAGACTCGTCATCGAACACAATAACCATGCAATCTTGCCTTGTGAGCGACTGAACCAGCGCGCCAATCTTGTCGGCCTCATTCCGTGCGGGAATCAAGGCACAAAAGGGCTTTGATTCAGTTGACTTCTTGGGGCGAGGCATCAACAACCAGTTCAGGAGCGATACGAAAGCCGGAAGTCCGTAGAATATCCAGAGGAAACCGGCGAGCACGCCTTAGCATACGAGATGAGAGCAGAAAGGATAAGTAACCGACTCCCATTTCGCATCTACGTTTCAGTCTTACTGTTTTCCGTGATTGGGACGATCCTGCAGCGCACGATTTTGCCAGAACCCACCATTCTTGCACCAATCTGCTCGGCTCTTATGCTTCTCTCAGGAGTTGCCGTCCTCTTTCGAAATATAGAAGTCCAAACTTCGATTTCTCGAGCAGGACTTGCTGTGCTCGCACTCTTTCTCGTTGGTCTAACCGTAGAACTCGTTGGACTCTATTCAAAGTTTCCGTTCGGTGAATACCGCTACACAGGTGAATGGCAGCCCTCCGTACAGATTCCCGGTGGCCTTGAGTTTCCTCTCCTGCTCCCAGTGGCATGGGTTCTGGTCGTGGGCGCGTCGACGCTGATCTTGCCGTCACCTTGTCCTTGGCGGCGATCGCTGCTGGCCGCGGCTTTAGCGACCGCGATCGACTTCTTTATGGAGCCGACGATGATTCATATTCTCCAATATTGGACTTGGCCAGGCCACGCAGGCCTGTACGCACCCTTGACGAATGCTTTCGGTTGGTTCTTAACATCGCTTCTAGGGTCCTTGGCGTTCCAAACATTTGCCGGAAAAGTTGTCGCGAACCAGCAGACACGGTGGGTGCTCGGGGGATACCTGCTCTTTCTTGCCTTCCTCGGATTCGAGAACCTCGTTCCGTCTATCGTGCTGGCCCTGCTTGGAGCAGTCTGCACCAGCCCGCAGATGCTAACCTTGTTTCGCCGAGTGAAGTAGAAGGCATCGTTCGTGGCTAAGCACATTTTGGTGGTCGGGGCAGGTCTTGGCGGGTTGGCGACGGCGTTGCGTCTCGCCCACCGAGGTCATCGCGTTACCGTTCTTGAGAAGACTGATCAAGTAGGTGGGAGAAACCGGCGCGAGTGGGTAGAGGATTGCCGGTTTGACGGTGGACCGACCCTACTGATGATGTTGGACCCGTTTGAGAAACTCTTTCGTGATGTTGGCGAGGATTTCCAGAAAGTCCTACCTATCACGCTTTGTGACCCAAGTTACCGGGTGTTCTACTCCGATGGCATCCAAATCGACGGGACGCCGAACATGGCTCGAATGCTCCAAGAGATAGAGCGAGTCTCCGGCCCAAAGGATGCGAGAGCCTACCCTGAGTTCATCGGAAGGATCGCCGCTCTGTACGATGCTTCGATTCCGAACTTCGTGCGTAACAACTTTCAAGGTTTGGGGTCATTTGCATCACCGCGACAACTTGCGCGTGTCCTCAAACACAAGATGCTTTCCAACCTGGCAAAGCAGGTTGAGAGAACCTTTGACAATGAGCGGCTGAGGATGTTGTTCTCATTCCAAACGATGTACCTGGGCCTTTCACCGTACGATGCCCCGTGGGTTTACAGCACGTTGGCTTACATGGAATACGGACAAGGCATTTGGTATCCGAAGGGCGGGTTGCCGACGATCAGTGAAGCAGTCGCGGAACACGCGGTAAAGAGGGGTGCTGAAATCCGGCTCAAAAGCCCAGTTCAGTCAGTAAATCCGACTAGCGTGACGCTTGAATCTGGCGAGGTGATCAAGGCAGATGCAGTGGTCGTCAATGCAGATCTTCCCTATGCGCGAAAACAACTCGCGAGGAAGCCACCGAAGAAGCCCTGGAGAAACTCCTGTAGTGCGTACGTTTTGTATCTGAAGGTTCGCGGAGATTTGCCCAAACTGTTACATCATAACGTCTTTTTTGGCCGCGATTTCAAGGGTAACTTGGACGCGTTGTTCCACTCACCGCGGTTAGTAGAGGACCCTGCGTTTTACGCATGTGTCTCGAAGAGGAGCGATGCGAGCGCGGCCCCGGAGGGCTACATGAATCTGTACCTTCTCATCCCTTGTCCTAACCAGAAGTTTCCCTTTGACGAAGCACAGCGCCAACACCTTCGAGATCAGGTCTTCAATAGACTTGACAACGAGGTTGGCTTTGACCCCGAAGACATCGTCGCCGAGAAGTCCCGTGATCCAAACACTTGGCAATCTGAACTCAACCTGCATGAGGGAGCAGCCTTTGGGCTTTCCGCCGATACCTTCCAAAGCGCATTCATGAGGCCGCAAAACACCCATGACGGTGTTTACTATGTTGGTGCGTCAACGATTCCCGGCAACGGACTTCCCATGGTGCTCATCTCCGCCGAATTGGTGGAGGACCGATTACGGAGGGCAATTGACAGTTGATCCAAGATGAAGGCGTTGTTGGAAAAGCGGTCGGGGCGATGATTCGACGAGCGGTTCGCAAGAACTTCAAAGCAGTCTATTGGGAACCGCCACTGCAAACCCTCGCGCATCCAACTATCCTATTCGCAAACCATCATGGTTGGTACGACGGTTACCTGATGTACCACGTCGCCCATGCATTGAACCTTCGATGCCTAGATTGGATCGAGGAGTTTGATACGTTTCCTCTCTTTCGGTACGTTGGCGGATTGCCCTATCCCAAAGACGACGCCAGTCGCCGGGCAGCGACGATTCGCCAAACCGTCCGATCACTTGAAGGCGGAAGCAGGAGCCTCGTAATCTTTCCAGATCAGCCGCTCCATTACCCACCTGAAATCGGCCCGATGGCGCGGTCGCTTGAGTTTCTCGCTCGCAAGGTCCCCGCGGCTCGCCTTGTCCCGGTTGCGATCAACTATGAGTTTGCCATGCATGAGCGGGCCGAGGCTTTCATACGCATAGGCTCCCCAATCGCACACTCAACCACGTTGCTAACTGATTGCCGTAATCACCTCGTAGACCTGCTCGAGGAAACACGACGATTAGTACGGGTGGGACACGATTTTCAGTTGCTGGTTCGGGGGACGGATTCGATCAACGAGAGATGGGACATGAGGCGAATCAAGCGAAAGTAGTCTGGGCAACTCCGTCAGACTTCGAGACCTGCCGTTTGCTCCATCGTCAGTATGGGACGACCTATTACTTCGCCACACAAAGGATGCCGCGCCCCATCCGCCAAAACGTCCACGCCCTATACGGATTTGTTCGCAAGGCTGACGAATGGGTTGACGATAAGGCCAGGTTCTCAACTGAAGACGCTCGCGACAACCTGGCTGAATTTAGGAGCGAGCTAATCAAGGCGGTAGAGGGTCACATCATCCCCAACGACCCAGTCCTTCGAGCCTTCTCGCAAACGTTGATCAACTGCGGGGTGCCCCTTTCCGAGGCGCTGTTATTCCTGGAGGCCATGGAGTCAGACCTCACAAAGTCGCGTTACGCGAGTTATAAGGAACTTGAGCAATACATGCGCGGTTCGGCCGCCGCAGTGGGACTCATGATGTGTTCAATTCTGGGGGTAATTATCACGCCGGAAGTGTCGGCCAGCGCGGTGGCCCTCGGCAACGCAATGCAACTCACAAACTTCTTGCGCGATGTCGGCGAGGACTGGGAGCGGGGCCGTCTGTACATTCCGCAGGAGGACTTTGAACGGTTCCAAGTTGACCCTACTGAAATCAGCGTTGGCATCGTTAGTGACAGATTTGTCAATCTCATGCAGTTTGAGATTTCACGAGCACGCAGTCTCTATGAGAAGGCAGACCGGGGAATCACACTCTTGCCAACACAAGCACGCAGGTCTGTTCTACTGGCCCGGATCCTGTACTCGAAAATCTTGGACAAGATCGAAGCCAACGATTACGATGTTTTGAATGCTCGGGCAAGGACAAGCCGCACGGAGAAACTTCTTGCGGCTACGCGAGTCGCCATTGGCTACACTCGGTGAATCGGGTACCTGGCGGTGAGGGCATGAACTTTGGCGGCTACAGAGGCAAGTGCTTCAGGGCTGCCGTGATCACGCAGTGCATCTGCAATAAGCCCCGCAATCTCAACCATGTCCCGCTCCTTCATGCCTCGAGTGGTCACGGCGGGCGGGCCTAATCGAATACCAGTAGTAACAAAGGGCTTTTCGGGATCGTTGGGAATTGAGTTCTTGTTGGTCGTAATGCTGGCTTCATCCAAGGCATGCTGAGCGACCTTGCCATTGACGCCAAATGGCCTCAAATCCACGAGCATAAGGTGGGAGTCGGTCCCTCCGCTGACTATACGAAACCCTTCGGTCGTCATCGCCTCGGCAAGTGCAGTGGCGTTCTTTCGAATCTGCTGCTGATACACCTTGAAGTCGGGCTTGAGTGCCTCTCCGAACGCAACGGCTTTGCCAGCGATCACATGCATCAACGGCCCCCCTTGGATACCAGGAAACACACTCATGTTGATCGGCTTAGACAACTCCTCGTTGTTCCAGAGAATCATGCCACCCCTTGGCCCTCGAATCGACTTGTGAGTCGTTGATGTCACAACATCGCAGTGCTCGATTGGGCTGGGATACTCTCCAGCGGCAATCAACCCACTGTAATGCGCCATGTCGCACATGTGCAGCGCTCCCACGCGATCGGCAATCTGGCGAATCCGCGCAAAATCGAAACGACGGGAATAGGCAGTCGCTCCACTTACGATGAGTTTCGGCTTGTGTTCCAATGCCAATCTCTCGAACTCGTCGTAATCGATGTATTCAGTTTCGCTATCCACGCCATAGGGCACCACGTTGTACATTTGGCCCGAGAAGTTCACTGGCGACCCGTGCGTCAGGTGACCTCCATGGGCGAGGTTCATCGCCATCAACGTGTCGCCTGGCTTCAAAAACGCGAAGTAAACCGCCATGTTCGCGGTCGCACCACTGTGCGGCTGCACGTTTGCAAAGTTGCATCCATAGAGTTGCTTCACCCTCTCGATCGCGAGGTTTTCAACCTCGTCAACTACTTCGCAGCCACCGTAATACCTTCGACCTGGATACCCTTCCGCATATTTATCCGTCAGCACGCTCATCATGGCCTGACGAACTGCAAGACTGGCGATATTCTCGCTTGCGATAAGTTCGAGGTTTCGTTCTTGCCGCTCTTCCTCAGCGACGATAATCCGGAACACTTCAGGATCGGCAGTTTCAAGCGGTACGCGGTGCGGGTGCATGCCGGGATTATACGGGTTTGGAGCCCCGAACCGCGTTAGATGGCAGAGGGATCGCGCGTCGTCCAAGCTAATCGCGATTTGAGAATCATCTCTGAATCGCCGACGGTCAAGTCGAACATCTCCGATGCCAGACGCACGACCGACGGCACCGCGAGCAGGTTGCCGAATGACATCGTGATGAAATCCCGCGTCAAATCGGTGGCGGAGGCCAGGTCACGAGGAAACTCGTGCCTCAACCACATAAACTGGAGTAGGTCGTACATCTCCACGGACTGCTTCGGGTTGCCAAGGCCCCAGTTGCCGATGTCGTACAGTTTGGAGGCGACAAAGCCAACGGGTGTCAGCACCCTTAGCGTGGTGCCATTACTAAGGTCGAAGAGCTGGCTGTTCCCAACCGGGGTGTGATGGGGATTCGAAAGTCCAGGAAGAAGCCCATCCGTCCTGAACACTTCGATCGCCAGGTCTTCCCGCTCCCAAATCCGACTTACCGAGCGGCCTTGCCTTTCTTCAAAGCCGGAAAGAGATAACTTCGCAGAAATCGCGTTTGGGTCCGCCCAGGTACCGATTTGGACGAGGTGACGATAATCCTTCACCTCACGTCCAGGCACAAGAAGGCTCCATATCCGCCCACCAACGACCAGCAAGTCCGAGGTGAATGGACTTAGCACGGCCACTGCTTGCTGCAGCAGTTCGACGTCGGTGGATGTGGTTGACATTATTGCCGCGCCTTTCCTCCGCTCGTAACTTCTAGAATGAGCGAGGCTGCCATTTCAGCCTCTTCGGTTGTCTCAAACTCAATGACAACGTTTGCGGCAGGCCATCCCAAACCCGGCCCATCCTTCAGTGCGCGGTCTTTTGGTGTACTGTCGGTTAGTGTCCAAGTCTGAATTCCAATTGATGCTTCGAACTCGAGACACGAAAGTGCCAATGAGTCAACATTCGATGCATGCGAGAAGATGTAAGCCTGAACCTCATTCCAAGAGAGCCCAGAGGTCCGCTCCTGAACCGCTTTAGGCTGCGACGGTCGAACCTCGGCAACTCCGAAGGAAACCCCCATCAACGCGAGAAAAACAAAGAAACTTTTCATGATGTCGACCTGACCCGTACATGGTTGCGTATGAGGTCTTTCACTTCCCTTTCACTTTTGGCTAGAAAGTGATATGCTGAGTTTGCGATTGCTCAAAAGACCACAATGAACTGGCGCTTTGAAGTATTTGGTGACACTGCACTTTTCGCACCAAACGGCGAACGGTTTGTGTCGCGCAGTCAAAAACTCAGAGTGTTACTAGCGTTGGTGGCCCTGCAACCCGACTTGACCATGGATCGGAGGGCCCTCGCCGATGCGATTTTTGACGACGAGGACCTTCCAGGGTTGCCTAACCTGTCCTTACTCCTAACCAGGTCTACGAACTCCATCCGAGCACTGTCAACGGATCGGCTTCTGGATATCACTCCATATCGCGTCGGGTTTCACCGCGATGTAATCAACCTTGACTTAGCCGAGTTTAGGGCACTGGCGTCCTCTCCCGACCCGTCAAAGTGGGTCCAGGCCGCCACTTTAGCCAAGGCTCCAATCGCCACGGACCTTGACCATCCCGCCGTCCACCCATTTCGGTCGAGAATCGCCAACGAAGTTCTTGACTTGCTCAGCGGCCTTGCTAAGAGCGCCTATGGCCCGCAGTCAATTAGCCTCATTCTGGACCGTGTCCAGAAGTTCGACTTTGACAACCAGTTGACAAGTGCTCGGCTGGAACCTCTGATCACGCTGTATGCAGCGCTCGGCTTGAAGGACCACGTAGTTCGTGCGTACGAGGCCTACGAGGCATTGCTGGACGATGAGTACGGTGAAACGCCAAGTCAAGCTCAAGAAGCCCTATTCAACGCCCTCTTGGATCAACTGGATGCACCAGCGAAACAAAGCAAAGAGCGTCTGCGACCAATCCGTCCCCCGGTGACGTTTGGCAGGGACGAGTTATTGCAGACCCTCCAGGAGAAGGCGACAAAGACAGAGACGACGCAGGTTCTATCGTTGGTAGGTCAATCTGGGGTCGGTAAGAGTCACTTGCTCCGAGAACTCTACTGGCGGTTAGCAGACTCAACCGGTGACCAAGTTGATTACATTGATTTGGAGACGACCGCTGCCAACAAGGTCGCGACCTACGTGTCCGAATCTTCATCGGCCGTCCTTCTCATCGACCATTTTTCTCCAGAAGCCCCGGAAGGCTTACTGGAGGCATTTCGCGGAAACACGATCATCCTTTCCGGACACCGCAGACTCGGCATTGAGCCCGAAGTGGTTTATCTCGTAGGACCAATCGATGCTGCATCCGCAAAGGAGATGCTTGTCGATCAGATTCGTCAAGTCCAAACGAGCACCCCAACCAACCTGAATGACGACGACCTCAATCAACTCGTCGGCCTTTGTGAGCAGTTACCGCTCGCACTAGAACTTGCCGGGCGGCTGGCAGGCACGATTGGAACCGCAGCCACCGTTTCAGCAATGCTTCGCGGGCTGGAGAATCTAACCGTTGGAGAGGGGGTTCAAAACCGCAAAACATCGCTGGAACTCGCGATTCAAACCAGTCTTGATTACCTTTCCGATGAAGCCAAAGAGATCGTGGCCATTTTGGCTTCATTGCGAACCTCCTGCCACCCAGACCTGCTGCTGTTTGGCGCAGGTTTGAAACCAAACCGCTTGGAGGAGAGCATCCTTGCTGGATTGGTTTATTGGGATGACACGCGCCAAAACGTTAAGGTGAGTCCCACAACAGCGTCGTGTGTGACGCCAGTTGAGTCGGACGCTCAATTGAACTTTGCCTACCGGGTCGTTCAATGGTTTACCGATGTCCGATCCCGAAACACCATCGACTTGACGATTTCCTCATCAATCGAATTGGCTCTCCGAGTGGCCACGGATCTCATCAAGCAAGGTAGCACTGACCTCAGCCTGCGACTTATCGCGTCCCTTCGACCCTGGCTTGGCAATCAGCCATTGCGCCGTTC
>CALMEF010000196.1 GCA_937862825.1 uncultured Armatimonadota bacterium
GGTGTCCTGGGCATATCAAATGGAACGGGAATTACAACTGGAATACAAGGCGTCTCACAAGGCAACGGGTGCGGTGTAGTTGGTATTGGCCAGCCGACTACAGGGGATGCATGTGGAGGGTACTTCAAGACATATACTGCAGGTGGCTACGGTCTTTGGGCGATTGGAGGTCAATATGCAGTCTTTGCCGAAGGCAACACCGCCACATCCGGGACTAAGTCATTCTGCATCGATCACCCCCTTGATCCCGAGAACAAAGTTCTAAGGCACTTCTGCAGTGAATCGCCGGAGCCACAAAACTTCTACAACGGAATCGTTCGAACTGACAAAGGAGGAGAGGCCTGGGTTGAACTTCCCAGTTACTTTGAGGCGATCAACAAAGATTTCAAATATACATTGACCATCGTCGAAGATGACGACACGGAAGTTTTCGCACAAGCAAAGATCGCCCGAAAAATCTCAGGGAACCGGTTCAAGATTCGAACCAGCCTTCCGCTAATGGAAGTCTCGTGGCGTGTCGACGCGACTAGGAATGATCGGTGGGGGCAAAAGCACCCGCCGATAACTGAGGAGGAGAAGCCAGAAATGAAACGTGGTCGCCTGTATCAACCCGAACTGTACGGCTATCCGAATTCTCACTCAATCAGTTCCACGTACGTGAAGCCGCTTCCGAGTTCAAACCAGCGACATCAGACACCTTGAGAAATAGTCCCAATCGCCGCGAGCAGCATAGCACCCTGCTCGCCGGTTCGTTCTAGCATTGCCGCCCTGGCTTCCTCGCTTTCAAGTTCCTTCAAGAACACGGGTGTGCCATCCGGGCATGCCCACCCAATCTGCCGCGCCGGAACGCCCGCCACCAGTGCATAGGCCGGGACATCTTTGGTTACAACCGCACCGGCCGCGATCAGACAACGCTCGCCCAAAGTGACTCCACAGACGATGGTCGCGTTGGCACCAATGCTGGCACCACGCTTGACAATGGTTTGGAGGTAATCAGACGATGTGTTTCGGGGGTACTCGCAGCGAGGGATCAACACGTTTGTGAAGACCATGCTGGGCCCGCAAAACACGTAGTCCTCGAGAACCACCCCCTCGTAAATGGAGACGTTGTTCTGAATCTTGCAGTAGTCACCGACAACCGCATTTGGCATCACCACCACGTTTTGGCCCAAAACGCAGTTTGAGCCCACCTTCGCGTTCTTGCAGACGTGCGCAAAATGCCAGACCTTGGTGTTTTCACCTAGGATTGCGCCTTCATCGACATAGGCAGACTCGTGGATCATGAAGGTAGAGGAAGGTTCATGCAACTCAACCAGTCTCGAAGTTGAGCAACACGGTTTTGGGTCGTGAACTCGATGTTGAACGGTCGTCCTCGAGCATCAATCATGATGCCAACGGTTCCGCCTTCCAACTTCTCCGTGATCGCCTTGCCCTTGCCAGCACCGACGTCAAAGGACTTTCCGGGCTCAATCGTTAGCGTCTTGAACTCATCGCGACCACAAGGGATGATCTTGATCTTGCCGTAAGGAACGACCTCATTCACTCCTTCACCGGTGACCGTGACAGCCGTTTCTCCCGGTTTGCCATTTCCAACCGGCGAGATGCAATGCCCGCATTTCACGATACAGTCATATTCAAAGACATCTCTTGCTGCTTTGTAATGATGCTGGCTCAGGACGCCAAGATGAGGGGTCATGAAGATGGAGTCAACCGTAAGCATGGTGATGCCTTCAGGCTGATAAGCGTCCATCATCATTAGCGCTGACTGCGCTCTCTTGGGCGCATGCGAAAGCACACCACCTGAGCCAATGATCATGTCGAGCGCCATCATCTTTACCAGTGTCTCGCCGCTGGCGCTCTGATCAAAAATCTGACCAACGTCGCGCTGCTGCTGCATGCCGGTAAGGCCACGTGCCAGGTTCTTGTGATGCGCAAATGCAAGCCGAAGAGCCTCACGTGAGACAGCCTGCTCAATCAGGAGGTCCTCATAGGTGTGAGGGATCGTCGTTGGACGAATCATCTTGTTGCGCAAGCGGTTGCGTACTTCACTAGGATCAATCTCGAACGGCAACCATCGCGCAATGTTTTCAATATCCGCTTCCTTGAGCACGTTACAGATCGAGTAACTCATTCCGAGGTTGGCGGAAACGGTTCGGTTATAGATGCCCCCAAACACAGAGAAAACGTCGGTCGTCGCTCCGCCAATGTCAACACCCAACAGGTTGATCTTCTCGTTGTCAGCGTACTCCTTCAGGAGCTTGCCGACAGCGTTGGGAGTTGCCATCACCTCTTCACTGGTCCACTCAAGCAACTTGCTGTAGCCCGGTGCCTGCTGCATCACGTGCTCCAAGAACATCTCGTGGATCTCGTCGCGGGCAGGATCAAGGTTCTCCTTGTCAAG
>CALMEF010000197.1 GCA_937862825.1 uncultured Armatimonadota bacterium
CGGCTGTCGATCACGATGGCGGCTTCGAGAAATGTTGCCGCCGACAGCGTCGGCGCGGTGGCGCGATCGATCTGATCAGCGAACCGAAGGCCGTCGACTTCCTTTTTCAGGATGGCGACCAAGGCCGAGGAGTCGATGATCACTTGGGGAGTCCTCGCTCATCGTACAAGAGCTCATTGACATCGAGGTTTTTAGCATTGCCGAGTCGAGAGGCACACGACTCGGCAATCTTGATCAACCGTCGCTCAAGTAACGTCGGGTCTTGGATACGTTCCAGTCGCTCCTCCAAGGCCACCTTCACCGCAGTCGTCAAGGATTCGCCAGTTATCGAAGCGAGTTTGTTCGCCAACGCTTCCGCCTCCTTGTTCTTGATGTTTAGGGCCATTCCACCATATAGACGGTGGACTTCCACCAGTTGTTCCACCAACGCGATTGAACTAGAGTTGGGTGAGCCATATTCATGACCCTGGAACCACCTCCTCCAGAAGCCGTAGGTAGGTTTCATAGCGTTCTGGAAACATGACTCCTTGTTGGATCGCCTCTCGGACGCCACAGCCCGGCTCGTGGCGATGCGAGCAATCGCGGAATTTGCATGAGAACTCACCGAACTCAGGAAACGCGGATTCCAGTTCACCCAGCGTCATCTTCCCGAGGCCAAAACTTCGGATTCCGGGCGTGTCAATCAGCCGAGTGCCGTTACCAACCTCGAACATGGATGACGCCGTGGTGGTATGTGCGCCACGCCCGTATCCACGCATAAGGTCACCGGTTTCCGCTTGTACTTGGGGAGCCAAGGCATTCACAATCGATGACTTGCCGACGCCGCTGTGGCCGACAAAGGCGCAGACCTTGCCCGCGATTGAGGCACGCAGGGCGTCGATCCCGAACCCGCTGCTGGCCGAGCAAATCACGTTTCGAATGCCCAAGGCCCGATAAGGACGGACCTTTTCAAGTTCCTTGTTGAGGTGCTCGGCGTCCAACAAGTCGGCCTTGTTCACCACGAGTACCGGTTCTGCACCTCCCAACTGGATGGCGACCAGGTAGCGGTCAATGAGTCGCGGGTGAAGCGGCGGTGAGGTCACTGAGACAACGATGCCCACCAGGTCGACATTTGCGACCAGCACCTGCTCCACGTTGGCATTGCCCACGTTGGGTCGGGCGAGTTTCGTTCGACGGGGCTCGACGGCTATGATTCTGAGATGCTCGGCGAACCGGGCGTATCGGACAACGTCGCCGACGACGGCGCGATGGCCATTGAGGTCCACTTCCAACTCGTTGATTCGAGCAGATTTTGCCCCGATCCACGTGACAGTGCCGCTTTCCGTTGGCATGTTCAGTGCACCAGGAGTCGCAGTGACTTCATGGATGAGGTCACCAAGGGAGGCTCGTCGCCCGCCACGGGCTAGGGCTTCTTTGCGCAGCCGCGAAGCCTGCTTGAGGATCTTTGTTCGCTCGTTGTGGTCGAGATGATCGAGTTTAGATTCGAAATATGGGTTCTTCTTACGTTTCAATGTCTTGTTCCAGAGGTCGTGGCGCAATTACGCGCGGACGGAGAGGACCTCCGGAAAACAAGTGAGGGGTTAGGCTACGAGACCGGAGGCGGCAAGAAGGGTGGTGACAATGATTTGCATGATTTGAAATAGCCTCCGTGTAGATTCGAACTTCCGTTCGTGCAGTTATTGTATCACAAGTCTGACGAGAACTCTGACCGATCAGACAGATCAGACTTATCGGACAGATCGGCAACGGGCTAAACTCTCACATGCCTAGCGCTTTGAGCAACGTCGACTTGGAGACTTACCGAAAGGACTTTGACGCCGACCCTCGTTACCGGCTCGCCATGAACGCGGTGTGCACCACGCCGGTGTCCAAGGTCGCTTTGAAGCGCGAAACCGCGTCCAGGCTTGACCACAGTTTCAGCACGCATTTGCCCGAGAACAAGGCCACCGCTCAGAACAATTCTGGTCGCTGCTGGATGTTTGCGGCCATGAACGTGCTGCGTTACGAAGCGGCTCGCAATATGAACCTGGCCGACGACTTCGAACTCAGCCAGAACTACACCCTGTTTTGGGACAAGTTGGAGAAGGCGAACTACTTCCTCCAGTCCATTTCAGAGACTTTGGAGGAGCCAGATGGATCAAGGCTGATTGACTTTCTGCTCGTGAATCCGCTTCAGGATGGCGGGCAGTGGCACATGTTCGTGAACCTTGTGAACAAGTACGGCCTTGTCCCGAAGTCGGTAATGCCCGAGACGGAGAGTTCAAGTAACACCGGGCAAATGACTTTCCAGATGACCTCGCTTCTCCGCTCGGCCGCTTGCCGAATGCGTGAGCGCGGGGCAAACGTCGACGCCATCCGCACCGAGACCATGGCAGCGATGTACCGTGTGCTGTGTATTCACTTGGGCGAACCGCCGAAAACGTTTCATTGGCAGTGGCGAGACAAGGACCGCGAGTTTCATCGCAACGGGGAGATCACGCCTCAAGAGTTTTATGCGCGCCACATTGGCGTGGATTTGAACACCTATGTCTGTTTGATTCATGATCCGCGACCGGCACATCGGACCAACCAGACGTACACCGTAAAGTATCTGGGCAACGTGGTTGGCGGCGAGATGGTGCGCTACCTCAATGTTGACCTGGAAACCATGAAGCGGGCTGCGATCCAGCAACTTCAATCGGGTGAGGCGGTTTGGTTCGGATGCGACGTCGGGAAGTGCCTAGATCGCGACCTTGGGGTGATGGACGATGGGCTGTTTGACTTTGATCTTGTTTATGGAGCGACGCCGACCTTTGGCAAGGCCCAGCGGCTGACTTACGGACATTCTCAGATGACTCACGCGATGGTGTTCACCGGTGTGGACATTGATGCAGATCGCAACGCCACCAAGTGGCGCGTCGAGAACTCTTGGAGCGACAAACCAGGCGACAAGGGGTTCTTTCAAATGTCCGACAGTTGGTTTGACGAGTACATGTATGAAGTCGCCGTGCGGAGGGAGTTTCTGCCCGACGAAGTCCTCGCCGGGCTGGAGTTGGAGCCCATCGCGCTCGATCCTTGGGACCCTATGGGGAGTTTGGCCCGTACTGCCAGCGCCTGAAACTTGCGCCATGTCTGACCAAGATTGGACAACTTAACGGAATCCGTTGTAGAATTCCATCATGGGAGACTCAACCAGCCGACGCCGTGCGGTTCGATTGACGGAAGAAGCCTTGTTGCTTCTGAAAAGTCGGCTGAACGATGAGTGGGATCGTTTGAACCTGACTGGTCGGCTCAACCGGGAGGCTCGTGCAGCGCTGATGGAGGTGAGTGTCGGAACTTCCGAGCGGATACTGAACCGGAAAGGCAATGATCGATCGGTTCTGCAGGACGTATTCAAGCAACTGAACCTCGAGTGGCAGGATTCATTTGCGGAGCCCATGCCCAACCCTTCTCCTTCGGAAGTCGCGCCCGCTCCAGCGCCCTTTCCCAGCCCTCGGGCCAGAATGCCGCTAGTCGCTGCTGGCTTTGTGTTGCCAGCACTTTTGGCGATTTGGGCGTTCACTCGCAAGCCGCAGATCGAGGATCCCCTCGCCATGCAACTTGTGGAGGAAGGCCGCAAGGCATACCACGAAGGCAAGTTAGAGAAGGCGGATACGATCCTAGAAAAGGCGATCTATCGGGCCACGAGTCATCGCCATGAGTCTGCTTTGGCGGAGGGGATCCGACTGCAAGGAGAGGTTTACGCGGCAACGGGCGACCTTGAGCAAGCGGTTGAGTGTTTCAAGAAGTCGCTGGTCTTGCGAGAAGCGTTTAAGTTTGAATGGGCATATGCTTCGGTTTTGGAGGTTTTGGGAGCCGCAGAAACCCGCTTGGGCCGATACGGCGACGCTGAGGCTCACCTCTTAGAGGCCCTAAAAGGGTTGCGAGAAACCAACGACTTTCGTGGAGCCGCATCCACGCTTCGGAGTCTGGGAGTGCTTTATGCAGCCAAGGGCGACCCGAACCGAGCGCGGCGACAGTTTGACCTTGCCGAGTTGGAGATGAAGCGCAATCCCGACCAGAATTTGCTGGTGGACATGAAAGCGCAACGGGCGCTTCTTGCGAGTGCTGAGGGCGACCACCAAAGTGCCCTTCTTGACCTGCGCCAGTGCTTGGCGCATTGGGAGCGATTGAGCCACCGGCGCTGGATCGCAACCACGCAACTGCAGATTGCGCAGGTGTCGGCGCGAGCAGGGAGAAGTGCCGATGCTTTGGCCATGGCGCGAATCGCAAAGCAGAACTACGAGCACGTGGGTGACCTGTTTGGCGTTAGGCAGTGCAATCAGATTTTGAGGTGAATTGGCTCCCGCCAGAAGGAGGGCTTCACGCAACGATCGCGGAGATCGCAAAGGGCTTAAAGGGTGCGGTTGCCTGCTGTTCGACTGGAAGAGGATTCACGCTACGTTCGCAAAGCCTGAAGCGGCCTCAGTCCCACCAACAAGGTGGTTAGCGCTTCACAAGATGACTCACACGAAAATGTGACAAATCTTTGTTGACTTTTTTCGTTCCCAACGGCTTAGTCATATGAGATTCGAAAATCGGTTGGCACCAGCGAAGAAGTCGGCAAAGCAAAAAGCCCTCGAACTCAGTCCGAGGGCTTGTCTATTGAGGCTTAGGTTAGCGTCGTGGTCGGAAGCGAGCGTTTACGTCTTCGTCGCCTCGTCGTTCCTTCTTCGGGAACGCATCAGGGACTTGAGGAGCTCGGGGTGAGTCGTCCACTACCGCTGACGCGGGAGCGTCGTCTCGAGGACCACGGTCGCGATCATAGTCTCGGCCTCCTCGGCCGCCACGATCACCTCGGTCACCACCTCGACCACCGCGGTCACCGCCTCGGCCACCACGATCTCGGTCTCTTCCACCGCCGCCACGACCGCCTC
>CALMEF010000198.1 GCA_937862825.1 uncultured Armatimonadota bacterium
CTCTATTGTCTCCATGCAACGATAACTGGTGTCCACAAATATCGCCGCACCCCATGACTGCGCGTCTCCCCCGCTACGGGGGAGTCTGTGAGCGCTAGCGAACAGGTGGGGGACTAAGCGAACCAGCCCCTACCCGTTCACTTCGTTCACGAACTTCCCCTCAAGTGGAAGGTTGTACCAACAACTAACTCCCCAACAACTAACTCCCCAACCCCCCACCAAACGTCTACCACCCGCCCCACAACCCCCGCCCGAAGTGCGACAATCCCCGCCAACTTCTGGTCAAAACCCGCCCGCTGATGTCCAGAAACCGTCGCCTTCCGAACCTCCCGCGCGACCTTCCGTACAGCAGACGACACCTCTTGTACAACAACTCCCATCCGCCGCGCAGCAGACGTCATCTTCTGCACAACAACCACGACCTGCTGAACATCAGACGCCGCCTACGCCACATCACCCGATAGAAAAGGCACAAAACCCCTCGCCCTCTGCACCACACCCCGCTCCCGAAACCCAAGAACCGCTACGCTTTGAACCTGAACAGCCCGAAATCCCCTCTGTCGTCAGAGAAACCGGGGCGCGAAACATCCGTCTACATGGCAGACAAAACCAAAGAGGCGCTCGTAAAAAATCAAACGCAATCCGCGGTATCGCAGTACCTAATAAAATCAGCAACTTCGTGTATAGTTTGTAGTGGAGACCGCCAGGGGAGCCTCGAACGCTAGATCGAAGGAGATACTGACCAAGCCGCATGTCATTTCGACTTACCAGCCTGAAGTGCCAAGTCTTCCAGTTTTAACATTTCCAACCAGCACATGCCTCAACTAGAAAACATCGAAGCGATTGAGCGGCGACTTTGGAGCGCTGCTGACCAACTCCGAGCGAACTCGACCTATGCGTCGAACGAGTATTTCCTGCCTGTTATGGGCTTGGTGTTCTTGAGGCACGCGTACAGCCGGTTCTTGGCGGTTAAAGATGATATTGAGGCAAGCCTTCCAAGCCGTGGGGGCGTGAGACCGGCGATCACAAAGGCGGACTTTAGCAACAAATCGTCGATCTTCCTCCGTCCGGAGGCTCAGTTCGATTATCTTGTTTCGCTCCCAACCGGGACGAATGTCGCGCAAGCGATTATCGCGGCAATGGAGTCCATCGAGGACGACTATGAATCGCTTCGAGGTGTTTTGCCTAAGTCGGAGTACCAAGAACTCGATGACGACGTTCTCAGAAACCTCCTGCGAACACTTAACCCAGACGAACTCAAGCAAGTGTCGGGCGACGTTTTCGGACGCATCTACGAGTACTTCCTCACTCAGTTCGCCGATCAGAAGGCGCACGACGGAGGCGAGTTCTTTACTCCGATTTCGCTCGTTCAGTTCATCGCAAACGTGCTCGAACCAGAATCCGGCAGGGTTTTTGACCCGGCCTGTGGGTCGGGAGGCATGTTCGTTCAGTCGGCACGCGTCGTCGAGCAACACAAGCAGAATCCAGCAGAGAGACTGCGGTTCTGGGGACTCGAGAAGAACGGAACGACTATTAATCTCGCCAAGATGAACCTCGCCGTTCACGGCCTGCAAGGAAACATCCAGAAGGCCATCACCTATTACGAGGATCCCCTGGACCTTCGCGGTGGGTGCGACTACGTCATGGCAAATCCACCGTTCAACGTGGACGAGGTCGATGCGGAGAAAGTCAGGAACGACCCGCGACTTCCGTTCGGATTGCCGGGCGTCAATAAGGGCGGAAAAGTCTCGAACGGGAACTACCTTTGGATTTCGTATTTCTACAGTTATCTGAGTGAGAAGGGAAGGGCGGGCTTCGTCATGTCCTCGCAAGCATCAAGTGCGGGCCGGGACGAAGCGGCGGTTCGCCGCAAGCTCGTCGAGACAGGGGCGGTCGATCTCATGGTCTCGATCCGTTCGAACTTCTTTTACACGCGCACCGTGCCTTGCGAACTCTGGTTCTTGAACAAGGCCAAGCCCGAAGAACACCGAGAAAAGGTGCTGATGCTCGATGCGCGGAACGTCTTCCGCAAGGTCACACGCAAGATTTACGACTTCTCGCCCGAACAGCTTCAGAACCTGCTCAGCATCGTGTGGCTTTATCGAGGCCAAAACGAGCGGTTCTGGGAGCTTGTCGCCTCGTACCTGCATCGTACGGTCGAGGAGCTGCGGACATCGTTTGTCGAGACGCGAACGGGCGAGGGCACCGTTCCTTCGCCGGTCGAGGAGTTCGTTCAGGCACTCGACGCCGCCAAGCGTGAGGTCGAGCCGTTCTGGGGCAAGGTCAACGCCGACGCGCCGCACGGCGAACTGTGGGCCGAGATTGAAAAATCAATCTCCGACGTTCATCAGCATCTGGAGTCGCTCATTGGTCTGGTTCCCATTGGCGAACAGGCTCTATCGGGCATCGAGCGGAACGAGCATTCTGGCGTCTGGGACATCCTCGCTCACTCCGCCGACGGAACGCGAGACTTGATCAAGGCGATGGATCACGCCTCCAAACTCCTGAATCGCCTGATCGACGTTGCCGAGAAAGAGCTTGAAGCCAAGGACAACGACCTTTGGGCAAACGCAAGGGTCACTCGGGCGAAGAAGGCGGTTGAAGAGACGCGGAAGGGCGCGGTCGAGCAACTCAAGTTCTGTCGGTACGTCCACCGGCAAGCGCACTGGCTCTTAGAACGGTTCCCCGAAGGAGAGCTTCGCGACGTCGAGGGCCTGGTCAAGCTCGTCGATCACGAGGAGCTTGCGAAGAACGACTGGTCGCTGACACCGGGGCGATACGTTGGCGTCGCGCCTGAACTTGAGGATGAGGACTTCGACTTCGAGGAAGCACTCCGAGCGATTCACGAGGAGCTTCAAGGTCTGAATGATGAGGCCTTCGAACTTGCCGCAACCATCTCTGCGAATCTGGAGGTGCTCGCCCCGTGATCACGCTCACAAAACTTGGTGACGTAGCCGACATTACGTCTAGCAAGCGCATCTATGCTTCGGAGTACCTTGCGGAAGGCGTACCCTTTTGGCGTGGAAAGGAAGTAGTTGAGATGTTCTCGACAGGCGAAACTAGGAGCGATTTATACATCGCGCCGGGCCGATTTTCTGAAATCGAGGGGAGGTTCGGTGCTCCACAAGCGGGTGACCTTCTCCTCACCTCCGTTGGCACGCTTGGCGTCCCTTACCTAGTCCCGGAAAATCAGACCTTTTACTTTAAAGACGGGAACCTCATTTGGTTCCGTAATCTGCGCGGTGTGTTAGGACAATATCTGTATTACTGGCTCCAGTCCAAGCACGGCAAAGCTGAACTCGCAAAATGCACCATTGGAACGAGTCAGCAAGCGTTCACAATAGAGAAATTGAAGGGTGCTTCTGTTGGCTTACATCCTCTCGAAGAACAAGGTCGGATTGCGTCAACAATTGGCAGTTATGATGCGCTAATCAAGAACAACCGGCGGCGGATCAAGTTGCTGGAAGAGGCGGCGCAGCTGATCTACCGGGAGTGGTTCGTCCGCCTCCGCTTCCCCGGTCATGAACACACCAAGATCGAAAACGGCGTGCCTGAGGGCTGGAACAAGAGAAAGATCGGCGACTACTCACCGTTCGCCTACGGCAAGGCTCTGAAGGAAGACAATCGAGTTCCCGGGCCATTCCCAGTTTTTGGGTCGAGCGGGCAGGTCGGTACACACGAAAAAGCTCTCGTTGCAGGGCCAGGAATCATCATCGGTCGAAAGGGCAACGTCGGTGCCGTGTACTGGTCGGACGCGGACTTCTTCCCGATTGACACAACCTATTACATCGACTCCGCGAGGGCCTCGCTCTTCCTGTTTCATGCATTGAGCGACGTTCCGTTCATTAATACCGATGTTGCAGTGCCTGGCCTCAATCGAGACATGGCGCACAGCCGCGAGATCGTGATTCCGTGCGAAGCCGTTCTTAAAGAGTTTGAAGATCAGGCTTCGACAATACAGCGACAGGTGCGCATCCTGAAGGCACAAGTCTTCAAGTTGCAGGAGGCTCGTGACCTCCTCCTTCCTCGCCTAATGTCAGGGGAGATAGAAGTGTGAGCGAATCAAGAAAGGCACTCGTCGGATTCGTCTTCGACACGTTTGAAAGTAACGTCGTAGCCGATCCTCAACAGCAGATACTCTATGCGTGGCAAGACGGTGCACTTGACTCATTCTACAAGGAGGCCAAAGACAACGTGCAGATCCATATGAATCAGGCGATAGAGGACATGAACGAATGGGCGAATAACGAAGGGTTAGCCGGGATCGGAAGCACGTTCTTCGAGTGCGATGAGCCGATTATGCTCTACAATGCCAGGCTCAATCGGTACGAGTGCGCCAACAAGTACCCGTCACGGTATCTCTACGAGTGCATTCATGAGTTCACGCATTATTGGCTCCTCTCGGCTTTTTCGCTTGGGTACGACGAATGCAAAGATTCTGTGATCAGTCCGCTAACAGCCCACGGGCCGATTTTCGTGAGAGCCTTGATCATGATGTTGGCAACGTACCACTCAACCCAGATCAGCGAGGTTGACCTGGAAACCTCAGCCACAGATAGTGGAGTCGCCATTGCACAGATGAGCGGTGAAAACCTGCGAACACTTTGGAAGGAATGGAAAACGGCAAATATGGAATTCGATAACGACAATTCAAGAGCCTTAATCGAAAGAACAGCCGAGTTAGACAGGCTTGTGATTACTGGGGTGAGATTACCGTGAAAGCCGTCGAAGCCAAGCTCCTCAAATTTCTTGAATCGGGTAAGCAGTTCGTGATCCCCATCTACCAGCGCACCTACAGTTGGCGGGAGCCCGAGTGCGAACAGTTGTGGACGGACATCCTGCGGGCTGGCAACTCGGACGAAATCAACGCTCACTTCGTCGGCTCAGTTGTGTACATTGAGCAAGATCAATCCACGGTCGTTCAATGGTCGCCGCTCATGGTGATTGACGGTCAACAGCGATTGACAACCGTCAGTCTCTTACTCGCCGCATTGGGACAGCATGTGAAAGGCGACGAGCCGGTGGACGGCTTCTCGGCCGACAAGATTCGTGAGTATTACTTGGTCAATCGCTTGGAGAAGGGCGAAAGGCTCTATCGGTTGCTCCTTAGCCAGACCGATAAGACCTCGCTTTGCGCCATCATTGGCGACCTGCCCGAGCCGCACATTCCGTCGGTTCGCATTTACGAGAACTTCGAGTTCTTCAAACGGAAGATCAAAGAGTCCGCTGGGAAGATCGATGTGGTCTGTCGGGGCATCTCGAAATTGATGATCGTTGATGTGTCGCTCACTCGCGGGGTTGATAACCCTCAACTCGTGTTTGAGAGCCTCAACTCAACCGGGCGCGAACTGAGTCACGCCGACCTTATTCGGAATTATGTTCTGATGAGCCTGGAACCCGACCTTCAATCGCGCCTCTACGACCACTATTGGCGTCCGATGGAGTTGGAGTTTGGGCAAGAAGGCTACGTTGCACACTTCGACAACTTCATGCGTCATTACTTGACGGTGAGGACGGGCGACGTTCCTCGGAACGACCAGGTTTACGCCGCCTTCAAAACCTACGCTGCCAGCAATGAAGTTGAGGGCGTCGAGAGTCTGATGCGGGAGATTCTCGACTACTCGCGATACTACAATCGGTACGCGCTTGGCAAGGAAACTGATAAAGAACTCGCAGAGGCTTTCCACGACTTGCGCGATCAGAGGATGGGAGTCGAATACCCGTTGATTCTCGAACTCTATGCAGACTTCGAGGCTGGTCGTTTGGCGAAATCCGATTTCGCTGAGATCGTTCGACTCATCGACAGTTACATTTTCCGGCGGGCGGTCTGTCAGATTCCGACGAACTCGCTCAACAGGACGTTTTCGACTTTCGCCCGGAGTCTTGACAAGGACCGCTATCTAGAAAGTGTGCGTGTTGAATTTCTGAGTAAATCGTCGTACCGGCGGTTCCCAAGTAACGAAGAGTTTGAGCGGAATCTCAAGAGCCGTGATCTTTACAACTTCCGACTTCGGAGTTATTGGCTTCGCCGCATCGAAAATTTCCTCCGAAAAGAGCGTGTTCCCGTCGACCAGTATACGGTCGAGCACATCATGCCGCAGAACGAGGAGTTGCGCCCCGAGTGGCGAACCATGCTGGGAGAAAACTGGCAGAGGGTTCACTCGACGTATTTGCACACGCTGGGCAACTTGACCTTAACCGGCTACAACTCCGAGTACAGCGACAAACCGTTCCTTATGAAGCGGGACATGGAGGGAGGCTTTGCTCATAGCCCGCTGAAGGTGAATGAGGGACTGGGACAACTTGACGAGTGGAACGAAGATCAGATCGTTCTTCGAGCGGAGAAGTTAGCACAGTTGGCCTCCAAGATTTGGGTTTGGCCTGAAGTAAGTCCAGAGGCGTTGTCTGCCCTGAAACTAAATCCCCCTTCGCCTGCGTCTGAGTTCACTCTGGACTCCTACCCACAACTTCAACTGCCCGAAGTGAGGCAGATGTTTGAGAAGTTGCGCCAGGAGGTGTTAGCCCTAGATCCTGTCGTGACCGAGGTCTGTCGAGCGGACTACATTGCTTATAAGGCCGAGACGAACTTTGTGAACGTTTACCCTCAGCAGATGCGGCTCTGCTTGGTCCTGAAGATTCCCATGGTGGAGTTGGACGACCCTCAGGGTCTGGCGGAGAGCGCGGGGGAACGCGGCTGGGCAGCGAACGGAGCCGTGCGATTCTCACTGGATTCCTTCGATGCATTGCCTTATGCGATGAGTCTCATCCGTCAGGCTTTCGACCGGCAAATGGGAGAGGTGGGCTGAACATACTCAAGTTCTTCGGGAGGACGATGTACACGAAATGGGACACAGGGAGATAGTTGTTTTGAATGGCCGCGAGTTTGAGGAATTTGGGCCAATAGCGATCGAGCGCGATTTGAACGGTCAGGTCGTTGAACACTCACCTCAATCTCGCTACTCGAAAAGCGCAACGTCGAAACTCCACAAGTACGGCCAAGGGGAGTTCTGCAAGTTCAAGGTCCCAGGCTTGCCTAGAGTAAGCGGCGTCTACCTCTTCGTTGCGGGCGGCGAACTGGTTTACGTGGGGAAGGCCGCGAATCTACGAAGCAGGCTCGAAACTGGTTATGGGAACATATCCCCGAAAAACTGTTACAAGGGCGGGCAACAAACCAACTGCCGCATCAATCAGGCCCTCCTCATTCTGGCAAGGGCAGGGAAGGACTTTGCGATTTTTGCTCACATCTGCGAAGATTACGATGAACTTGAGCGAGGCTTGATAGCCACCCTCCGCCCCCCGTGGAACCGGACGATGAGATAGATATGGGAATGGCTTATACCGAGGACACTCTTGTTCAGAAGACAACTGCCGAATACTTCGAGCAGGCTCTCGGATGGGTCTCCGTGTACGCCTACAACAATGAGACCTTCGGGCCGGTAAGCCTGCTCGGACGGGAACACGACCGTGAAGTCGTCCTCACTCGCGACCTGCGGGAGGCCCTTGACACACTGAACCCCGGCTTGCCGAAGGAAGCCTACGATGACGCGGTTCGTCAGGTCGTGGACTATTCGACGAGCCAAACCCTGCTCGACACGAACCGCGATAAGTACGCGATGATCCGCGACGGGGTCCGTGTAAACATGCGGAACGCCAAGGGCGAGATTGAGAAGCCGACGTTGCGGCTCATTGACTTCGACAACCCCGAGAACAACCGGTTCTTGGTCGTCCGGGAACTCTGGGTGAGGGGCGATATCTATCGGCGGCGCATGGACTTGATCGGATTCGTGAACGGCTTGCCGCTGCTGTTCATCGAGTGCAAGAATATCCACAAGGATCTGAAGAAGGCGTTCGACGGCAACCTTAGCGACTACAAGGACACCGTACCGCACATCTTCCACCACAACGCGGTCGTGATGCTGGCAAACGGGGAGAAGGCGAAGATCGGCTCGATCTCCAGCAAGTTCGAACACTTCCACGATTGGAAGCGCCTGCACGAAGAAGACGCGGGCGTCGTGGACATGGAAACCCTTTTGAAGGGCGTCTGCTCGAAAGCGAACTTCCTCGACCTCGTCGAGAACTTCATCGTCTTCGACGAGTCATCGGGCAAAGTCGCGAAGATCGTCGGCAAGAATCATCAGTTCCTGGGCGTGAATAGGGCTATTGGCGCACTGATTGACCGCAAGGCTCGGTTAGGCAAGTTGGGCGTCTTCTGGCATACCCAGGGCAGTGGGAAGTCTTACTCGATGGTGTTTTTCACGCGGAAAGTCCATCGAAAGATCGGCGGAAACTTCACGTTCCTCGTTTGCACCGACCGGGATGATCTTGACCGCCAGATTTACAACACGTTCGCCGGTTGCGGAGTGGTGAACAATGATCGCGATCCGTGTCGGGCCTCTTCAGGAGAACATTTGAGGGCCCTTCTTGGAGAACACAAGACACACGTATTTACGCTGATTCAGAAGTTCAACCAGGACGTCAATCCTGAAGAACCTTGGTCGCAAAGAGATGATGTGATCGTAATCTCCGATGAGGCTCACCGGACTCAATACGGGCGGCTATCTCTCAACATGCGAAACGCGTTGCCGGAGGCAAGTTTCATCGGCTTCACCGGAACACCGCTCTTCAAGAACGATGAACTGACGAAGAAGGTGTTCGGCGATTACGTTTCGACCTACGACTTCCAGCGAGCCGTAGACGACGGAGCAACAGTGCCTCTGTACTACGATGCAAGAGGCGAAAAACTTGGGATCGCGACAACCGACCTCAACGAGAAGATCGCAGAAGTACTCGAGACTGCTGACCTTGAGGGGATTGACGCTGAACAACGCCTAGAAGACGAGATAAAACGGGAATATCACGTTCTCACGGCTGGTAAGCGGCTCGACGCCGTCGCGAAGGACTTTGTCTGGCACTACTCGACCTCATGGGAGACGGGAAAGGCGATGATCGTATGTATTGACAAGATCACATGCGTGCGCCTACACATGCTGGTCGAGTTCTACTGGGGCGAACGGATCAGGGAACTTGAGCAGACCAAAGCGGCTGACGATCAGGAGGAGCAGTACCTGAAACGGCAGATCGCCTGGATGAAGGCAACAAAGTCGGCGGTCGTGATCAGCGAAGAGCAGGGCGAGGTAGAGCGGTTCCGCAAGTGGGACCTCGACGTGCTTCCCTATCGCAAACTAATCAAGGACGGCTTCGATCTGGCCGGAGATAAGCGTATTGACCTGGAAACCGCGTACAAGCAGGAAGACCACCCCTTCCGCATCGCAATTGTTTGCGCGATGTGGCTAACCGGATTCGACGTGCCGTCGCTGGCAAACCTGTACCTCGACAAGCCTTTGAAGGCCCACACGCTCATGCAGGCCATCGCACGGGCGAACCGGGTGCACGAGGGCAAGAACAACGGTCTAATCGTGGACTACTGCGGAATCCTGCGGAACCTGCGGCAAGCACTTGCGATGTTTGCTGGCACAGGCGACACGGGCCGGGATGGTGGTGAAGAAGAGACAGATCCGGCCAAGCCCAACGAGGAATTGATTGAGGAGCTCCGCGAGGCAATTGAGATGGCTCGCGACTTTCTAAGTGAAAGTGGCACTTCGTTGGACTCCGTGATACGGGGTTCTGGCTTTTCGCGAATCGCCGCAATCGCTGCGGCCAAGGAGGCCGTGAATACCAATGATGTGACGCGCAAGAAGTTCGAAGTGCTATGCCGCGAGGTCTTTCGGAAGTTCAAAGCATGCCTGACAATCCGGGAGGTCAACGCCCTTCGGCAGGATCACGATGCACTGGATATCGTCTACAAGAAGCTGCAAGAGGACAAAGAAGTCGCAGACATCAGTGACATCATGAAGAAACTCCACGAGGTTGTGGATAAGGCCATTACGGTTAACGAGAAGGCACAGCCTTCTGAGGGAGCGCTTTACGACATTAGCAAGATTGACTTTGACAAGTTGAGACGAGAGTTTGAGAAGAGCCCCGCCAAGAAGTCCGCTGTTCAGCAACTCAAGACGATAATCGAGAACCGTCTAAAGCGGTTGCTGGCTGAGAACCCGCTTCGATCAGATTTTCAGGCGCACTATGAAGAGATCGTCGCTGCTTACAACTCGGAAAAGGACAGGATGACGATTGAGGCAACGTTTGAGGCCCTGCTGAAGTTTGTCGCGATTCTGGATGAGGAAGAGGCGCGAGCTGTTCGCGAGGGACTTGACAAGGAGTCCTTGGTCCTGTTCGATCTACTCAAGAAGGACGACCTGACAGCGCACGACATAAAGCAGATCAAGAAAGTCGCAGTCGAACTTCTGGGGATATTGAAAGCAAAGATCTCATCCATTCACGAATGGAAAGAGAACGAGGCTACGCGCGATGGAGTGATCGTAGTCATCAGGGACTTTCTCTGGAATGATGCCAGCGGCCTTCCTTCGCCAGCATATTCCGAAACTGAAGTCAAAGCGAAAACCGAAGCAGTGTTCAATCACGTGTTCTACGCTTATCCGACCGTACCTTCGCCAATCTATTCTCCAAGTGGGGTTTAGTTCGAAAAGGGGAACATTAGACAATCCGAGAGTCAGGCGTGCTGGACAATCTCTATCGTCTACCTTCAGGTTCCCCGAAGACTTTTTTTGAAAAAACTTCTGGAAACCTCTAAGGATCATCAAAACGTGCGCCGACACTCCCATTAGAACCCGCCACAAAGGCGGACAAGGAAATAAGATGAGTAGCAACAGTTATTATAAGACGATTCAGGCATTAGCAGTAACCGCACCGCAGATGAATGCAGGAGTTACCGCAACTCCCACTGCGTATGGACTCACAGCAGCCCAAGCGTCGGCCCTTGATGTGGCGGTGACGAACTTCCTCGATGCCAAGTCGGCGGTTGAAGACAAGCGGTCGGAGTACCGTGCCGCCGTTGAAGAGCAGAACCAGTACCGAGACGAACTCGTGACGCTCATGAGCCAGTACACGTCGATCATCTACAAGAACCCGACGGTCACTCCGGCGATGATCGCGCTCCTCGGCCTCGAGCCGCGAGACACCTCGCCCACGGCATCGGTCCCGTTCACTCCGACGTCCTTTGAAGCAACGCCTTTCGCAGATGGTAGCGTCAACTTCAGTTGGAACCGGAATGGCAACTCGCGAAGCACGATGTTCATCATTGAGCAGAAGAATCCGGGCGGCGAGTGGAGCGTTCTGACGACCACCACCAAAACGAAGGTCTCGTTGTTTGGCTTCACGCCAGGCGAAGAAAAGTGGTTCCGAGTCTACGCGTCGGTGAACAACCAGGCAAGCGCCCCGTCGTTTGAAGACCCGATCTACGCTGCGGCACCGTCTCAACCTTCCATTTCGCTGGCCGCTTAACATCTTGCACCTCCCTCCAACCCCTCTCCCCACCGCCGGGGTGAGGGGCTTTTTGTTGTCAAGCCACTTTGCTGCGTTCCCGGTATCCTCTTAGCCTCAAATGAAGTTCCCGATCTCCATGCTGTCGGACTATGTGGCCACAACCATGAACGCCCAAGAAGTTGGCGACCTGTTGACCATGGCCGGGTTTGAGTTAGAGGGCATTGAGGAGGTCGAGGGAGAAGCCGTCCTCGACGTCAAGGTTTGTTCGAATCGCGGCGACGGGCTTTCGGTTTTCGGCCTGGCTCGGGAAGTCCTGGCGAAGGATGGGTCAGCCTCGCCGACAGAACTCTACTTGCGGCCGGTTGCGGCGTTTCCGCGAGAGAACCCGGGCGCCCGAGCGGGCAGGGTCACG
>CALMEF010000199.1 GCA_937862825.1 uncultured Armatimonadota bacterium
CGGCGGTTGACTACGCGAAAGAGTCCGTGCCCGACGTTGGTCTCAAGCTGGTTGCTGACCTGTGGCGGTACTGGCTTGTTCACTCGCACTTTACGGAAGGTCGGGAGGTTCTTGCCGACCTGATTCAGGCCAACGCGGGACAACCCGATTCAGAGGCGCTGGCTCGAGCCTTGCAGGGTGCTGGGGTTCTTGCCGTCACTCAAAACGACTATGCGGCGGCGGCCTCGTATCTCGAGCGTTGTCTGGACGTATGCCGAGACAATGGTTTTCCAGAATACGAATCCGCAGCGCTGAACAGTCTGGGCAACCTTTTTTGGCGGCAAGGGGATTATCCCAAAGCACGGGAACTCTACACGCGCAGCCTCGAACTTGAACAATCTCGCGGGAACGACACCGGCGTCGCTCGGGCTTACATCAGTTTGGGCAACGTGGCGACGCAGCAAGCAGACTTTCCCGCTGCTCGTGAACTGTATCAGAAGGCGCTCCAACTCAGCCGGACGATTAAGAACAGCGCCTGGGAGGCGGCAGTACTTCACAACTTGGGTGACGTCGAATGGTCTCTGGCCAATTTTCCCGAGGCTGGAAAATACTACGAGGAAAGCCTGGGGGTTCGGGATGTGCTTGGCGACCGACTTGGCAAGTTTCGGGCAACCGTCAAACTGGGTAGTGTCGCGATGTTCCAGGGCAACCTTGATAAGGCTGAAGAGTTGTTTATCCAGTGCCAGAAGGCCACTCACGATCTGGGAGACCACCTTTGGGAAGCGATTACGACGGCGAACCTGGGTGATATCGCTTTGCTTCGCGGGGACGCAGGTGCGGCACTCGCCAAACACCTGCAGGCTTACGATCTCCGGGTGGAACTCGATGACAAGTGGGGGCTCGCCAACTCGCTGACGAGTATCGGCAATATCCTTTCGGCGATGGGGCGTCACGAGGAAGCGGCGCGGATGTATGGGTGTAGTACGGCGCTAAGAGAAGAGATCGGCGCGCCCTTACCCCCCGTCGAGAGGATTGGATACGACAAGTGGTCCGACGTGGCAAGAGATTCGCTAGGAAGCGAAGCCTATGAAAAGGCGACCTTGGCGGGGAAGGCCCTCTCCATCACTGACGCTAGGAACCTCGCGGCTACCTAACTAGCGCTGGCAGCCCTCACGACTTCAAGTACCTCCGATTCCAACGCTTCGGCGCGATCCCGCAAGGCACTGGCACGAGATTTCGCGTTCGAAACAAAGTCTTCGTCTTTCAGGCTCCCGAGGTTGATGAGGACGTTCATTTCGGCACCCAGAACCGCAGAACGACAGGCGAGTGCGCCTACTCCCGCATCTGAAACTGAGTTGGGATTGCCTGCCTTGGCCATTGCCAAACAAGAGTTCATTGCTTCGACCGCCACTTCCATTACCGTGAGCGGAACCACTACGGCTCCCTTCGTCGCCTCCTGAATTGCCGCGGAACGGGCCGCCTTCTCTTCAGGTGTTCCTTTCGGTAATCCAAAGGCATCCATCACTCGGTTGAACGCGTCAGTGTCGTCGTCGATCAACTGAAGCAGTCTCGCGTAGCAGGCTTTGGCGGCTTCTGCAGCGTTACTGAACTCCTCCCAACGGTCATCCCAACCGCGCTTGTGCGACGATAGGTTGGCGACCATACACGCAAGGGCGGCCCCCATCGCCCCCATTGCTGCCGAAATGGAGCCACCCCCCGGGGCGGGCGACTCACTTGCCGTTTCCTCAGTGAAGGCAGTCAAGGTCAAGTCCACGAGCCGCCTTTTGCGCTTGTCGCGCATGGCGTACTCGATGATGCGCTCATTGGGATCGAATGGGGCGAGTTCATCCAGTCCCATTGACCTTATCGCTATCTTGATCAGTTCGGCGTCAGAAACACCGGTGCTGCGTTCTTGCTTGCGAAGGAAGTAGCGGCCTGCATCAAGCATGGCCGCCAGCGGAATGAGCCCCACCAGTTCGCTTCCGGTGACCCGCATCCCACGACCTTGTGCGCTGTTGCAGACTTCGTCAAACGCCACATGAACCGGCGTGATGCTGATGTTGGTCAGGTTCATCGAAACCTGAGCCATCCCGTATTCCTCAATGAACCAGCCGATTGCCTTGACCGCTTTTAACTTCCCTGGTTCCCAGAGCACCTCGCCATTCGCGTCCTTGGCCAGTTCACCGGCGATGGGATCACCGATGCGCTTTTGACGTCCCTTCTCGCGAACATCGAAGGCCACGGAGTTGGCTCGGCGTACGCTGGTCGTGTTCAGGTTCACGTTGAACGCAACCAAGAAATCACGGGCACCAACCGCTGTTGCCCCAAGTAGAGGATTAAACCCAGAACCACAATCAGGCTTAAACCCGGAGGCAAGTCGTGCTTCCAGACCCTCATATTCGCCTTGACGAAGAAATGCGAGGTTACGTCGTTCCTCAGAGGTCGCGGCTTCCTCGTAGAGGAAGATGGTCATCCCGAGTTCGTCGGCCATCCTCCTGCCGAGTTGCTTCGCCAGTTCGGCGGTTTCCTCCATGGAGATACCGTCTAGCGGAATTAGCGGGCAGACGTCCAGGAAGCCAAATCGCGGATGCTCCCCTTTGTGGTGCCGCATGTCGATGAGTTGGGCTCCTCGTTTCGCCGCCTGAAAGGCGGCTTCGCACACTGGGCCCGGTTCACCGACAAACGTGTAAACGGTGCGATTCGTCGCCTTCCCCGGGTCCACATTGAGCAGTCGAACTCCCTCGACGGATTCAATAGCCTCGGAGATGGCATTGATGATGCTGGCGTCGCGGCCTTCGCTGAAGTTCGGAACGCACTCAATTAGCGGCATTCCAAGAGTATATTCGCGCGAACTGGTAAGGATTCGGCCCAACTTCAGCGTATCCTATACGTTGCTATGGCACGGTCTATTTGGAACGGAATGGTGAGTTTTGGGATGGTGAGCATCCCCGTTCGACTC
>CALMEF010000200.1 GCA_937862825.1 uncultured Armatimonadota bacterium
GGCGAAGGGCATTTGAGGCCAGGTCGAAGATAGCTCCTGAATACGCCCTCCATCCGCTCCCTTCGCGGACCGCAGCATACAACTCATAGAGTTTCCAGTTGTCCCGATCCAGGACTAGCACGTGACGGTCGCTAGCAGGCTCAATCGGAGCATTGGGCGGTATCGGATACGGGCCGGGATCGCTTTCTTCGTCAATCTCGAAGGTCACCGGGACCCGTGGCGTGTCACCGCTCACCACGATGTAGGGAATCCCAAAGGGTCCACCATTCCAGTTGGCTCCGAAATCCGGGTGAAACGCATCCCATCGACCGATGCTGTCGATCAGCGTTTCGGAGTTTGGATCAACTGGCTCACCGTCTATCGGTGTGTTCCAAGGGTTGTTCGCCGGGAATGGCCGGCGACCTGACAGGTCGGCATTGATGCCAAGTTGCGACTGGGCTATGTTGCTACTTTGGCTCACGCCACCACCTCCGCAACCAGATAGGAGCCCAAGACCGAGGAGTGTCAGGATGATGCGCATCTCAATCTATTGGACGCCAAGGACAATGCGATTAAACGCAAATCCTATTCATTTATCTCACCCCAGAGCTCGTCGTACTCCCCTCGAGACAGAAACTCCCCAACCTCGTTCACGATTTTTGCGGCGGCATTGCCGTCTCTGAAAAGCCCCTGGGGGGCTGGGCCTGAGGGCTCGTAAGAGTCAACGAGGTAGGCAAGTTTCGTCGCATCGGTTCCGCACAGCGTGAGCCATCCCGCCTCCATGACCTCCACCCACCAAGTCCTGTCCATCGGCAGAATGCACGGCTTTCCGGCAAAGAATGCCTCCCGGGTGAGACCTCCAGAGTCCGTTACCACGCGGTGGGCACCAAGCAGTGCCTCGGTCATTTCGAAGTACGGCAACGGTTCGGTGAGGATCAGGTTCTTGGCTGGTCGCCAGTTCCACTCATGAAGCAGTTTCTGAACCCGCGGGTGCACGGGCAACAGAACTTTCTTGGAGGCTCCGTCAAGTGCGTTCAACAGGCCCAACAAGACATCTTTGTCGGAAGTGTTGCTTGCTCGGTGAATGGTAGCGAGGTGGTAGTCGCGTTCGCTGAGGCCAAACCGCTCAAGAACCCCTGCGGGGTTTGCTTGAACCTGACGCACTCCGATCAGGAAAAGGTCAAACATGGGATCGCCCACAAACTTGAGGCGGGCGTCCTTGTGACCCTCTCTCAACAGATAGTGTCGCGCCCGTTCTGTGCTCGTCAAGCACAGGGCCGCCACATGGTCGGCGATAACGCGGTTGACCTCCTCGGGCACTTCGCGTCGAAGGTAGATGCGCTCTCCTGCTTCCACATGAATGAAAGGGGTATCCGAGTGAGTGGCAGCGATGGCCGCTGAAAGAGTCGAGTGGGTGTCGCCATAGGCGAGAACGCCCGCGGGCCTCACTTCTGCGATCACGTCAAAGATCGCTTTCACCATCGCTCCAATCTGGTAACCAGCGGTGCCAGAACCGATCCCAAGGTTGTAGTTTGGTTCTGGAATTTGGAGGTCTTCGAAGAAGGATCCGCTCATCGAGTGGTCGTAATGCTGACCGGTGTTGACGAGAACTTCATCATAGGGCCGGGACTCGCCAAGGTCACGTAGTTGCGCCGAAACGACAGCGGCTTTGATGAACTGGGGGCGGGCTCCGACGACGGTCAGGACGGCAGGACGCATCGGCCCATAAGGATACCGGCAGGTAGACTGACAGGTTCCGATGGACTTAAAATCGACTCTAAATCTGCCCGATCCAGAGTTCACCATTCCTATGAAGGCGAACCTGCCCACCCTTGAGCCTGCCCTTCAGGCCGAGTGGGATTCGATTCAGATTTACCATCGGATTCAAGAGTCGCGGAAGGACTCGCCAGCATTTGTCCTCCATGACGGACCGCCGTACACCAATAGTCCAATCCATCTAGGCACGGCGATGAACAAGATGCTCAAGGACCTGGTGGTCAAGTCACGAACGATGATGGGGTTCCGCGCTCCGTACGTCCCGGGATACGACAACCACGGGCTGCCAATTGAGCAGTCAGTGATGAAGGCTTTCCACGAGAAGAAAGAAAGCCCAGACGTGGATACGCTTCGCAAGGCCTGCCGAGAGCACGCACAGAAGTACATCGACATCCAAACTGAGCAGTTCCGGCGGCTGGGAATCTTTGGGTTGTGGGAAAAGCCTTACCGAACGATGGCGTTCGGATTCGAAGCCGAGATCATCCGCACGTTTAAGCGGCTGGTTGACGCCGGATACGTCTATCGTGGCTTACGACCGACTCAGTGGAGCCCGACGAGCCGAACGGCGCTCGCTGATACGGAGATTGTCTACAAAGACCATGTCAGCAAAGCGATCTACGTTCGATTCCCCCTGGGTGGTGACCCGAAAGGGCTGTTTGACGGATTAGCGAACGTTCATACGATCATCTGGACGACCACTCCCTGGACGATTCCGGCGAACCTGGCTTGTGCCTTTCACCCCTTGTTCGAATATGCGGTGGTCAGCGTTGGTGACGCACACTACGTTGTCCTGGGCGATCTGGTCGAAAAGTTGGCGTCTTCGCTGGGCTGGACTGGCCACAACGTGGTCAGGACGATTCCCGGTGCCGAGATCGAGGGGACGTTGTTCCGGCACCCCATTTTTGACCGCGACTCGGTTGCGGTACTTGCGGACTACGTGACCACTGAAGACGGAACGGGCGTCGTCCATACCGCCCCAGGGCATGGTCGGGACGACTTCTACACCGGTGTCAAGTACGGGCTTCCGATCTTGTGCCCGGTCGATGAGCGCGGGATTCTGACTGATGAAGCCGGGGAGTTTGCCGGAGTGAGTTACAAAGACTGCGACACCGTGGTTGTGAATCGCTTACAGGAAGTGGGCAACCTGCTTCATGTCTCCGATTACCACCACTCCTATCCTTATGCAGAACGCGACGAGCGTCCCGTGATCTTTCGTGCCACGGAGCAGTGGTTCGTCTCCATTGATCACGATTCACTTCGAGAGCGAATGCTACAAGAGATTGAGAAGGTGGCATGGTATCCCTCTTCAGGTCAAAATCGAATCCAAGCAATGGTCGCAAACCGACCAGACTGGTGCATCAGTCGGCAACGACCTTGGGGAGTGGGCATCCCGATTTTCTATGGAGCGGAGTCGGGCGAACCGGTGTTTGATCCTGTTGCCATTGAAGCCGCTGCCCAACTTGCCGAGCGTGAAGGCAGTGACGGCTGGTTTGTCCGTGATCCCTCGGAGATTTTGCCGGAAGGTTACGTCCACCCAGTGACGGGCGAAACGAAGT
>CALMEF010000201.1 GCA_937862825.1 uncultured Armatimonadota bacterium
GTGATTCCAGCGGGATTGCCTGGCCGCCAGATGCCGAATGGAGAGATTCCAAACTTCACCCATGGTTTGAGCGATTTGATGTCGCCATAACCGGCCTGAACAAAAGTGATGACGTTGTTTCGCCGCCAGTCGGAGCGAGACATTGTGCCGCCACCAGCCTGATACAGCGCGTAAGTGGTGTCGTCGGGGAACGGAGTGTTGCTGATCGGATACGGGTAGAAGTAGTCGTCGAAGACGAGCCCATCAAGGTCGTACCGATTGACGATGTCCTGAACCACGCCGCGAACATAGGGCTGCGTATCTGGGTGTCCCGGGTCTAACCAAAGCGCGGTTCCGTAGGTTCGGACGATGTCTGGGCGAGTTCGACTGATGTGGTTAGACGAAGCCGTGACGCTCGTGCTGGCAAGGGCTCGATAGGGATTGAGCCACGCGTGGAGTTCGATTCCTCGTTGATGTGCTTGCTCAATCCAGTAGGCGAGTGGGTCGTACAGCGGATTTGGCGGTACGTTCATCGCGTTGGTCAGATAGTGCGACCACGGCTCCAGAGAACTTGGATAGAACGCATCGCAGGCCGGCCGTATTTGGAGCAAGATCGCGTTGAGTTTCAGAGCCTCCGCGCGGTTGAGGATCGCGTTGATCTCGTTTCGCTGCTGGGTTGGAGTGAGGGTTTTGGACGTCGGCCAGTCGATGTTTGAAACAGTGGCAACCCAAACCGCCCGCATTTCGCGAGTGAAGGAGGGTGGCTGCTGCGAGAAGCAACAGGACGCGAGCGCCGCAATAACCAGTGGGGCGAGGAGTCGTTTCAGTTCGAGGTAGACGTTACCAGATCATTTCTAGGTTCAGGGCGCGGTACGGGTTTTCCGGCGTCGGTCAGGCGGGCGGTACCTGGGGTGAACAAAATGTTCTAAAACTATGTTGACAAATTTCGCTGCCAAAGGAGTAAGGGTGTGACCACCAACTTTAGACGGCTTGAGAAATTTCAGTGGGAACCGCTCCCGAGTGAACAGGGGTTCGGGGTGCAAGCCTGAATTCGTGAATTTCGCCATACTGGAGCAGATGATGGATGCTGACGCGCTGTATTCCGAAGTCGTTGACCTTTACTCTGACTACATCAACCCCTACCTCGCCAAACTGATGTCCTTTGCCGGTTTTGGCGTGGAGATGAAGGGGGAGGGAGCCTATATCGTTGACCACGAAGGCCGTAGGTTCTTGGACTGCTTGGGAGGCTATGGTGTTTTTTCGTTGGGGCACCGAAATCCTCACGTGATTGATGCTGTTAAGCGACAACTGGACGTTATGCCACTCAGCGGGAAGGCATTCTTTAATCGCAACCAGGCGCTACTCGCCAAGAAACTTGCTGAGATCGCGCCAGAGGGGCTTCAGTACACGTTCTTCAGCAACAGTGGGACGGAGGCTGTCGAAGCCGCGCTCAAGTTTGCCAAGGCGACAACTCGGCGGTCCAAAATCGTCGCAACGGAGGGTGGGTATCACGGCAAGACCATTGGTGCGCTTTCCACGACTGGACGCGCAAAGTATCGCAAACCGTACGAACCGTTGATGCCTGGAGTTGAGTTCGTGGACTACGCGAGCGCTGATCAAGCAGTCGCTGCGATTGATGGAAACACTGCTAGCTTTATCGTTGAGACCATTCAAGGTGAGGGCGGAATCCATATTCCGCCAGATGGATACTTGACGGCGATCAGGCGAAGGTGCGACGAAGTCGGGGCCCTGATGATCGTGGATGAGGTGCAGACTGGATTTGGTCGAACAGGGAAGATGTTCGGATGTGACCACGAAGGTGTCCGTCCCGATATCCTCACCTTGGCCAAGTGTCTTGGCGGCGGTGTCATGCCCATCGGTGCGACGATGATGACCAAGCATGTGATGGACTCGGTTTTTGGCGAGAATCCAATGTCCCACACCTCGACGTTCGGTG
>CALMEF010000202.1 GCA_937862825.1 uncultured Armatimonadota bacterium
GCGTTTACGGTTCCCTTTGTTTGCGGAGCCCGAAACCTTGGCGAGGCGCTTCGGCGGTGTGGGGAAGGTGCAGCAATGATTCGCACGAAGGGCGAGGCCGGGACCGGTGATGTGGTTGAGGCCGTTCGCCACATGCGAACCATCATGGCCCAGATCCGAGAAGTTGCTGGATCTCGCCCCGACGAGTTGTATGTTCTGGCCAAGAATCACTCGGCCCCGTTGGACATGATCAGACAGGTGCATGAGACGGGCCGAATGCCAGTTCCAAACTTCTCAGCGGGAGGCATTGCCACGCCAGCCGACGCCGCGCTGATGATGCAGTTGGGTGCCGAAACGGTCTTCGTCGGGTCGGGAATCTTTAAGTCGGGCGACCCGGCCAAGCGAGCCAAGGCGATGGTGGAAGCGGTTCTGTTCTATCGTGAACCAAAGAAACTCGCTGAGATCAGCCGCAACCTGGGCGAACCGATGGTGGGCATCAATGTCAGTTCCCTTCAAGACAAGGAACTCTTGGCCGCTCGAGGCTGGTAACCGCGTTCTAGTCACCGGGTTTGGCCCGTTTGAGGGTAGCCCGGTGAACCCATCAGGCCGACTTGCAGAAGCCAGCGGTTATCCACATCTTGTACTTGACGTGACCTTCGAAGCCGTTGAGAAGGCTCTTGCTGATTTCGCCCCGTTCGATACTGTGCTTCTTCTTGGTGTCGCCAGCAGGGCCGCTCAATTTCGTGCGGAGCATGTGGCTCATAACTGGATCGGCAGCGTGCCCGACGTCACCGGCGTGCGGGCCGGCCCCGGACCCATCGACCCCAAACTCCCTTTTCAACTCGCGGGAACTCTATGGCCATCACCTGGAGAATCCACAGAGTTAGAAATTGACTCCGCGAATGCGGGCGACTATCTGTGCAACTACCTCTACTTTCGTGCTTTGTGCACATATCCGGAAAAGGCGGTCGGATTCCTCCATGTGCCGAGCGCAGAGCACGTTCCGTTCGAAACCCAAGTCCAGCACTTGAGGCACTTTCTTGGTAATAACCCTTGAAAAATTGCGACTTCTTGGCGGTCTGACTTTGAATCTAGAGAAGCATGGTGTTTAATATAGGTGTCGATTTGGATTCGCACGCTCGCGATCCAATGCTGCTTTTGGAAGGAGTAGATTTGCATGCGTTTTAACACCCGCTTTCTTGCACTTGCCGCCGCTTTTGCCCCCGCCTCACTCATGGCGGCTCCCGTTGAACTATGGAACAACGGCGGATATGTGACCCATCCAGGCGCCGGTGCAGGCGGGGCTGACGCTTCTTCGCTGCAATCTGGAAACATCTTTGGAGTTGGCCATCAGTCAACGACCAACAACCGTGTTGCTGACGACTTCGCGATACCGGCGAATATCAAGTTCAGGCTACGTCAACTCGAAGTGTTCTCGTATCAGACGGGGTCTGGCACGACCTCGACCATCACCGGCATCACCGTGCAAGTTTGGGATGGAATCCCCGGGGGCGGTGGCGTGGTTGTTTATGACAGCGGCACAACAAATTTGATGACTTCTAGCACCTTTGCCAACGCATACAGGGTGTCTCCAGCCTCACTGGTCGCTACGAGCCGACCAGTCATGAAATGTGTCTGTACATTCCCTGGGAACGGCCTTTTGCTTGATGGCGGAGCCTCCGGCAAGACCTTCTGGGTGTCGTGGCAATCTTCGGGCTCGCTGACATCAGGCCCGTGGGCTGTACCGGTTTCCATTCTTGCCCAAACGGGCAAACCCGGGGCTAATGGTCGCCAGTTCATCGGCTCGGCTGCCCTTTGGCAGGCCATCTTGGATGACGGAGCACCTCCCGGATACTCGTCACCGGTTCCTCAGGATGTTACTTTCAACTTAGTTGGTAACCAAACCGAGATTAGGGAATCCGCATCCTACGTTGTTACGGAAGGTGAGGAGTTTGGAGGCGACTTGGCATCGCTTGCCGCCAGTGACAACAACAGGCTTGAGTTATTCAATGACCCAACAACCCTTGCTGGTCGCATTGAAGTAACGTCCGTACCGACCAACAATGTTGGCAGTTCCGATGCAGAAGTGACCGTCGAGCACGTTTCTTCTCGACCGGGCCTTGCTGTCGAACTCGCCCTCAAAAATCACTCGACCAGTGTATTTACTGTTTTTTATGGAGCATCGGCTCCAACGACTGACGTCACGAACACTTTAGTTTCCTCCAACCCAGACTATATTTCTGGTACGGGCGAGATGGTGGTTCGAGGTTCGTGGGCTCCGATCAACGATGAGGATCCCGTGCAGGATGGGTGGCTACTTGGCCTTGACTTCGTCAGGTTCAAAGTGCAACCATAGGAAAGATACTGCGTAAATTGGCAGTCGAATTTGGCGTTTTTCGTGATACGATGTAAAGGTCAAGTTCAAAAGGAAGGATAGATATGCAACACAAGACTCTATTTAGCATTGCGGCCCTTGCTGCGATATCGACCACGGCTCTTGCCGCGAAAACACCGGTCAAGGTTCCGGGTGTTGGAATTCCGGTTGACGTCATCGCCTATGCACCGATTGACGCCAATGGAACCGTGATCGGACCGTGGCGCGAAGCAGGAGTGGGCAACGACTTCTCACCGAACTTCTTGGTCTTCGACTTGTTTGAAGCCGATCCCGCTGGCGCTGGTGCGCCGACCGAATGGCGAACGCCAAACTGGAGCGTCGGAGCCGAGCGCTATTACTTCGGACCAGGCTACAAAAACTGCTTCATGGTCAACGATTTCACCGTTGCTTCGGGCTACAACGGCGGAAAGATCAAGCGGGCAAACTTCGCATTCTCCCAACACGGCGGTGCGACTGAGCCCATGTTTGTTTCGATCAAGGTTTACGATAACTTCACCTCGACGCCGACCCCTCCGGGTTCGAGCAACTTCATTGAGGGCTATGTCGCGAACTTGGGCAACATCGCTCCCGATTCAGTGAACTATTACTACTTCAACTTGACGCTGACGGGCTCAGACGATTGGGACGTGCCTGCAGATGGAACAGGTGCTTACGAAATCAAGTTGCTCAAGCAAACCGGGACCGAAGTGCAGTCCACCGAGGCTGAACCGATGATTTGGATCATCAAGCCGAACCAGCAGAATTCGGGCTCACAGGGACCGCTCCAGTGGGATGACGACAACCCAACCGTCGCGTTTGGTGCTCATCAATCCACCGAACTGTATTCCTATGACCTCACCGAACCGTTCCCGACGGGGAACACGACGCTTGAGCCCCTTGGAGCCATGATTGGCTTCTATGCGGACTATGCCCCGAACGCCCAGGCTTCGAACTATGTGTTCATTCAGGGCGAGGAGTTCGATGGTGGCCTCACAAATCTCTTCAACAGCGACGATGCTCAGGTAAGCGGCTTCAACGACGCCACAAGCCTTCAGTGCGAAATCGAAGTGACCGGCACCGTGTTTAACAGTGCTCCCGGAACCTTCGTGGTTCGACTTGAGCAGAGAGTTGACCGGCCCGGACTTGCCTATGCTGTGAAGCAGTTCAACTATCAAACGAACACCTTCCAGACGATTGGTGGAGGCAGTTCAGTCCTTACCGACTTGGCTTCGCAGATTCTGATCACCACCACCCCCAGCCGCTTTATCCGAAGTTCGGATAAGCAAGTGGTCACTCGAGTGCAAGTTGGCCCAATCAACGACGAAGATCCTTCGCAAGACGGATGGCTCCACTTCTGGGATGTCATCAACTGGCAATCCTACTAAGGAAGTCAATCAAAGCCGATCCAGCGATTGCGCTGGATCGGCTTTTTTGTTGCTCGGTTGACGGGTAATCTCAGCATCCCCCGATGCTAAAGCACCCCACCCTTACCATTGGTCGAATCCAGAACTTTATCAAGACCGAACTTGAAGAGCGGATCATCGCCAACCGCTGGCCCCTTTCGATTGAGTTTTGTGGCGAACCTCACGCAACCGAGAAAGATGCGTTGAAGGGGTCTTGGGAGCCCGTAGAACCTGGGTTCAGGTATGGGCCGGCGTATCGAACCGTTTGGTTTCGATTGACGGGCACGGTGCCAAAGCAACCAAGTGTCGGCCAATACGGAGTTCTGCCCAACCTGGGAAGCGAGCGAACTGTATGGAAGGACAACTCGCCTTGGCAAGGCGTTGACGGCTTTCACCAGGTATGTCCCCTTCCAGACGCCAAACCGGGCGGATCCGTTCGGATGCACATCCAGGCGTACACCACCAACCCACAGTGCCGAGTTGCTGGTCGGGAACTACCCCGCGAAAACTTGGTTGAGACAGTAGAGGGTGCCTGGCTCGTTGATGTCGACCTGAATCTTCAAGACCTCTTCTTTGACTGTACGTTCACTTTCGATCTCATGAAAGCGCTGCCGGACAACGATCCGGCATATCACGTCTTACTCCGGGCCCTCAATGCGGTTTGCAACACCTATCGCCGGGGAGACGGTGATTCACTGGCGCGTTGTCGGAAAGTCCTCAAGGACGCGCTCGGGAGCCTGCCGGGAGAGGTCAAGCACTCGGTAACCCCGGTTGGACACGCACACCTTGACACTGCTTGGCTCTGGCCATTGGAGATCACTAACAAGAAGATGGCGCACACCACGGCGAACCAGTTGCGCCTGATGGAGAAGTATCCCGAGTACGTGTTCGTACACAGTCAGGCGTCACAATACGAGTGGCTCGAACAAGAGTATCCATCTCTGTTTCGGCAGGTGAAGGACAAGATCGCGGCCGGTCAGTGGGAGCCAGTTGGCTCAATGTGGGTCGAGGCTGACTGTAACCTTACAGGCTCCGAATCGCTGGTCCGACAGTTCCTTTACGGACGACGCTATTTCCGCGAGAAACTTGGATACGAAACGGAGGATATGTGGCTTCCCGATGTGTTTGGATACTCAGCAGCCCTTCCGCAGATTCTCAATAAGTTCGGGATCAAATACTTTCTGACCCAGAAGATCAGTTGGAACCAGTTCAACAAGTTCCCTCATAACACGTTCTGGTGGCAGGGGATTGATGGGACGCGGATCTGGTCCCACTTCCCACCTGCGGATACGTACATCGGCGATTGCTCCCCAACCCAGTTGATTCAGAGCGTCCAGAAGCACCGGGATCACGCTCGATCAGACCACTCGCTTTACGTCTTTGGATGGGGTGACGGAGGCGGTGGCCCGACAGAGAACCATCTTGAGATGCTCCGAAGGGCAAAGATGACTGGAAGCATGCCAGAGGTTCAGTTTGGGCGTCGGGCAATCGATTTCTTCCGTGAGGCCAAGGCTAAAGGTCGGGACTTGATGACTTGGGATGGAGAGTTGTATTTTGAACTTCACCGTGGGACCTACACCAGTCAGGCGGCCAACAAGAAGGGTAATCGGGAGTGCGAGTTCTTATTGCGCGATGCAGAGTTGCTATCCGTCTTTCGAGATGATTTCCCCAAGGCGTATCCCGGTGCAGAACTTGAACGACTTTGGAAGTTGGTTTTGCTCAACCAGTTTCACGATATCATTCCGGGTTCCTCGGTCCGAGAGGTTTATGTTGACAGCGATCGCGACTACGCGGAGATCCGTGCTTCAGGTGCGAAGTTGGTGGAAGCGGCGCTCGTCAGAATCGGCTCGAAGATGGACACATCGGGGATGTCGTCACCGATGGCGGTGTTCCATAACTCGACCGTCCCGTCCCAAGTTTCCGTGCCGTGGTCAGACGCCGAAGTACCGAACTCCATTGAGACTCCAGACGCGGTTCTGCCTGTCCAACTCGCTGATGAGTTTGGTTCGCGCGAGATCATCTTTGAGACCCCGGTCTCTGCCTTAGGGGCAGTGACCGTCGCCGACCTCTCTGAGGCGGTGGCGTCGTCGAAGGGGCGGTTGCGCACCCCGAGCCGGAGGGTAGAGAACGACCAGTGGTCGGTCAAATTCGACGCCAACGGCAACATCGTTTCCATCCAGAGTCTGGATGACGGTACTGAGTTTATTGAGCAGGGCAAGTTGGGCAACCTGTTCCAGTTGTTTGACGACGTCCCCAACTTCTGGACCGCCTGGGACGTGGACGCGTTCGCACTTGAGACCGGCAAAGATCTGGTGAAGAGTGACTCATTCGAGTTGGTGGAACGTGGCCCCGTTCGTGTGGCAGTGATGTTGACCAAGACGTTTGGCCAGAGCACGATTCGGCAGAAGATCTCGCTTGGCCCAACTCCAGGAATCCGATTTGATACGGAGATAGATTGGCACGAATCGGACAAAATGCTGAAGGTTGCCTTCCCGGTCAACGTGCACTCAGCTCGAGCGACGTACGAGATTCAGTTCGGAAATGTCGAGAGGCCAACTCATTACAACACGACCTGGGACATGGCACGGTTCGAGGTCTGCGCTCAAAAGTGGGTTGACTTGAGCGAAGCCGACCAAGGTGTCGCACTGATCAACGACTGTAAGTACGGTCACGATGTCCACAAGAATGTCATGCGAATGACCTTGTTGAGAAGCCCGAAAGCCCCCGATCCAGAGTGCGACATGGGTGTTCACCGATTCTCGTACGTCTTGCTCCCGCACTACGGTCCTTACAATTACGCAGGGGTTGTGCAGGCTGCCTATGCGCTGAACGCTCCTCCTCGTGTTGCGCGCTTGGTACCAGGGAACGGAGTCGGCGGTCAGATGCCTCAGTTCGTGGCTTGTGATGACCGTAATGTGATGGTGGAAACGGTTAAGAAGGCTGAGGACAGCAACGCCATCATCGTCCGCCTTTACGAGTGCCACAACGCCCGCGGTCATTCCGAGTTAACTTGCCTTCGAACGGTTAAGAAGGCTCAGTTGTGCGACTTGGACGAGAACCCTATTCGAGACTTGGAGGTAGTAGATGGCATGGTGCTGTTTGAATACAAGCCGTTCGAGATTATCACGATTAGGCTGGAAGTGTAAGTGATCGTTCTGGCGAGTGCCTCGCCTCGACGAAAAGAGTTGCTCGGTCAGGTTGTGCCCGAGTTTATCGTTGATCCAGCGGACGTTGACGAGGAGGCGCTGACGGAGAATGACCCAAGGGTGACCGCTGAAAAGTTGGCCATCGCGAAGGCGATTGCCGTTGCGGATCGTCACCCAGGTGCGACGGTTATCGGCTCGGACACCGTTGTAGCTATCGACGGAGTCCAACTTGCCAAGCCACTTGACGCGGCGGACGCATTTCGGATGCTCTCAACCCTTGCGGGAAGGACCCACACGGTCTTTACTGGTGTGGCCTTAGTCTGCAATTGGACGGTCGACTCCTTTGTCGAATCTTCAGACGTGACTTTCAGGCCGATCAGCGATGACGAGATATGGGCGTACATCGCGACGGGAGAGCCGATGGATAAAGCCGGAGCATATGGTATCCAAGCAGGAGGAGGGACGTTTATTGAACACGTGGAGGGCTTGGTCTCAACGGTGGTTGGTCTCCCAATAGAACGGCTGAGCAGTCTACTAACCACTGCTGATCGCTGAAAGTGAGCACGCCCGAACTCGGGCTCTCACGTCATAATCTAGGACTAGATGGAGATCAACGTTCCCGAGGAGTTAAAGTTCCTGTATGTGCAGAACGAGCAACGTCCGGTCGTCAAGATTCCGGCACCGGTCTTGAGAGAGACAGCAAAGGTCGTAACGAAAATCTCCAAGCGGCATCAGGACCTCATTGACAGGATGCTGCGTTCGATGGATATGGCACGAGGGATTGGACTTGCCGCGCCCCAACTCGGTGTCTCCGAGCGGGTCATTGTCGTGGCACCGGTTGGCATGCGACCGATGGCACTGATCAATCCGAGAATTGTGAAGGCCGAGGGGAGCATGATTGGTCAGGAAGGGTGCCTGAGCATCCCGGGCCTTTACGGTGATGTCGAGCGCTTCGCCAAGATTGAAGTTGAGGCGATCGATCGACGGGGAAAGAAAGTCCACCTTCAGATGGAAGAAATGGCTTCGCGCGTAGCCCAGCATGAAATCGACCACCTTGACGGCATTCTTTTCATCGACAAGGTTGATCAGTCCACACTTCATTGGGTTAACCCAGAAGCGCCTGGCGATGACGAAGATGACGACGAAGAACTCTAGTCAGTTTCTAGGACAAAGTCAGATGTGACGACTGGCGAGGTCTTCAGGGTGAGCATCACCGTGCAGTACTTCTCATCACTCAGTTCAACTGCCCTTTTGACTGCGTCCGGGTCCAAGTTCTCACCCCGCAGTATATGCCTGAGATGGATTGAAAGGAACGGGCGCGGCCAAGTGCCGGGCGGATTTCGCTCGCCGTCGACTTCGATCCGGTAATGTGTCACGTTCTGCTTCTTCTTACGAAGAATGGAGATCACGTCCATTCCGCTACAAGCGGCGGCTGCACCAAGCAATGTTTCTACTGGCGTTGGCCCCGTCGCATCACCTCCAGACTCGACAGCCGCGTCCATTGTAAACGCGTTGCCGCTATCGCCTACGGCGGTGAACGCCATGTTGCCAGATAAGGTGACTCTAACCATGTGTGCTCCTAATTATGAGGTTTCGGTGACGAACGACTGATCGACAAACGGATCGGCATGTATGTCGCCGAGGCTTGCTCCTGCCAAGAAGCATGCCTTCTGGGCCGCCCGAACAAGTTGCGGGTGTCCGCAGAGGTAGACACGCCAACCTTCAAGGTCGGGAAACTCTGAGAGTGCGTGTTTCAGTGGTGAACCTAGGCGGTCCAACTCATCGTTTACGTGATCTGCACATGAAACATAATGGATCAGGCCTTGTTGTTGTAGGTTCTCAAGTTCTTTTCGGAAGTAAAGCCCTTCTGAGGTTGCTGCTCCATGAAAGAGGGCGATGCGGGCAGAATGACCAGCGGAAATGGCATCTTGAATCACTCCCCATAAAGGGGCGAGTCCGGTACCCGAGCCGATGAGCAGCAGGGGCTTACCGTCATTGCCCTTGTAGGTGCACTTACCAAACGGCCCTTCAACCTGCAGCGCTGAACCAAGGGCAAGAGCCTTGAGGACTTCAGACATTGCGCCGCCAGGAATGAGGCGGACATGAAGTTCAAGCCCTTCCGTTGAGCGGTCGGCAATGCTATACGAGCGCACTACCCCGCATGATGATCGCAGCCTAATGCACTGACCCCTTCTCGCGGCCAGGCCAACTGTTTCGAGCCTGATACGAATGACCGTGGGAGAAAGCCATTCCCGCTCGGTCAAGGTTGCTGGATGTGAGGGATATGCTGAATCTGATGGGGTCCAGACCTCGGAGATCGATTGGGCCGCCGCCTGACAGGCGAGGAAGTACCCGCGTTCAATCAGTGAGTCATCCAAGTTTTGTGTACTTGCTTTGGGTGCTTCACCGGCATTGGTGCACACCAGGCAGCGCTGACATGCACCAGCCTTGCACCCGTAGTCCACAGAGACTTCATGTCGAACAAGGGCGCTGAGGACGGTTTCTCCGTCCTCAGCAACTATGGTGGATCCTTCGAATTGAAAGGTTGGCATTCAGGCGTTAGATTCGCCCCATGACCGCTTCGCGGGTGGTCTCGGCGATCGCGGCGACCTGTTTGATGAGGTCTTCGGCAACGCCCATGTCGCCAAGCGTCGCGCCCAGATTCTCCACTATCGCATCGAAGTGGTGGTCATCCATGCCTCGGTCAAGAAGATGGGCATGAGCAGCCTTCATATCCAGTCCGGTGTAGTTGTTCGGACCACCAAACGCCATCGTTAAGAAGGCCTTTTGTTTAGTTGCCTGACGGTCCATGTCGACACCATCAAAGAACCGATTGACTCGATCGTCAGCAAGAACCCGTCGGTAGAACTTATCGACGGCGGCGTTGACGGCTTCGGGGCCGCCCAGTTGTTCAAAGAGGGATGCATTGGCAGTATTCATAGATTCAAGATTCCATTCCGGAAGGGAATAGAAGAGAGTCTGAACACCAATCCTCCGCTTGTATATGATCTACGTCATACTTTGTAAACTCAGTCGTGGCTGGATGCACCCAGGCCACCCATCGACAAGACGCTCCAGGCTTGTTGGTGGGCCCTAAGATAGTTGGGCTGGTTCAGTTCGATGGTATAAGCGTCTACTCGGACGACGTCAACCATTCGGGCCGCAAAGTCGGCCTCTTCGCTTCGGTTGAACTCAATGCGTATCGTCGTTGGCTCGCCCGGCTTCCAAGGAGAAATGGAACCTAGCCGCTGCACCCCACGTTGGGCGGCACCCTCGATAAGCGGAGCCGTTTCCGACGGGTGCAGGCAGTCTGCCATATAGCGGCCCAGACCAGTTTTCACAATGGCGGTTTCGACAAACGGAATAAGGGTGCTGGCCTCCGCACAACCGGCAAGGTCGGAAGAAATCGCCACGATAGGAACGCCCATCACGCCGGCAACACCAGCGGACATCGCGATCTCGCCCGCTGGCATGCCGTTGATCGTCATACGGTGAACTCCCCCCGAAATCGTGTGCTCCATAACGCCCCTGGCAGTTCCAGCCATCGCATGGTAGCCGATCAGCATTGCGGCGTCAAAAGTGCTGTCAATACCCACCATCATGCCCAGATTCGCATCGCTACCGTGACCAGAGATCAGCCTGGTGCCAGGTTCTAGTCGGTCGACAAGAAGGTTTTTTGAGTTGCCATGAGAGTCTTTGACAACGACTTCGGTCGCTCCCGCTGCTCTCGCACCACGAATCGCGGCATTGACGTCCTGGGTCATGCGTTCGCGAGCCCACCCGAAGTCGTAGTGTTCGCTATTGGGGCGACCGCACTGTGACCACGAGACTAGGCCGGAGATGCCCTCAATGTCAGCGGAAATGTAAACCTTCACAAAAGGGTAGGTTACCTCGGGGGACCTGGAATCTTGGGAGCAAGCATGTCACCAAGATTCCGGAGTCCTCGGTTTCAGTGGCTTACTTCTTGGTGCGCTTCATGACAACCTTGGTGCTCGGCACGGCCGGGTTGGCATTGGTGGTCGGCGTAAGTTCAGCCTCATCCGCAGAGATCCACTTGAGCGAGAAACTCATCGGCTTGCCTTTCTGAGCCGCGAAGGCGGAATCAACCTGCTTTTGCAGGCTGGCGTCGAGCCCGGGGGTCTCCAACTTCTGCGGGGTGATGCTGAGTGAAGCGGCCTCCTCCTTGTAGTCTCCGTGAAGGATGAAGTTTTGGCCCATCATGTTAGAGGCCATTTTGACCTTGTTGCCAGACTCAAACGTGAAAGTCTGCGCCTGAGGTGACCCCTCAGGTGTTGCCGACCACTCACCAACAAGCGTCGGCTTGGATGAGCAGCCAACGATGATGATGGCGGGGACGAGAAAGAGGAGTTTTCGCATGAGTAATAAGTTTACTTGAGGGTGCTGGTGACGGTCATGTTCTGAGTCATCGACATGCCCCCGAAGCCGATCACGTTCTTGGCGGTCATTTTGCTTGAAACGGGCAAACCAGTGGCCGCATCAACAACCGTGGTTCCGGAGCCGTTGATGGACAAGTTCATTGTGCCGCCGGGCTGATTCTGGCCCGCCTTCATGGAGCCGCTTGACTTGCCGTTCATCGTCGTGGCGAGAGTGACAAGCGTCTTGCCGTTTTTCGTCTCGATCTTGGTGACCTTGTACGTGACGACAATGGGCTTACCGTCGACCTTCATTCCCGTGCTTCCGAGCGCCTCTGAAATGTCGATACTGGCGGTCCACTTGGTGCCAACGCTGACTGGCGTCTTCGGATATTCAACGCCCATGAATCCCGCGCTGAATCCATTCTGATTTTGCATGCCAGGGAGGCCACCTTGGACCTTTCCTGCTTGCACGATCTTTCCGGTTTCACTGTAAATCGAGGTGAATGTGGCTTTCTTGGCAGAATCCTCGATGCTCTTGGACATGCTCGCCATCGGGCTATCCTTGGGTACGGTAACTTTGGCGCTGGAGACCGAGTGCGTTACCGAATAGCCTTTCGCAGTCTTCGCGCCGACCTTGAGGTTCATAACCTGGTCGATCTTCATTGGCATGCTCATCCCCTGCGCCGCCTGCTGCATATCGGTCAGGGTCTGGTACTTGTAGGTCTTTCCCGAGGTGAGTTTCAGTTTGAGCGTGACGGACTGGGCAGAGGCGAGGACGGAGGTCGCAGTAAGTGCGAGTCCGAAAAGGATTCGAGCCTTCATCACTAGATTAAACCGTTTCAGAGATCGAAAAGTTGCATCAAAACCATCGTATTCGCCAGACAACCTACTTCCGGCGGTAGTTCAACTCCCACTGCGTCTCCCAAGTCTTGCCCTCATCGGTTGAACGTTGCCACAGCCACTTGAACGAATCTTTCTTGACTTCGCGAAATGTCATGCGCATTTTTGTTCCTGGTGCCCCGTTGGTCAAGTGCAAGGTCATCCCTTCCGCCTCCATTCCCCCGTCGAATAGCAAATAGGCACCTGAATCGTCCACCCACGTCTGTTTCCACTTCTTTGTGGTTGGGTTGTAAGCGGTCCAGCTCTTCCCGTTGAAGCCGGTCATCGAGAAGTTCTCCTGAATCACCTTCCCATTGAGGATTTTATTGATCGAGTTCTTTGCTTTCGTCTCGGTGAACTCATCTTTGCCGGGCGAGTTTCGACTTTTGCCGGTTAACTCCCAGTCACCAACCCAAAAGTCAAACTGTGTATCTGGAGATTGCATCATGGCGATCGTTAAGAATACGGTCAACATGCAGTCTAAGACGAAGCCACACAAAAATGCGTAACATAGTGGCCCTGATGTCTCTCCTCATCGTTGACGGCGACAATCTGGCCCATCGGGCCTACCATTCAACACCCAAGACGATCGAGCACAACGCGGTGCGGGGCTTCTTTAGCATGCTGGTTCGTATTGCGGCGGAGGAAAAGCCTCAGCAGATCTTTGTCGCATGGGATACTCTCGGCTCGGATACCTATCGGACTGACTTGTGGCCCCGGTATCAGGCTGGCCGCGTCTTTGAAGCATCAATCATTAGGCAGTTGGAGATGTTGCCACTGCTTTGTCACTCCTTTGCCTTTGGGGTTGGAAAGCAAACAGGCTTCGAGGCTGACGACCTGATCGCCTCAGCGGTATCGCAGACGGACGAGCCATGTCTTGTGCTGACTGCTGACCGGGACGCCTACCAACTTGCTAGCGACCGAGTGACGATTCTGGCTCCGAAACGAGGAACGCCTGTTCTTGACCGGATTGGTCCAAGAGAGGTTGTTGCCCGTATGGGGGTTCTCCCTGAACAAGTGCCGGATTTCAAGGCCTTAAGCGGTGATCCCTCGGACAACATCCCCGGCCTCAAGGGTATCGGCCCGAAGACCGCGGCCAACCTCCTTCAGACTCACGGAACATTGGAAGGTGTGCTAGAGAGTTGGGGGCGCGAAGAAGACATCAAGTTAGCGTTACTCTTC
>CALMEF010000203.1 GCA_937862825.1 uncultured Armatimonadota bacterium
ATGCTGACCATGGACTTGCGAGGGTTGCTCTGAGCAACTTGTACGAGAACGCAGTCAAGTTCACGCAGAACCTCGGAGAGGCAGCGCAGATAAATGTCAGCATCGTCGAATCGGGCCATGGTACGGCATTACAAGTTTCGGACAATGGCGTCGGGTTTCCACCTCACGCGGCTACTCAGTTGTTCAGACCCTTTCATCGGCTTCACGACGAAAAGGAGTTTCCGGGAACTGGCATCGGTTTGGCAACGGTTGAGCGTATCGTTAGGCGGCACGGTGGGCACATTTGGGCGACCTCGAAACCGGGAAATGGCGCTGAGTTTTGCCTTACGCTGGGTCCAGGAAGCATAATACGCGGCAATGGCGTTTAATGGCGTTTGGCACGCGAGTTTCACGGTCTCGAACATGGACCAGTCCCTTGAGTTCTATTGTGGGCTGCTTGGCCTTGAGTTGATGCATCGACAAATCCAGCATAACGAGTACACGGCGAAGTTGGTTGGTTTCGAGGGGGCACATCTCGATGTCGCGATGCTCCGGATTCCGAACGCCTTCGTGGGGCCGTCAAATCATCATCTGGAGTTGGTTGAATACATTCACCCGCGAGGCGAAAAGACTGACGTCACCACAAACCGACCTGGCGCCCCACATTTGGCGTTTGTAACCGACGACATCCATGGGGACTATGCGAGGCTGAGCGCGGCGGGAGTGCGCTTCAAGGCTCCTGACCCGGTGGCCTTTGTTGCCGGAATCAACCAAGGTGGGTTCGCGGTTTACTTCTTGGACCCCGATGACATCACCTTGGAAATGCTGCAACCACCCGCCGATCGGCCATGGGGATCGGTCAATGGCGTGCCTGTTCAGCGACCATGAGGCAATCGTGGCCGCTGCCTGCCGAGAAGCGTCCGATAGTGGCCGTTGGGGCAGGAGCCATTGTTCGTCACGCTCATTGGCCTGCGTACAAGTTAGCCGGGTTTGAGGTTGCTTCGGTTTTCGATGTGGATACCGCAAGGGCTCGCTCCTTGGCTGCAGACTTTGGAGTTCCACACGTTTGTGCATCGCTGAGCGAACTTGTTGAAAGCGCCCCCCCAGAAGCAGTATTCGATTTGGCGACGCCCGCGAACTCCATTCGCGAGATCCTTGCTAAGATTCCAGAGGATTCAGGTGTGTTAATCCAAAAGCCGATGGGCGAGAACCTTGAGCAAGCCGAGGAAATCGTGAGGATTGTTCGGGAACGCAACTTGGTTGCCGCGGTGAACTTCCAGTTGCGCTATGCGCCTTACGCGCTAGCGGCTCGTGATCTGGTTGAGGAGGTTGTCGGCGACATTTACGAGGTTGAGTTCAAGGTAAACGTCCACACGCCTTGGGAACTCTGGGACTTCTTGGAGAAGGCTCCACGAATGGAGATTGTTTACCACTCGATCCACTATCTTGACTTCATTCGATCCTTGCTTGGAGAACCTGAGCGGGTTCTCGCCAGTACAATGAAGCACCCAAGTTCGCCGCGACTGCATTCGTCAAGGTCGGTGATTGCGCTGGAGTATGGCGAGAATACGCGAGCGGTGGTTACCACGAATCATGCCCACGACTTTGGGACGAAGCACCAAGAAAGTTACTGCCGGGTTGAGGGTTCGAAAGGGTGCGTTAGGTTTCAAATGGGGCTCAACATGAACTACCCAGAGGGGCTCGGCGATACACTGGAATACTGCCTCCGTGGGACTTCAAATTGGTTGGAAGTACCCCTCAGCGGCAGTTGGTTCCCCGAGGCATTCATCGGGCCGATGTCAGCCCTCATGCGTTGCCTGGCTGGTGAGCAAGATACCATGTGGACCGAAGTGGCCGACGCATTGAAGACGATGGAGTTAGTCGAGCGATGTTATGTGGCTGCAATCGGTACCCCTCGGCATCGTTGATGGCGAGGGGTACCGGGTCAGTGTTTTGGTTGCTCTTAGCCAGCCTTCTTCAGTGATTCAAATGCCTTGCGAATAGTCCCACGTTCGTCTTCGGACATTTTGGGTGCTGACTTCTTGAGCAGTTGCATGAAGAACTCTATCTCGTTAGGCTCATAGGGGCAACCTACGTTGGCGGCCTTTGCCGTGCCCACGGGTGGCATCAACGAGTTGACGATTGGCTTTCCGGTTTGGCCGTCAATGAAGTAGAAGAAGGGGATTCCCTGGTTCTTGCCACCATTGGCTTCCATCAGGGCCTCGCCGCCCGGGTTCTCATTTTTCTCCTTGTCGCCATTTTCAAGTACGACGATGGCGGTTGACACGAAGTACTTATCCCAAATGGGCTTGACTTCTTTCTGATCCAACACGCCTTGCATCTTCTGGCACCATCCGCACCAAGACGCGGTGAATCGGACGAAAACGTTTTTGTGAGAGGACTTGGCTGTGCCGAGGGCCTGTTTCAGCAGCGCATCTGCTGGAACTTGCGCCATCGCTGACGTTGCGAGAACGGCCAAGGCTAGGGTGAGAAACTTTCTCATACGGGCATGATACACCCGAATGAGTCAGAAGTGCTAATGGTCAATGGTGCCCAGGAAAGGACTCGAACCTTCACTCCTGTTACAGAACTAGTACCTGAAACTAGCGCGTCTACCAATTTCGCCACCTGGGCAGGGAGCGGTTGATTATACCGTTCGGCGGCGTCGGATGAGGAACAAACCGCCAACTCCGAGCCCAACCAGGGCAGACGGTTCGGGCACGCTGAGGACGACGTTGTCAATCTTGTTGACCTGCGACGCGTCGGTGTTGGTGAACATACGGATGCGAATATCCAGAAATCGGACGTTAGACATCGCCTGACTCCATGATCCGACCACTGGCTCCCAGGCAGACTCTACAATCGGAACGTCGAAATGAACCCAATCTGTGGTGGTTCCTGGGCTTTGTGCCCGCCAGACGAGGATATCGCCGAAGCCGCTGGTCAGGCGAACTTCATAGGGAAGCGGGTCTCCGTTCGCGGGGCGATTCGCGACCTTATAGTCGAAACTTAGGCGTCCAGTGCCATTGAGTGTGGTCCAGTTGCCGGTGAAGGCTTCGGGGGCTCGCGCGTACAGACTTCCGCATGGCTCACGCCATTGCAAGTGACCGCCAGGATTTCCGCCGTCGAGTTGCCAACTAAAGCCGCCCTGACAAGTATCACCTGTCCAACCTTCGAGTTCCCAGTCGAACGTACTACTGGCGACGACCTGTGCAAAAGACGGGCCAGCCAGGCACGCAAAGGCAAGGAGCAAGCAGCGGCGCATACTTGATTGTAACCGAGGGATCGCAATTCCGCAAACATTTCCGAATGTCTGCGTTACAATAGAAGGAGTGAGAAGTCTCCTCACAGGTTTGATACTGTTAAGCGCGGGCGTTGCACACGGTCAAGTGTGGGCGACGTCAACGTTTGACAGCAATCGAATGGGCTGGTACGGCGACACGTGAAACCACGGATACACCTGGCAGGCGTCAGGTGGTAGTCCCGACGGTTGGTTGCGATGGATTGAGCCGTGCGGAAGCACCTTTGTCGTTACGAATAACGACTATCTAGGGAATTGGACTCCGATGGATGGGAACGGGCTGTTCTCGTTCTATTACAAGATCTTCAACCGTCCGGCGAACGGTGCAGCGCTCCCACTTGAAGTCCGGCTGTATGGCTCCGCAGGCTCCATCGCGCGTTGGACGGCTCCGAATCCGGACGCGGTCACGGACTGGATGCACTTCCGCATCCCCCTTGAGGCGTCACAGTGGACGCTTCTCCAAGGCACATGGGCGCAGGTGCTTACCGACGTGTGGAGCGTTCGTATTCGGGTCCGAATCTTTACGAACACCTCGCTTGACACGTGCGTAGGACTGGATTCGGCGGTGTTGCGGCAACGCCAAACCCACCTTGCGTCCGAAATGAACTTCACTCAAGGCGAGTTGTTCTCGGGTGACCTTTCCAACCTCCAAGATAGCGACGACCGGAGTTTGACCTTCTTTAACGACCCTGTCACGATGGTGTCGGAAGTTGAGTTGGGTGCAAGCGGTGCTTACACCGATCCGTATCAGTTTTGGTTTGACTACGAGCCCAAGGCTGAGAGGCCAGGGCTTTCCCAGTCCTTGTCGTTCTACAACTATCAGGCGAGCCAGTGGAACTTCATCGAGGGCCGGACGGCCTCAATGAGCGATCTATCCTGTGAAGTTCGGCTCGGAGCCGCTCCACAGTACGTCTCGGGAAGCGGAGAACTGAAGTGCAGAGTTCGCTGGGAGCCCATCAATGATGAGGACCCAGCGCAAGATGGTTGGCTCGTTGGACTAGACACGGCCTATTGGCGTGTTCTCTAGCCTCCGCCGAACTCTTTCGGAACTGGCCCTGCGGCGTTCTCGTCCGTCCAGGTAATCATCGCGATCTTCCACTTGTCGCCGGATTTGACAAACTGGACACTATTGATGCCTTTCAGGAAGGGCTTGGCGTCATCTTGCTTCCGTCGCCCCTCATATGTGGTCCAGACATGAGCCATGTTGCCATAGATGCGGGTGCTGCGCCACGTTTCCTTCTCAAAGAACCCGTCCTTTTCAAGCATAGGGCCAGAACGCTTGGCGTAATCGTCAGGCGAGGAGACGATCACCGCTGAAGTGCCATCGGGGCGTTTGACGACGATGACGAACCTCGCTTCGGGAAGGAACATGTCCCTGAAGGCTTGCCAGTCTCTTGCTTGGCCAGCAGGGCCAGAAATGACGGCGTAGAGTTGCTTGACCGCCTTATCCAGGTCGGGTGGGTCATTTGAAACGAGTGAGATAATGGGGAACAGGATCATTTGGGTGGTGGTACTCCTCTGACGGGTGGGCGGTCCATGGGAATCGGCGTTATTCTGAACTTCGGTGGCTTTGGTGTGGCGTCTTTGCCTGCGATGGTGAGTTTCTCCCGCAGGGACCGAGTAAACCTCATCCCGTCACCTTTTGGAGTCTTTTCCCAAAGGTCTTGGAAGGACAAGTATTGATACACGGGGACTTTCTTGCCCTTGACGATCGCCGTCCCCTTAAGTTCTCGCTTGACGACGACGTAGGTGCGATTGCCCTTAATGGCGGTCTTGTCGACGTTGTACTTAGCCGAATCAATCGTCGCGAACGCCTTCCATGTTGTGGCGATTCCCTTTGCAAAAGTCTTCGCGTCGTAGGACTTCTGGTCGGGAGTTACCAGAACAAAGTTGATCAGCCCTTTGCCGGTGTAAAACCTGCTGACCGCTTCCGCATCTTTACTCTTTGTGGGGGCGACGAGCGCGTTATAAATCTTCTGAAACTTTGCAATTTCCGGTTTTGCCTGACCTCCGATGATCATTGGAGCAAGCAAGGCAATCGAAAAACTCATACCCTTAGTGGACGCTTGACTGGTCTTGCTGGGTTCCCAAATTGACGAGGATGCCAGGCTTCGCAGTGAAACCTGGCATCCTCTCTTTCAGGCGAGATGACTTACGCTTTAACGAGCCATTGGGCGACGTCAAGGCAATGGAGCCAACCGTCTTGGGAAGGGTCCTCGTCGTTGATGGGCGAGAACGAGATTAGTGCACGCATGGCCTTTGAAGTATTGACGTAGTTCGTGGGAGCAGAGGTCGTGTTTACCTCGGTGTCGGTTTGGACCGCGGTTGCGCCGTACTTAAGGTTGAACGTGCCCGTTGAATAGTTGTAGAAGCCCAGTCCGATGCTTAAGCCCGGTCGTGCAACGGAGTACTCCATCTTGAATCGGAGTTCTGAGATGGTGGGAACCGTCGCCTGGCCAGAGACTTCGATCTTACATCCAAGGGTGTTGGGGTCGTTGAACGCGCAGTATCGGACATCATCGCTGGCTTGAATAGCGGACAAATCTCCCTCGAACTCTTCGCCTTCCACGGTGGTCACAGCGGAGGTAGCGTTCTCATAGACATTGGGAGCCCAGTCAATTCCGCGGAAGCGGGTACCTGCCGCTGCGACCGCAATGGTTTCTCTACTGGAGAATGCAGTTCCGAGGTCAACGATTTTGAAGAGATTCTCGCCGTTGCTGGAGGTGACGTAGAACGTTGGTTGCGAGCCGCTGAAGTCGGCAGCAATGCTGTTCAGGCCTGCTCCACCCACCCGATACGCCTCGTTCCAGTTCGAGCCATCAAACACGTACTTCACGAGTCCAACGGCGTTCGTGGAGTGGGCAACATAGATGACGGTAGGACTGTAAACCTCGAAGTCTCGAGAACTGCCAGCAGCGGCAAAGATCGGAACGGGGAAGTTCGGCGTTTCATCCCACGTTGCTAGGCCATTGCCACCGAAGTAAGCGTTCGACCCATTGTAGTAGACCTGTCCGCCCCAGCGGGTGATCGTTCGCGAACTGTAGTCGCCAGCGAAGTAGTGAGTCGGGTTCGTCGCAAACGAGGTGCCCTTCATAATGCCGCCGTCACCACCAGTGACCAGATAATCGTCTCCAGTTGAGGAATAGGCACAGCGGACGCCGTCGCCCTTGAAGGTGATCGGATCATAAATGCTGAAGTTGGTCGAGAATCCGACCACCTTGGCGTTGTTGATTCGAGCGACCACTCGAGGCGTGTCGTAGACGCTGAAGGTTGTCAGGTTGTGCGGCTCAAGGTCGTAACCGGGAATGGTCAGATACATGCCATTGCCCGATCGAACCAACTGCGCCTCGCTGGTTTCACCATAGGTCGTCGTGACATGTCGGCCACCAATGTTGGTCAGGCTCAGGTCGCTACCTACTGAGGCGCCCGCTGTCGTGAACTCTCGAAGAAAGACGGGTTGATTGTTTGCAGTCTCGCCGCCATCTCCAATAACTGAGACAACTAGGTTGCCTTCGGTGAACTGTGCCATTGCTGCGCCACTGATGGCGGCAATGGCGAGCATCGCTAAACTTCTCATGGTATGGTTTCCTCTCGCTCTGCCAATTGGCATTGGAGGAAGTGTTCCAGTACGGTGTTAAATCTTTGTTGAGGGCGTGTTATCGTTGTGTTAGCGGGTCTTAACCTGCTGATAAACCTTGGAGGGAACACTGTGCGCATGTTGGGAGTGTTGTTGGTTTCTGCGGTCGCAGTGCAAGTGCCCACGGTGGACGTATCACCCAAACGCTTTACCGCGCCTGTCTCGGTCGATGCTGACGACCCTGCGATTTGGGTGCATCCAACCCACGCAGAGCGCAGCCTGATTATTGGGACGGACAAATCTAAGGCACCGGCTGGAGGGCTTTATGTCTTTGATCTGGACGGCCGCGAAGTGCAAGGCATCAAGAATCTCGACCAGCCCAACAACGTGGACGTAGAGTACGGCCTGCAGATGGGCCATCTGCGTCGCGACATCGTCGTTGCTACCGAACGCCTGCAACGGAGGCTTCGAGTTTTTGCGGTTGATCCTGAACGTCGGAAACTAATTGACGTTAGCGGAAAGACGGGTGTTTTTGTCGGCGAACCTGGCGAGCGCGGAGCACCCATGGGCATTAGCCTCTATCGTCGGTCATCGGATGGGGTGATCTTCGCTTTCGTAAGCAGGAAGGAGAGCCCGACCAACGGAGCCTTGGCGATCTATCGCCTCCAGCACGACGGTCGCGGGAAGGTGGACCTCCATTTCGTTCGATTCACTGGGAATTGTGTTGAAGGAAACGAAATCGAGGCAATTTTCGTGGATGACGAAAGAGGCTGGGTCTACTATGCCGAGGAGCAACGAGGGGTTCACAAGTGGTCTGCCGATCCCAAGACTGCCCAAAGAGAGTTGGCCCTCCTGGCTACCGAACCTTACGAAGGCGACAGAGAGGGAATAGCCGCTTGGGGAAACTGGATCGTCTTCACTGACCAAATTGAAGGAAGGACAAAGTTCAACGTACACCAGCGCGGCGCACCACACAATCGGGTCGCCACTTTTCTAACAGGCTTGGACAGCACCGACGGAATCGAAATTTGCTCGAAACCACTGGGATCAAAATGGCCTAAGGGCTTGTTCGTTGCGATGAATAGCAAAGATCGGAACTTCGCGATGATCTGCGGCTCGGTTTTCGAGGGTCTGAAACAGGCTCATACCAGGTTTTTAGGGTTTCCAGTTGCAATCCTTGGCTACTCGGTGTATCCTGCGTGAGAGGATTACTGAAAATGAAAAGGATGAGGGTTCTGATCATGTCGCTTGCGACAATTGCCGCTTCGCAGGGTTACGCGATCGTGTTCGATTGCGCGGCTGACCCCGCTTACAACGATGGTTGGCAGTCTGGCGACAACGGTGGGCTTGGTTTTGGGGCTTGGTCATTGAATAGTAGCTCAAATTCGGGGCACTTCATTGCGACCTCGAACAACAATGGCGGTGGCGGCGGCGTTGGCATTGATACGATTGGCGTCTCGTGGGGAATGTACGCCAACAGCGGCGATATCTCCAGCGCGTCTCGATCCATTTTGAATCCGTTGGCGGTTGGTGAAACGTTCTTTATGAACTTCGACAACGGTTGGATTAACGATGGGTCGTTGGTGCAAACCGGCTTGTCAATGGCTGGATTCGGTTCAGTTATCCGGTTCACGGGTGGAACGAGTAACTACGAGTTGGTTGACACCACTGGAACGGCAACTTCAACCATTTCGTTTACCGACGGCGGACTGCTGGCTGAGTGGGTAATCACGTCGAGCACGTCCTATGACTTCAGGTTAACCCGCTTGAATGACAACGCGGTTTGGACCACTTCTCGGTCGATTGGTGGAACGGCATTTGATCGGTTCATCTTCACCAACAGCAATGCTGGGAGTAACTCGCCGCATGATGCGTTCATCAACAGTACGGGTGTCGTGCCTGAGCCCTCGAGTTTGCTCGTACTTGGACTCGCGGGTGTCGCATTCTTTGTCAAGCGAAAACGCTAGAAAAACCAATAAACTGTTTCGGTGAACAAGGTCGGAGTCGGCATCATCGGATGCGGCAACATCAGCGGCATTTACATCGAAAACATTCAGGCATCGCCCCAACTAGAACTAGTTGGGGTTGCTGACATTAACCTGGAGCGAGCGCGCTCTGTGGCTGAACGCACGGGGACCGCTGCGCTAACGGTTGACGAGATGTTGGCCAACCCCGCAGTCGGCATTATCGTCAACTTGACGGTGCCAAAGGCGCACTATGAAGTTGCGAGTGCAATCGTGACCGCAGGGAAAAGCGTGTACATCGAGAAGCCGCTTTCGAACACGCGGGCCGATGGTAAGGAGTTGCTCGCACAGGCAAAAGCGAACGGAGTCTTGGTGGGATGCGCGCCAGACACCTTTTTGGGGCACGGCATCCAAACGGCAAAGCGCGTCATTTCGTCAGGGCGTCTTGGCAAGGTTGTCGGTGTGTCTGCAAACATGATGTGCCACGGGCACGAGTCCTGGCATCCGGCTCCAGAGTTTTACTATGAGGTCGGTGGAGGGCCGCTTTTCGACATGGGGCCTTACTACCTCACGGCACTGGTCGAACTGCTTGGCCCGGTGCGTAGGGTTCAGGGGTCTGCGAGGGTTTCCTTTGCCCAGAGGGTCATCACGAGTGAGCCCCAGAAAGGGAAAGTGATCGAGGTTGAGACTCCGACCCATATTGCAGGGATTCTGGACTTCGCGTCGGGTGCAGTGGGTCAGATAACAATGAGTTTCGATGTTTGGCGACACGATATGCCGCATATTGAAATCTACGGCGAGGAGGGAACGATGCGCGTCCCTGATCCCAATGGTTTTGGTGGCGATGTGGTCCTGACCCAGGGTGTTGGCGACTTCGAGGTGGTGCAGGATGACGGCACTGAGCCAAAGCAAAATGCCCGCGGGATTGGGGTTGAGTTCATGGCATCTGGTCAACATCGAGCGACGGGGGCACTGGCATATCACGTTTTGGACGTTATGCAGGCGGTGCTCGAGGCGACCGATCAAGGTGTCTCCATCTCAATCGACTCTGACCCTTTCCACCGGTAAACTCTTTGGCACACG
>CALMEF010000204.1 GCA_937862825.1 uncultured Armatimonadota bacterium
TAATCCGTGTGAGCGTCAAAGATCTCCATGACGTGTCGTGGGCTCATTCGACCGAATAAGGGGTGCCGAAACACAGGCTCGTCAAGGCCAACCGCACTGATGCGTAGGCGAAGGTCGTTGCGAACCTTCTCCCAATGCTCTGCCCCATCCTCAGGCTTGACATCCGCCTTTGGAGTCATATCGCGCATTGAAGGTACAGATTTAGCCGACCGGAGTTTGCGAACCACCATCCCATAAAGGAAGTTAACCTTCGCCCCCTTCGCCTTAAGCGTTTGACGATCTGCCTTGTCCATCATGGGCAAATACCAGGCCTCGGAAAGCGCCATATGATCGAGGACTTCAGCCGGTGAGAATGACTTGCTCGTGCCAGCACGCTGTTGCTCGGGGGGCATCGCCAGGATTCGATCGGTCAACGACTTGCGTCTTTGCTCAAGCGAGGCCCACATCGCATCAAAATCTTCCATCGCAAAGATTATGGACTTAGCAACTTCGTCGGGGTCCGAACCGTACTTATCGAAAGAAATCCATGGTTGAAGTCAAGCGGCTCTGCAAGTCATTCAGTGATCCAAAGCGAGGGCCGTTTAGAGCGGTCGACGATGTTTCCTTCACCGCCAAGCCAGGGCAGGTGTTTGGTCTGCTCGGAGTCAATGGGGCAGGAAAGACCACCACGCTGAGAATGCTCTCAACTATCATTGAGCCAGAAAGTGGCAGCGCAAGCGTCGATGGCTATGATGTTCAGACCAACTCGGAAGACGTTAGGCGCAGAATTGGCTTTCTTTCGACCTCTACGGCGCTTTATGGCCGTCTGACGGGTTCTGAGGTGGTTCACTACTTCGGAAGGCTGTACGGCCTTGATGGTGCGGTTTTAAAGGATCGGGTGGCATTCGTTAAGGAGAAATTGCAGTTAGAGGAGTTCTGGGACAGGCTTTGCGACAAGTTGAGCACGGGCCAAAAGCAGCGGATCTCCATTGCTCGAACCATTCTTCACGACCCACCCGTGCTGTTTTTCGACGAACCGACCGCTGGCTTGGATGTCGTCACGGCTCAGACCGTGCTCAGATTCATTGAGGAGTCACGCGAATCAGGAAAGACGATCCTCTTTTCAACGCATATCATGAGCGAGGCGGAGCGACTTTGCGATGAAGTCGCCGTAATACACGGCGGCAAGATTTGCGGAGAGGGAAGCGTGCAAGCGCTGATTGATCAAACCGGAAGCAAACGACTCGAACAGGCCTTCCTCAAGTTGGTAGGAGAACAAGCATGAACTGGAAGCGGACAAGGCTGATCGCAGGCAAAGAACTGATGGAAATGAAGCGCGACAAGCGCGTTGTCACTTCCGCGTTAATGATGCCGATCCTGCTCATTTTTGTGTTCCTGTTTCTGTTTGGCATGATCCAGAAGTCGGTCACAAAACAAGATACGATTGAACTACACGTCGTCAAGACTTCGACCGATCACCCCATCGTCAAAGCATTCGAGCAGAGCGGCAAGTTCAAGATCAAGGAGATTGAAAGCCTGGAGGCAGGCGAGAAACTCGTTCGAGATGGCAAAGCACGCCTGGCCCTGTCTTTTTCGGCGTTCCCACCATCCGACCCCAATGAGCCGAGTGTCGTACAGGCCCGATATGACGCCAGCGAAGTAAAAAGCGAAGTCGCTCTGCGAGTCATTGAAGGAGTCGTCGAAGGAGTAAACAAGAAGTCACTGGAGACCGTTCTTGCCACCAAAGCCATCCCGAAGGTCGCTGCGGAGCCCTTCAAGGTCGAAGCTAAGAAGGTTGAGATAAAGGAGGCGCTGGGGACCTCGATGATCCTCGCAATGATCCCGTACCTCATTGTCCTTTGGGCTTTCTACGGAGGCATGGGAATCGTTGGCGACATGATCGCGGGAGAGAAGGAAAAACAGACTTTGGAAACCCTTCTCATCTCGCCTGTCAATCGTGCAGAGGTTGCACTCGGGAAGTTCTTGGCCCTGGCATTGCTGTGTTTGATCAGCAGTCTCACTGTGCTAATCGGCATTTTGATCATTGGCAAACTCAATCTGCCTTTGACTCGCGGTCTCTTTCCACAAGGTGTTAGCATCTCGTTGGCCAGTCTCGGGGCGATCTTTGCCGTGCTGGTTCCCCTGGTGGCACTGTTCGCTGCTGGCATGATCGCAGTGTCAACATTCGCCAAGAACACGCGAGAGGCTCAAACCCACCTGACGCTCATGAGTTTCCTGGTGCTGCTGCCCGCCGTGTTTGGACAGTTGGTCGGGATCACCGACATAGGGAAATCTATGGCGGTGAAGTTCGTGCCAGTGCTGAACTCGTCGACGACGATTCGGAATGCGCTTCTCGGCAAACTCGATGGATTTGACATTGCAGCGGCAGCGGGTATTAACCTTGTGTTGGCAGCATTCGCACTCTGGATTGCGATTCGGTTGTTCCGAAAAGAGTCGGTCTTGACGCGGGTTTAGGCTCGAAAGACAAATCTCATCTTCGTCGCCGCCGCGACAATCAGTGAGAGAAGGCACACTTCAAGGAGGCTTCGAGTGAGTCCGGCCCAAGGGTCAGCACCCCACCAGGACAACAGGGCCGCCTCAATACCGATGCCCTTCCATAGGAACGGCATTAGGTGAGTGATGGAGATGTAGGCAAAGATGGCATTCTGCCCGACGAGGACGATCACACCGCTTCGCTTCACCAGCGGGTTTAGTGCGGCGAGCAGAAGGCTAGCCAACCCGCTGGTGACGAAGAAGTAACTGAGAGTCGCGCTGTCTTTCTTGATGCCACCCTGAAACGGCTCGAAGCAAAGTCCGACAACCAGCAGGAAAGCACCCAGAGCAAAAATGGAGCGTTCTGCTCGCCCCACGAGCTTGGTGGCTTCGTACAGAGCCAAGATTCCCAGGACCGACAAACATAA
>CALMEF010000205.1 GCA_937862825.1 uncultured Armatimonadota bacterium
TTGTCAAGTGTCGGCCGCAGGTTGGCCACAGGCTTAAAAGCGATATCCTTCCCAAGAACTGACTTGACGTCCTCTCGGGCATCCTTGTTGCCAGCGAAGATAACCGGAAGTTTCATGTCACCGAAGCGCGGCTTGGGGTCGGCTCTTCGAACAACCTCGGCCATGTCCACAAGGTGCGACTTCGTCCCACCATCCGTACCGCCGGACATGAGGATAATGTCTGGTCGCAGTTTTCGTAGGCGATCAACCTTCTGGTAGTCCTTTCGCCCATCATCAACCGCCAGTGTGTCCATGAGGATGGCGCCAGCACCGAGGGCTGCTCGCTCTGCTGATTCGGCGCTCATCGCCTTGACAACTCCGGCCACCATCATTTGGAGGCCACCGCCAGCCGACGACGTCGAAACGTAAAGGTCGCTTGCGTCGTTGTCAGCGGAGCGTTGATCCGTTTGCTTGCCCTCTTTTGTAAGGCGCCAAACACGTCCGTCCTTGATGAGTTTGCGGCGTCCGCCGGTAAATCCTTCAGGCACGGTTGCTTCAGTGATCTCCTCCAACTCGGTAATCGAGTTTAAGACACCGATCGTGACGTCCTCAAATGGACGTTCAACCGTCGTTGGAGCCTCACCTCGCGCAACCAGACGATACTCCCCATTTGCGTTCTGTTCGATCAGGATCGCTTTGGTCGTCGTTGAACCACAGTCGGTAGCGACAATGCGCTTGACATCAGCGGACATAGAGAGGGATTTTAGCACTTTGCCGTCGGTTTGGGTTATTCTGTTAGCATGAAGAAACTCGCATGTGCATTAGTTCTCCTCACGTCAGTTAGTTCGTTCGCTCAAAAGGAGAGCGCCGAGGCTCGAAAGCAGGTTACGGAATATTTCCGATTGCTTGCCTCCTCCATCGAACAGGGAAACATGAAGGCGATTGAATCCCTTCTTGACCCGTCGTACACCTCTGTTGATTTGAACGGGAAACACATGAATCTGGCCCAATGTAAGGTCATGTGGGCGGAAGGTATGTCCATGATGAAAAACATGAAGGTGAGCTTCAACGTTAAGAACGTTCAACTTCAGAAGATGGAGGCCAGCGTCTGGTACGAGATGAAGATGTCAGGTGTGATCGGCACCGGCAAAGAAGCACAAAAGGTTTCCTTCACCACGCGCCACTGCGACACCCTCGTTAACAAGAACGGTTGGAAGGCGGTTTACAGCATGGAACTGCCTACCAACGAGCCGTGGTCATTTAAGACCGAGGGTGGCGGACGCTAAGGCTCCTTGGTCCATGTCACCTCGTTTTACAAGTTCTTGCCCCTCGACCGCGAGGGGCTTGCTTCTGTTCAGCAGGACCTCTTGCAGCAAATGGCTGAGTTCAGCCTTTTGGGGACGGTAATCCTTTCCGTTGAGGGCATCAATGCAACCGTGGCTGGCACTGAGCAGGCTATCCTGGCATTCAAGACAAAACTCATCAAGCGCTTTGGAGAACTTCGGTTCAAAGACTCGACTTGCGAAACTGAGCCCTTCCGACGAGCAGAGGTTGTCATTCGCAAAGAGATCGTAACGATGAAGCGTGAACTCATCCCGGAAGGGACAGAAGCGACGCACCTATCACCAACGGAATGGCACGAGATGCTGCTCAACGATGAACCGAAAGTCTTAATCGACACGCGCAACGACTACGAGATGCTGGCGGGGAAGTTTCGCGGTGCGATTGATCCAGGACTGAAGCGGTTTTCCGACTGGGAGACCTATCTCGACTCAACGCCCTTGGACAAAGACGTTCCGGTCATGATCTACTGCACAGGCGGAATCCGCTGCGAAAAAGCCATTGTTCCGTTGCTCGAGCGAGGGTTCGAGAAGGTCTATCAGCTACGCGATGGCATCTTGGGCTACCTCGCGGAGTACCCGGACGGTGAATACGAAGGCGAATGCTACGTTTTCGACGGACGGGTCGCGTTGGATCAGCACCTCCAACCCAGCCAGACCTACGCTCACTGCGCCATTTGTGGAGCGACCGCACTTCGCTCACCGCAAGGTGACAGCCTCTGCGATTCTTGCGCTACGCGTTAACGGTTGCGCGTTCGGGCCACATCAACGATGCACCTGATGTCACCATCGACTTGCCGTGCTCAATGAAGTACTCGAACTCCTGAGGGAAGACCTTTAGCGCGGCAGCAACCGGCCAGGCGGCGGCATCGCCAAGTCCGCAGAAAGATCGACCATCAATCTGAGAGCAAATCTCCTTCAGTGTGTCGATATCTTCGGGGCGGCCTCCGCCCTTTCGGATTCGATCCAGAATCTGGACCATCCACTTCGTACCCTCGCGGCAGGGAGTGCACTTTCCACAACTTTCGTTAGCGTAGAACTGGGCCGTTCGCCAGATGAAAGTGACG
>CALMEF010000206.1 GCA_937862825.1 uncultured Armatimonadota bacterium
ATGGCAGTGCTGCTTTGATAGGAACGTCTTCCAAGCCGATCAAGATTCACGGTCCGGTCACGTTCACCCAAGACTGCTTGATCAAAGGCTACGTACAGGGTCAAGGAACGGTCTATACCGGTCGTAACGTGCACATCGTGGGTTCCATTCGATATAAGAATGAACCTGACTTCCGAGGCGCAAACATGACCACGATTGACCGAGCGAACGAGAAGAAAGACATGTTGGCTCTTGCGGCCCGGGGGTCGGTCATCATGGGCAACGTCACCACGTTTACCAACAGTTATCCACTCCAATACATGACACCGCCTTTCACCAAGGGGCGCTACGACGAGAACGGAAACTGGATCCCTCCATACAACGCCAACGAGATCGACAGCACTGGGACCAAGAGATACAAATCAGTCATGGGCGACACCTACCTGAACAGCATCGCCGAAGGCATCAACCAGATTGATGCGGTCCTCTATACCAACTTCGTCGGTGGAGGAAACATCGGAACAGGTGGAGGTGGGGTCACTTTCAACGGCTCGATTATCAGTAAGGATGAAGCCATGGTGGTCTTCAGCCTCCCAATGTACATGAACTACGACACACGAATTCGTGAGCGAACGCTCACGTCAAATCCGCTCATTGATCTTCAACTTCCTCGATCGCCGGTCATGCTTCGAAGCACCTGGCAGGATCGCGGATTCTCCATGGGGTATTGATTCTATGAAACCGCTTATTGTTGCCGTAATGACGCTCGGGCTCTATGCCCTGTCACCAGCCCCGATAAACAGCCGACCGCCTGACTTCAAGCCGACACCCGAGCGAAGTGAGGCCCAGGTCGCCGAGGAACAGAGGTTGATGCGGGTCCAGGCCGAAGTTGGGCATGTTCCGCAGGACACAGAACCCAACTACGTTGACCCACAATCCTCCGATCCAAATGCCGCGGAGACCATCGCGATGGCCAACTCGGTTGGTGAAACAATGAAAGAGGCCGATGAGGCCGTTGCCAAAGCGAAAGGGTCGAAAGCGAGCACCGGGTTCTTGGGGCTACTCTTCCTGATTCTGGGAGCAAGTGCAGTTTTGGGATTCAGAGCCTGGGCCAATCGTACGGTGCCGATGCCAGACTTCGACAAGCCGACCAAGTGGTGAACAAACTTGGCGAAATCTGCCTAAACTTAGCGTAGTCTATGTTTAGGTAGATTCGCTCATGGGTGATGGTGCCTTCTTCGGTCTGGCATTGGCAGGAGTCGCTCTTGCCACCTTGTGGCTTGCTGTCTACACGGTTCTTCTCTTCCGCTTCGGCCGTTGGATCGCCTCGAGAGTCCGACTAAAGCGCAGGCACTCCCACGTCTACTTCTTTATTGCTTTTGTCGCTGCAGTTCCCGCATCCGTGGCACTACTGGTCATGGCCGAACCAATCGTTCAACTTCTCGTGGCCTTCGCTATTTGGGCACTGCACGCCCAACCAATCGGAGCAGGCTATTGGAGCGGGTGCGAATTAGGCAGGCAGCAAGACCATCGCCGATTCAGATTGCGTACCGAGGCTTGGTTGAGAGAATGGGAGGCGCCGCCATCCTGGCTCTCAACCGACGAGGATGAGAAGCCATAATCCCACCTAAGGGGACTCTCCGCGTTAGTTGTTTTTGTCGTTGCTCAACAGCCGATCCTCTTGAGAGTCAACCCAAAGGTCGGAGCCACTTACCGCTATCGCATTTCAACAACGGGTACGGCCCTTTCGGCAGAAGGCTCGTTTGAGTTCGTTGCTGTTCTCACCGAAAAGTTGGTTTCGGTCAAGTCTGGAGAACTAACCTGGGATCAGAAGTTCAATGTGGAGAAGGGCTCGGGACAGGGCGTCTTCGCCAAGTTTGGCGATTCTTTCAAAGAGATGGATGGTCTCGAGTATCAGAGCATGGGCCCAAGCACCGGGGACGTCAAGAAAGTGCGGGTCAGTGGCGTTGAAGTCGCCGCTGAAGGCACTTCGAATGTCGTATTTAGTCCCAAGCCCGTGAAGGTTGGCGAGACCTGGAAAGCCAAAGTTGAATCGAATGGCCAGTTCTTCAATATCCGTTACATGCTGAAGGGTACTCGAGTTGAAAAGGGTCGGAGAATAGCGGAGATTGAAGGGAAGTTTGCTGATGGACAAGCAGTTAAGACGATCAAGCCGATGATCGCATTGGTCGACTTGGCTGACGGGAAATTGATCAGCGTGTCCTCCGAGTTTGAACTGAGCATGGGAACGGTGAAACTGAAGGGTTCGTACTCTGTGGTCCGTTTCTAGTCTTCCAATCTGGTACACATAGGTTGATTTCCACCTATGGACGTGCTCTCCAATGCGCCAGCCGATACGCTGATTGATGCCGAAACCGACTTGACGTCGGACGGAAGATTTGGTCGTGCCCGGCTGGTGCAGAATGGAGGGGCACTGGAGCGCTACGACGGAGACGTCGTCATTGCCAAGTTTGACCCGTCCACCCTGAGTGAGGTTAAGGTTGAAGACCTTGTGGACGCACAGGCGCTGACGGCTTTGATCGGTCAAGAGCGAGTTGAGTTGTTGCGTGCCTCCACTGCAAAAGCCTTGGTGCTAAGTGGCCTTGAAAAGAAACTCAAGGCGTTGACCACAGGAAAGCCTGTTCCGCAGATTGAAGACAAGGTCCGGGTATGCCCGAAATGTAGTCGTCCACTACCCCCAGACAGCGATGTCTGCACTGCTTGCTTGAATCGGGGAAAGACTCTGCTGCGCCTGTTCGAGTTCACAAAGCCATACAGAGGAAGGCTCGCATGGGGAACCTTCCTCATTGTCGCTGGCACGGTGCTGCAACTCATCCCGCCCTATCTGACCCAGCACCTTGTAGACGACGTTCTCACCAAGCGACAAACCGACTTGTTCATCTGGCTCCTTCTCGCCATGGTGGGTACGCAACTCCTGCTCCAAATTTTTGCGATGGCGAGAGGGCGAAACGTTGCGTTCCTTAGCCGTGGGGTCGCGGTGGACATTCGAACTCGCCTGTTCGAAAAACTTCAACAATTGAGCCTGACTTTCTACGACCGCCGAAATGTCGGTTCCATCATGAGCCGGATGACCAATGACACTGGCGCGCTCTACGATGTCCTGGTTGATGGGGTCCCAATTACGATCAACAACATAGCCCTGCTTATTGGCATCCCGGTAGCAATGTGCGTGATCAATTGGCAGATAGCCCTTTGGGCGCTACTCCCGGTTCCGTTTGTCCTCTACGCAGTCAACCGCTTTCGCCGCAACATGATGCGCGTTTGGAGCCGGTTCTGGCACAGTTGGTCACGAATGAACTCGGCCCTGAGTGGCGTGTTGCAGGGAACTCGCGTTGTGAAGGCTTTCCACGGAGAGGAGCGCGAGATGGGGCGATTCGGAAGGAGAATCGTAGATGTCGCCGAAACCGGGTACATCGCTGAGAAGAACTGGTCTACCTTCTTCCCAATGGTCATGTTTACCATGAGTGCGAGCGGCCTGGTCATTTGGTGGGTCGGCGGTCATGCGGTGCTGAACGGAACTATGACGCTCGGCCAACTGACCGCATTCATCGGTTATGTCGCAATGATGCAGCAGCCACTGATGATGCTCCAGCGGATCATCGATTGGACTTCGCGGTCATTGACTGCGGCAGAACGCGTCTTTGAGGTGCTGGACACACCACTGGATATTGAAGACTCGCCCAATGCTGTGGCAATGCCAGAAATGCGAGGTGACGTCGTTTTCACCGACGTTCACTTCGGATACGAAAAGGGTCGCGAAATCATCCACGGAATCGACCTTGAGGTTGCCGCTGGCGAGATGATTGGTCTGGTCGGGCACTCGGGCGCTGGTAAGTCCACTTTGATTAACCTGCTCCTGCGCTTTTATGATCCAACACAAGGACACCTCACCGTAGACGGTGTCGACCTCAGAAACATCAAGATTGATGACTTCCGCAGGCAGGTCGGCGTCGTGCTCCAGGACTCTTACCTTTTCCCGGGGTCTATCCGAAGCAACATCGCATATGGTCGTCCCGAGGCCTCGTTGGAAGAAATCATCGCGGCAGCACACGCAGCAAACGCCCACCACTTCATCGTCAACTTTCCTGACGGCTATGACACCTACGTGGGAGAACGTGGGCACCGGTTATCGGGTGGAGAGCGGCAGCGGATCGCGATCGCCCGTGCGATCTTGCACAACCCTCGAGTCCTTATTCTCGACGAAGCGACAGCCTCCGTGGATACGGAGACCGAACAACAGATTCAAGAGGGCTTGGACAGGTTGGTCTCGGGGCGAACGGTCTTTGCGATCGCGCACCGATTGAGCACGCTGAAGCACGCCAACCGTCTGATCGTTTTGGAGGAGGGCCGAATCGTCGAAGTGGGCACGCACGACGAGTTGCTGGCAAATCCAGATGGCATCTACACCAAGTTGGTGAAGATGCAACAGGAAATGAATGCTGCGCGGGCAAATCTGCTCGGGGTCGAGTCAGGCGAAGCCGATTCATCACCCGATTACCAGGTATGACCCCGTGGGCTACCTTTCTCGCACTTTCAATGTTATAATGAGGCAATTCGCTAATCTTCGTCGGGAGGGTCCCTTACGGCAAGACTTGGCATGATTTCCCGAAAGAGAGCGTGTCAGAAAAAGCGATGAACTTTATCTGGAGGAAAAAATTCACACAATGAATCTGCGACTTTCAAAGGTTTTGCCGACATTGGCGTTGCTGGTCGCTAGCGCGATTGGCGCACAAGCGCAAACCACATTCTCAAACAACACTCCCATTGCGGTTCCGGGAACGGGTACCGTCGGCGTAAGTAATCCTTATCCTTCCACCATCAACGTAACGGGCATGTCCGGGTCGATTGATGAAGTGAGCGTTACGATCACCAACTTTACGCATACGTGGCCGAGCGATGTAGACTTCCTTTTGGTTGGGCCAGGGGGACAGACCCTCATCTTCTGCTCCGATGCCATCGGTGGCAATGGCGGAATTATTGGCCGAACCTACACGTTTAAGGACAGTGCGGCAACGGTTATGCCTGCGGCCGGATTTCCGGAGAGCGGCGAGTTTCAGCCCGCCAATTACGGTGCAAACGATCCCTTTGCCACACCAGCACCAGGCGGCCCTTACGGGAACGCTCAGACTGGCGGAAGCGACACCTTCACGTCAGTGTTTGCTGGAACGGCTCCTAACGGTACTTGGAGCCTTTACGTTGTTGACGATGCCAGCGGCGATATTGGAAGCATCGACGGTTGGAGCCTAACGGTTGCCGCCGGTGGCGACCCAGCCTCGGTAACTTCCTTGGTTTCTTCACTGAACCCGTCGAACACTGGAGACAACGTAACGTTCACTGCAACGGCTACGGTCAACGGAAGCCCCGTTTCAACTGGAACGGTTACCTTCAAGGAAGGCGCTAACGTCCTTTCCGGCCCGACCAACGTTAACGCAAATGGACAGGCTTCGTTCTCGACCAATAGCCTCTCAATCGGTGCACATGTGATCACTGCTGAGTACAGCGGTTCGACTGGAGTCGCCCGGGGTAGCAGCGCAAATCTTCGACAAATCGTCAATGGACCGGGATGCAACTTCGGTGGCATTACGATTCTTGACGACCAAGTCGCGAATCCCTATCCGTCTGAGATCGTGATCAGCGGAGTTTCGGGCACGGTTTCCAATGCAACCGTTCAACTGCTCGGATTTAGCCACACGTTCCCAGATGACTGCCGAATCATGCTCGAGGCGCCAAGCGGGCAGACGGTCGTTCTTATGACCGGTGCTGGCGGCGGTTTAGATATTGTCAACGTGGATCTCACGTTTGATGATGCTGCTTCCAATGGCCCGATTCCCGATGCAACGCAAATCGAAAGCGGTTCATATGCTCCTGGACAGTACGTTGCGGATTACATCTTCCCAACGCCCGCTCCTCAGGACAACTATGGCACTAGCATGTCAGCCCTGAACGGCGCAACTGCCAACGGAACGTGGAAACTGTATGTCGTCGACGATGCTGGTATCGACGTAGGCTCGATCACTGGATGGTGCCTTAACGTCCAAGGTGGCGGTGGCGGCGGTGGTTCGACCTTTGGTCCGAACAACTACCAAATCGTCAAGGGCGAAGAGTTTGACGGCGGCCTCAGCACTCTCCTTGAGAGCGACGACGTTCGATTGACCCTGTTCAACGATGCGACCGATCTTTCCGCACAGGTGATCTTCTTCGGTACGTCCTCGAACTTTGTTCCGACGTCGATGACCTTCAAGGCTGAAATGTCAGTTGCTCGACCAGGTCTGCAACATCAGATCCATCAGTTCAACTTCAATACGAACCAGTACGATGCAGTGGTGGGCGCAGTCTCATCAAGCACCGACACGGTCTACGAAGTTACGCTGACGACGACCGCACTGGCACACGTCAACTCCGACACTGGCGCAGTCCGCGCACGAGTCACTTGGAGTCCGATCAACGACGAAGACCCTTCACGCGGTAGACCAAGTCTCCTGGACAGTTAGCAACTAACCTTCCAAGAGAACTGCCCCGGGCTTTGCCCGGGGCTTTTTTATTGGATCAGACGTTCGCATAAAGCGCCAACGCGGCGGCGCCAAAAAGCCCAGCGTTTGCGCCAAACGGAGATGGGGTGGCTCGAGTTTGGAGCCAAGGAGCCAGGCCAACGCCACCGCACACGAACAGTTCTTCTGGATACAGGACCTTGAAAACCATGTCCACAAGGCGATCTGAGGCGGTTTGGGCGAGCGATCTCTCGGTGACTGAACAGTCTGGGCCAAGGGACAAACCTCCCAGCACGTCCTCAACAGTCCGGCCACTGTCGAAAATCAGGTCATTAAGTCGCGTGTACTCACCGCGACTACCCATCATTATTCGTCCCTGGTCAACCCAACCGAAGCCGACGCCCGTTCCGAGAGCCAGGGTGGCCGTTCGCTTTCCCGCACAACTTGGAAGACAGGCATGTCCCCAGGCAGTCGCATGTCCATCGTTAAGCGCGACAACGTCACCTAACGAAGAGAAGTCTGTTCCTTCGTGTTCAGGGATCAGGTGTTTTGCCTCCCAAACTACCTTGGTGGTCGGGTCAACCGTGCCGCCAGTCCCGATCCCGAGCCGTTTTACACCAAAGAGATCGCGCTGACGTTTGATCCAATCCAGTCTGTCTTGACGCCCCGGTTGAGTTTGAGTCTTCACAGCCTCGACAAGTTCCCAGCGCTCTGAGAAGACGCCAAATCGTATAAAGGTTCCACCGATATCAACCGCTCCGATTGGGCCGGAGGCGGGTTTTGCCGCACGCACAAACTTACGGGTTTGTTTGACCGGGTCATTGATTGCGCCACCAATGACCACCCCCTTGGCCCCGGCACGCAAACCAGCCCAGACATGCCACGGTTCGGAAAACCGACCTTCGGCAATCACGAACGGTGACACCCTCGCAGCCTCGCGTACCAGTTCAAGGTCAGGTCCAGTCATCGGAGGAGTTTCTGACGTGTAACCGGAAAGCGTAGTGGAAATGATATCAGCACCAGCCTCAAGACTGAACCCTACCGAGTCCATAGAGTCGCAGTCAGCCATGGCAAGGCGCCCTTCACTGTGAATCTGCCGAATCAGGTCTCGCAAAGTATCGCCTCCGGGTCGCTTTCGGCGAGTGCCATCCAGCGCAATGACCTCACATCCAGTCGCCAACAGCGCGTTAACCTCTTGATTTGTCGGCGTGATGTATACCGAAGAGTCCTCGTAGTTGGCCTTGATCAGGCCAATAACTGGCACAGCTGAGCGAGACTTGACCTCGCGGATTGACTCAACTCCTTGCAAGCGAATCACCTTCACGCCCTCGTTCAGGCTGGCTTGGGCCAACTTTGAAATCACCCCGACGTCATCCAAGGGTGAGCCCGGCGAGGCCTGTGCCGACACGATAACCGGTGATTGGCGAAGAAGAGCGATGAACTCGTCAGTGGACATTGACGTCCCCCAGCATACTTGTCAAAATCCCTAGTAATCTTAGGGAACCGTTAAACGTAAAAGGTTTTAGACCCACGATGATCACTACCCTCGCAATCCTAGCCGTCTCAAATGCTGCCGTGACCGTCACACCTGGGAAGTCGATCCCAGGTGCTCGAGCCCTTGCTCTCGCTGCTTCTCCAACGGGAAGCCGTTTCGCTGCGACGCTGGAGGATGGATCAGTCCGAATCTTCGATGCCGCAACTCGCATGACCATCAAGGATCTGGGCAAGCATCCTCAACCAGCCTATGCAATCGCTTGGAGCGCCGACGGCGCTTGGATCGCAACCGGCGACGAATCAGCGAGGATCTACCTGTGGGACACCAGAACCTGGAAGAAGATCAGGGAATTTCGAACGCACACTCGGGGCATTCAAGCGCTCTCCTTCAACTTCCCACGCACATTACTCCTCAGCACGGGTAAGGATGACGTATGCAAGGTCTACAACTTGTCTACTGGCAAGGAAAGCAGTTATCCAGGCAAGGGTGCTAACTTCTACGGGGCCAAGTTCATCTCGAAGATGAATGATTTTGCGATGGCCGACCTTGGAGTGGGTGGGCGGGTTTATGGCAGCAACGGAGCAGTCAAGAGTTTCTTTGCTGGGCACGGCGGGCAAGGCGCGATGAATATCGCGATCAACAAGGCAGGCACGCGAGCCGTGACGGCTGGCAAGGACGCAACAGCAATCGTCTGGGACATGAAGGGTCCCAAGAAACTGAACAGCCTGAAAGGACACGGAGACTGGATTCTAAACTGCGAGTTCTCTCCGAACGGAAAGTTGGTGGCTACAGGGTCGTCTGACCGATCGGTACGGGTTTGGGACGTAGCGACCTTTCAGCGAATAAGCACTTTGGACAATCAATCGTCGGTGGGTTCACCCGTTTGCTTCACCGCTGACGGCAAGTTCTTGGTCACCGTCAACCTTGACGATGTGATCCAAATCAACAGTGTTGCTCCAGCCCAGAGTGCGACCCCAGAGCCCAAAGCCAAAACGACGAAGCGTAAGAAACGCGGTTAACGCGCTTCTACGAGTCGGATAACCTTGTCAGGACCGTTCAAGACGACGTAGATGTGACCATCTGGCCCATAGGCGACGTCGCGAACACGCCCCATCTTGTGGAGGATTTCTTCGCGCTCAACGAGTTTGCCGTCCTTCATGCGCAGACGGTCAACGTTGTTTCCTGAGAGCCCTCCTGCGAGAAGGTCGCCTTTCCACTTCGCAAAGCCGCTTCCGCGAGCAACATCCAGACCGCAGGCCCCGATGGAAGGCAACCAGCGGAAGGCGGGCATCGCATAGTTCTCGCCAGCCTTGGGCCAAGGTGTTCGGAAAGGCGAATCATTGTAGTTGATCCCAAAAGAAATGTTCGGCCAGCCATAGTTGGCACCCTTCTTAATCAGGTTGACCTCGTCTCCGCCCCTGGGTGCATGTTCGGTATCCCAAAGGTTGCCTTGTAGGTCGAACACGAGTCCCTGCGGGTTTCGATGCCCATAGGACCAGATCGCTTTGATGGCACCCTCTCGACCCACGAATGGATTGTCTGCTGGGATGGTCCCGTCTTCGTTGACCCTGTAGACCTTTCCGTTTGGTCGTCCAAGGTCCTGGGCGCGCTCGCCACTGCCCCGCTCCCCAATTGCGAAGAACACATGGCCCTTGCCGTCAAAGGCGATACGACTTCCGAAGTGCACCCCAGAAGTCACATAAGTCGAGGGATCAGCGGCAAAGATCGTTTGTTGACTTGTCCAGCGTGCCGTGGAGCCGGTCATCTGCAACTTGCCACGAACAATCTTTGTCATGGCACCCCGACCACCTGATGCAGGGTCGTTAACCGCAAGGTAAATCCAACCGTTGGCCTTGTAGTTGGGATGAACTGCCACTTCCATCAAGCCACCTTGGCCCATTTCCACCGATGGCGGCATGTTCTCGACTTGGGTCGTTTTGCCTTTGTCCACGACGATCATTTGGCCCGGACGATACGTCACGAGCATCTTGCCATCCGGAAGCCAGTCCACCGCCCACGGGGTGGTGAGGTCTCGGTCGCGCTCAACCACAGTTTCGACACGATAGTTGTGCAACTTCGTCCGGTAAGCACCATTAACCTCTTTTGGGCTACCGTACTCACTTCGAAGCGCTTGGGCTTGAAGTTCACGAATGTGGACCACCAATGACCAGATCGTTGCGTCATTCATGGTCTGTCCATAGGCTTCCATGCCCATGTCTTTCACGCCGTTTTTGATGGCGTCGAAGAAAGGCTTGTCCCACTTCTGATCGAACTTGTCCAATGTCAGCAAAGTTTTGGTGCCGCCGCCGCCGCCCTCGCCGTTCATTCCATGGCACTTGCCGCAGTTCTGATTGAAGACCTGCGAAACACTGCTCTGGGTGAAGTCAACGGGGGCGTGGTTGACAACAGGAGACTCGGTGCTCATCCCCTTCCAAAGTAGCACCGCGCAACCTGCGCCAAGACATGGAACAACAAACCTGATCACGATCAGACTTTACCTTGAGTTGAACCTGGAAAGATCCCTTAAGGCTCGATACTCCAATAGACTTGGTCCACATTGTGGAGCCACCCGTCTTGAGACGGATCCTCATCGTTGATCGGTTGCCATTTGATCTGCACAGCAACCTGACGGGTAAGTTGGTTGATAAATCGGGATGGCTGGGTGGTCACCCGACTCGTTCGTACCTGATCTGCCGTTGATGCGGCAGTACCGTCAATCTGAACAAACTGTGACGTTTGATAGTTGAAGAGGCTAACCGATTGAGCCAAGCCCCGGCGTTGCGCATTGGCTTCCACCCCAAGAGTGAACTCAACTGGCGAGGTGACCGGTGATACAGAGAGCGCGACCACTGCACACTCCATGTTGACTTCATCGTTGAATGCTGAGAAGTATCGATTGTCCGATGCGGCCATATCCTCTTCAGTCCCTTGGAAGCCGCTTCCCTGGAAAACGATCACGGACGTGGGGAAAATCCGGCCCAACACACGGAGAGAAACCTCGCGAGTCTCAACCGCGCCGGTGAAGAGGTTCCGAAAAGTGATCGTGCCGGTGTACATGCCGATCTCATAGGAAGTTGTCAGAGGGTCCAGAGAAAGCCGTACGGCTTGGCTTGACCCGCCTCGAACCTCTGCGGTGCTGATATCCGCATTCAGCCATGCTGGTAGGTCCACGACCTCGAAAGGAGCCCCAACTTGACCGGTGTTCGTTAACGAGTAGGTGATCGAGTTTGGAGTAAACGGTCCCCCAATGTTGCCTGTTGAAAACAAACCGTTGGCGGGTGTAACCGTAAACGCACCGGGAGTCGCATTAAATGCCGTGGTCGCCATCCAGGATCGCCATTCACCCAAGTTATTGCCAATCACCGGTCCGGTAAACCAATGCCGAATCTTGGAAGTCGCGTTGACGTAATCGGACCAGTCAATCGTGGCCTGTGTGTATTTGCCCCAGATACTCCCGACTTGGTTATTGCCTCCGGATTGAACCTGCTTGGAGGCATTGCTGAACACTCCCGCGTTCCAATCCACGTAGCGCAACTCGGGATAAGCCGGCGAGTTCACACCGCATCGGGCAATCGTCCACATCGCCGTCCCAAGGAAGTCAAGCGAGGCCGCCGATATCCAGTAGTAGTAGCGAGGCAAACCAAAGATCCCTTCGAAAATCGCCACATTCGCCGAGGGATTCAAAACGAAAAAGTGGTTTACCGCCCTAGGTTCCGTGTCATCGGTCCATTGGTGCGACTCTTGGGTTCCGGTCGCGAGCATTGGAGTTCCGTCAAATGTGCTCACCACGGCGTTCACCAGCCGACAGTCCTGTGTTCCAAGTTGCGTTCCATCGGGCTGAACGGCAACGGGCGGAACATCGTAAGCCGACGTGGTTATATCGATCGGTGTAAGGTTATGTGCCCCGAAAGGATCGGCGAGTTTCCAGAGCGTAACCTTGTTTCCGCCTCCCGGTCTTGAGTTGACAAAAACCGCGTCTAATCCGCCAAATGTTGCCTGCATATGCGCGGCTCGGGGGTGGAATACCGGCGATCCATCTGGGTTCGTGAACAAGAGGTCGGTTCGCATCAGCGCACCAAACCCTGAGTACAACTGGGCCTTGTTCCATGTCCGAATGGTCGCTAATGAGTAGGCTCCGCCCACAAAGCGATACTGGTTTCCGCTGGCATAGACTCCCACCGAACCATAGCCAAGGTCGTACTCATTTGGGTAGGCAAGATCAGTCAACTCTCCGGTGACTGCGCCAAACGAATAAACGAACCAACTCCCGTTGGGATCAGCATCGTCCGAAACCATCACAACCAAGAAGCCAACGGGTTGTCCGCCCAAACGTCGGGAGTGCCACAGTTGAACCCACCGAGCATTCCAAGGATCGAAGATCACGCGCGGAGACTCGATAATGGAGGTGGCATCGCCAAGGAAAGTCGCGATGCTGGTTTCGAATACCATGCGACCCGCCTTGTCATAGATTCCCCAGCGGTTGTTTACGGCATGGACGATGTATTGGCTCGACGCGGCCATGTGCGTGTTGGCTGGGTCGGTTCCATCATCAAGAAAGCCAATGGCCTTGTGCATGAGGTCGGGAGCGTCGGTCTCAACCGCATCATCTTGGATCACGGGAGCGGTCTCAGAAAATGGCGGTGGCGTGTAAACCGGTCCATCCCAACGGTAATCGATTTGTTCACCGACTTGGGGCTGAATAGGTGGATACGCCTTGCGCGTAGACCTGATCACGGGGAAAACCGGACTCAACCCATCGGGGGTCCCAGGCATCCATTGCGCTTTGGGTAGCGGGTGAGGCCCAGTGATCGGGGGAGGAACCTTGATGTTCTGGGCATGAATAGTGCCCGAGCATGCGACAAAAACCGACAGTAACAACCGTTTCATGGACCTCTCCAACGCCGAACCCCCCTCCGTTCCAGTGAACGGAGACCCATTCATGATACAGGGGATTGAACCCTCATGGAATGGCTGAAATCGAAGTTTGGAAACAAAATCGCAAGAAAAGTCCCAAAGTTGCTAGGTCTTTAGGCCCAGCGACGGAATTCTGAAGGAAAAAGCGCGATATAACAGAAGTGACCTCTCCAGAATTTCTGGAGGCTTCAAACCAAACCTCTCTCAGCCCCTCCCGCCCCGGAGGGGTTTTTTCGTGAATGCGGGGCGTATAGTCTATGAGAAGTTCACCGCTATGAGGAAGATCGGACCACTTGTTGCGCTTGCCGTGTTTGGAGCAGGATTGGTTGGAACCAGTGCGTCTGCACCCACCCAAAGTCTAGGTCAAGCCATTCTGGGAATCACTGAATCGGAGAAGAAATCATTCGACGATGGCCTTCGACTCATGCAGCGAAGGTTCACGCCGGCTCAGGCGGGCGCGAAGTTCAATGCCTCCAACTGCGCTGCTTGTCACTTTCAACCCTCGTTGGGAGGAACCTCGACCAATGAGTTTGCCCCGGCCTTCTTCGTTGCCGACGCAAAGGACCCGAGTGGCATGCGCCCCGCACCGTGGCTGGTTCATCGTCCCGGACGCGGACG
>CALMEF010000207.1 GCA_937862825.1 uncultured Armatimonadota bacterium
ACCGACGTGTTAGATAGCATCTACACCTATTTCACCCTAGGTTTCAACCCAGCGCTACCAGCAGTCGGCTTGCCAACCAATTCCTTCTCAAGCCTCGCCGGGACTTCGACGGTTTTCCGACTTCAGAACCCCGACAGCAACAACCTGTTCCTATTGAGAACTCCTGGACAGGGCTCGTCAAGCGGAACCTTCAACCTGCTGACACCGGGCCGCTACTCGCGGTTGAGTTTCTTGGTAACCGGGTTCAACGGAAGCAATCCCGGAGCCTACTCACTCAATTTCAGCAACGGCGAACCGACTTCAGGCACCTTTACGGCAGCCGACAACTTCAATCAATCCGGATTTGCCCTTAGCGGTTTCGGACGAGTCAGCCGCCTCGATGGCGCGTTTGCCAATCCGAGTGGAAATCCGCGACTGTATATTGTTGAGGTTCCTGTCGCAGCGCAAGACCAATCGCGAACCCTTGTCAGCATCACATTCTCGGCAACGACGTCTGGAGTGGATCCCTACAAAAACATTGGAGTCTTCGGGGTAAGTGGCGTCTCACTGACCCAGTCATCCGGCCTCTTCTCATATCGAGTGATCATGGGATCCGAGTTCAGCGGTGGATTGGTTGAGTTGACCGCAAGCGACAACCTTCGACTCGATGTCTTCAATGACGAGAACAACCTCATGGCAGAAGTCGAGGTCATTGGCTTCACAAAGGTTCTTTCCCCAACGCAACTGGAGTTCGACGTTGAGTCGAGCGTGGCCAGGCCGGGGCTGTCGGTCAACTACCGCTTGTTTGACTACGACTCAGGCACATTTACGGTGGTAGGCGGCGCAACCGCAGCCCTCAACGACGTTGCCTTCACCGCCCTGATTACTAACAACCCAGGACGGTTCGTAAGTGATCTTGGCGAACTGAAAGGTCGCGTAACCTGGGCCCCGATCAACGATGAAGACCCGTCGCAAGATGGGTGGCTCCACTCACTGGACCTAGTTGGGTGGACGACTCAATAAGAACCACGACAGCTGGGAATGTAAAGGCATTCCCAGCTAATTTGCGTTATTGAGTGGGGTCAAACGTCTTTTCAATAGAACTTTTGCTATGATGAGTCTATGGGAGAACGCAATCACAGCAAGCATTTGTTTTACATCTTCGTAGCCATCGCCGTTGTTACAGCCTCACAGCGGGCAATCTCATCAGGACAGTCAGGGGCCTTGGTCAGATTACAGGCAACCACTCCAGGCCTTTCGCAAACTGGTCACCTACATGTCTCCGGGACGGTTCTGGGCGGATTCATTGGCGGGGATGGAAGTGCCCTGATCAATCTCAATGCCACTAATCTGGCGGCTGGAACGGTCAACGACGCTAGGATCCCAAACAACATCGTCCGAACGGGCCAAGCCCAAACCATTACGGGAAACAAGACATTTTCAGGCTCGAACTCATTCACCAATGCAACCGTGCCATTCTCCGTGACCAGCAACAGCCTGGTTGCCAACCTCAACGCTGACCTTTTGGACGGAATGACTTCGGCGGCCTTTGCACTCGCGAGCCACTCTCATGACGGTGCGGACATCGCAAGTGGCATGGTGCCAGACGCGCGATTGAACTCAAACATCGTCCGAACAGGTAGCAACCAAACCATCAGTGGCAACAAGACTTTCTCCGGCTTAACATCCTTTACGAATGGTAGCCTGCCGTTCAGCGTCACCAGTAACAGCGTCGTTGCGAACTTGAATGCTGACCTTTTAGACGGGCTGTCGGCAACCAACTTTGTGAACACCCAAGGCTCGAGCACAATAACGGGAAACACCACTGTGAACCCGATCCTCTCCCTCATAAACAATGGAGCGGGACGCGGCCTAGACATTAGTTCTGGAGGCATAGGGACGTACATCTACAGTCCAGGTGCTGAGGCGTTCGTTGCTGTTTCCGCGGCAGATGGATTTGCAGCCGAAATAGCACAATGGAATACTGGTGCAAACGGCAACGGCCTGAGAGTTACAGGCGGGCCAAATGGTGGAATAGGGATGAGCGTTACAGGCCGCGATTTTGGGATCGAGGCCTCTGGCTCAACAGCCATTTTGGCGACCGGTTCCGACTTTGGCCTAAAAGCCTTTTCGTCAACAAACGCGTCTTCCGCCCTCTACGCTGAAGCATCCGGAGCGGGAAGTTACGGCGTCCAAGGAAGAGGTGAGACTGGAGTAGTTGGGGTTGGCACTCTATTCGGAATCAAATCCTTCTCGTCTGCAAACAATTCTACTGCGATGTTGGTTAGTGCATCTGGCAGTTCCAGCTTCGGTATCCGTTCCACCACCAACGACCCTGCGAGTACCGCAATCTTGGCAACAGCAGGCAACTCAAACAGCATCGGCATTAGTACGAATGCACTATACACCGGCGGGATTGGAATCAGGTCAACTGCATCCACTGGTTTGGCCGGGCAATTTGTGGCAACCTCTGGTAACGCCATTGAAGCATTTAGCAACTCAGGGCTAGCGCTCGCAGCGCAGAGCGTAACCAATGATGGCATCACGGCCATCTCATCTGCAGCAAACAAGTCTGCTGTTTACGCATATAACGACTCCACGGCGGGAGCAACGGCGTTCGGAGTCTACGCAAGTTCACGACCGGGCACCTATGGCGGAAAGTTCATCGGCAATGTTCACGTTGTAGGAACCCTGTCGAAGGCTGGAGGCGCGTTCATGATTGACCATCCGCAAAACCCTGAAGGGGCATTCCTGACACATTCGTTTGTCGAGTCACCAGATATGAAGAATATCTATGATGGCACTGTGGTGACGGACGATAAAGGTTACGCCACCGTGATGTTGCCCGACTACTTCGACTCTCTCAACGAATCATTTCGCTACCAG
>CALMEF010000208.1 GCA_937862825.1 uncultured Armatimonadota bacterium
AAGGCCAAGGTACTCGAAGAAGTTCACAACCATCACAACTTCGCATGGCGGGAGACGCACGGCGATACCGACTATTGGGTCGTCCGTAAAGGGGCAACGCCGGCGTTTCCAGGACAGCGCGGCTTTATCGGTGGCTCAATGGGCGACATTTCGGTGATCGTCGAGGGCATTGCCAATGAGCACTCCACGAGTTCTCTATTCAGCACTGTTCATGGCGCTGGGAGAGTGATGTCGCGAACCAAGGCAGCAGGCCGCAAGAAGGGCCGAAAGCGCGAAGGTGGAGCGGTGACGAGAGAAATGATGGAGAAGTGGCTGGCGCGGGAGCGAGTAGTGCTGCGGGGTGGTGGGACCGATGAGTCGCCCCACTGCTACAAGCGCCTGCCCGAGGTTTTGGCGCATCATGAAGAAACGTTGAACATCCTGCATACGCTTCAACCAGTCGGCGTTGCTATGGCAGGTGAGGACGAATTTGATCCATTCAAAGACTAAATCATGAACCAGCTTCGCCTCTTTCTGTTCATATTTGTCCTTGTGCTGGTGTTAACCCTTTTGATCCGGCACCGTATTGATGTCGGATCCATCGTTGTGGCCACCATTGGGGGCTTTGCGGCAGTCATTTTCACGAAAAAATGAGCCAAAAAAAGACCCGCTCAACATGAGCGGGTCATGGGGAATGGTGATTTGCAGTGCAGGCTAACCGTTCAGGTTAGTTACCACCGCCTCCACCCTTCTTGGTCTTGCTGGGAGGAGTCGGGGGTTTACCGCCAGCCTTCGGTGCGGTGCCTCCTCGATTGCCTATTGCAGCGCCATCCTTTCGAAACTTCTCAATCATCTCCTTTCGAAGTTGCTCCAACTTTGCCTGTTGAGCCGGAGTAAGAATCTTCTTCATCTCGTTGCGCTGATTCTCCATGATCGGTCGCATCTTTTCTCGTGCCTTCTCTCGGTCTCCCTTGCTTCCTTCGAACACGGCCTTCATCTGATCTTGGGTCTTCTTATTGAGCGCCTCAATCTTCTTCTTCTGGTCAGCGGACAGGCCCAACTTGGCCATCATCTCCTCGTTCATGCCCATACCGCGGCGCATGCCACCTTGGCGACCCGCTCCGGGTCCACCACCGGGCGCACCTTTTTGGACACCTGCGCCGGGCTTTCCAGCGCCGCCCTTGGGGCCAGCGGCCTGGGCAAAGGACATGCTCGCCATGGCTAGCGCACACAGCGAAAGGCTTGCTACTTTAAGAAACTTGTTCATGGTTCTTTCCACTCTCCGAGTACAGACGCGCAACGAGTGGCAGAGTTCACTCGATTGGTAACAGTTCATTCGCACGGGATTTATCAACTAGTTCCCGAATGGCTTCATGTTTGTCGGCAACAAACTCCTCGGGCGTGCCAACAAAAACCAAGGACCCCTGATGGAGAAATCCCACTCGGTCAGCGATCCGACTCACCGAGAGTAGATCATGGCTCACTACCAAACTGGTCACCTGGAGCGTCCTTTGAAGGCTGACGATAAGTTGATCGATCGAATAAGTAGTCACGGGATCAAGACCTGTAGTGGGCTCATCGTAGAGAATCACCTTGGGTTTCAGGGCAAGAGCCCTAGCCATGCCCACCCGCTTTCGCATGCCCCCGCTAAGTTCAGAGGGCATCAGGTGTTCGGATCCGGCCAGCCCCACCCGGTCAAGCGACAACTTCAGAAGTTCGTCCTGTTCTTGACGGCTCAGATTGAACCACCTTCGCGGACCAAAGAGTACGTTGTCCTTTACCGAAAGAAAGTCGAATAACGCTGCAGATTGAAATACCATGCCCATCCGGTGTCGGCCCTCGTCGGGATCATCGAGCATCGAGATTCCGTCTACGGAAATCAGGCCAGCGGTAGGGCGAATCAATCCTGCGATGCACCTCAGAAGCGTCGTTTT
>CALMEF010000209.1 GCA_937862825.1 uncultured Armatimonadota bacterium
TACACCGTGTTGATAAGCCACTTTCCACCTGACGCCGAACCGGCGCCATAGCCTCCAGCAACTCACAGAGGGCAACGCGTCTGACTCTCTTGATCCTGGCAATAAGCCAGGGCGCTCGCCAAGGTGGCGAGCGCCAGAATCTGGCCCTTCACTTTATTGGGCGACCTTTTCGGCCACCGGAACACGAATCTTGGCTTTGACGTTGGCCACGTACTTTGATGGCTCCTTCGCAAAAGTCTGATCGCATCCAGCACAGCAGAAGTAGTATCGAACTCCTTCGAAGTCGGCATAACCCGATGCCTTCGTGTAGTTGGCAATGGACTCACCCATCACCGGACAGTACAGAGCCTCCTTCTTGGGAAGAGTAGCGAAGGCCTTCGGATTCTTGTCAAAGTTGGCCTTGTTCTCTGCTGAGGCGAACGAGAAGCGAATGCCGGCATAGTCGCTATGAGCAACTGCCTTGTCGGGCGCGATCTTTGTCTTGGTTACGGGGTCAAACAAGAACAGGCCCGATACGCGTTTCTCTTTGGTAGCCTTTTCGAGAGTGCTCGTCGGAGCCTTGGCAAAGGTCGTGTCGCAACCTGCGCAGCAGAAAGCGTACTGTGCGCCATTGTAGTAAGTCGTGCCAGCCTTGAAGTTAGCGGGGCCACCCATAACCGGGCAAGTCAGGCCGGATTGGAGGCCAGCAGCAACGAGAAGTGTAAGTGTTAACATTTTGTTTCCTATGAATCTGATTTGAGGGTCTTGGCGGAAGAAGTCCGCGGTGCGCAAATCGGGGCGTGCCCGAACAACCATCAGGTCTTAGGAGGAGCCCGACCAAGGTCAGGCTGGTGTTGCCGGTCTGGTGGACCGGTATCTTGCTGCCAGTCGGGAGCAACACTGGAAATGGGCTCTGGTTGGTCCGGCGGAGTGATCGTCCCATGAGGGAGGATAACTGGCATCGGATCTGGCGATGCAACCGGAGCGGGTGTGGCCGCAACAGGAGGTTGCTCAGGTGCCTGAATGCAACAACAAGGGCCCTTTGCGGGCTCGGGAGCGGCTGGCGGCTCACAACAAGAAGGCGGCGAAGGCTCCTGTGCAACAGGTGCGCAAGTAGGACAATCGGGCATAACGCACTCTTGCGAGGCGAATGCTGCAGAGACGAAACCGACGACAAGGGCGACTACCCCAGTGATCGATCCGCTCCGTGTCCACCAGCTGGCTTTCACAACACTATTATAGACACAATTTGCGCAAACCGCAGTTCCGATTCAGATGTTGAATCTTGATGTGTCGTCGAAAAGGAGGGCATTTCGGATTACAGGTTCCAAAAACTATGTTGACAAATTTTGTTCTCACGGTCTACTAAGTAGAGACATCGAGAAGCGGTCTAGCCCCAGGTTGCCATTCGACCGTTGTCTCACCACGACCGAAATGTATATCTGAGTCAGAGCAAGCAACAAGTGATGATCTTGAGACCGAGATTTTGAACCTGAATACTGATGAAATGCGAGTGTGAACGTGTGAAATGATGATACGGAGAACCTGTTTTAGGTTCAAAAAAGCGGACAAAGAAACTGCATCACGAACGGGAACCAAGACACCCCGGGTCTCATGGGTTGTACCCACGAGAACCGAGGCCAATCGTTATGGATTGATGCCGAAGGTCACCGACTTCGTCACTCCATCGAAAGTCGCCTGAAGAAGAACTTTCTCTGGGGAGGCGACCGCACCCGCTGAGATCATAAACGTGGTCACCGTCTGGGTGCTGTCAAGTGCAACAACCCTGGGGACGTCAAGTCTCACCGAGTTGGGCCGTATCGCACGAATTGTTGCCTGGCGAAGCGGAGGAACCTTGCCCGTGAACGTTAGGGTAACCGTCGCTTCGCCGTTTCCGACCATTGGGTTTGGCGAAACGGAAACGCTCTGTAGAACGGCAGGGACCACCATAAAGTTTCGGGTCACCGTGGACGAACCGATTGAGCCCGTCACCGAAACGTTCGTGTTGGAAGCCACAATCGGAGCGGTGCCAGTGTAAGGGGAAGCGGTTGTACCGGAAAGTACGGTGACAGAACCGGGAACGTTGACTCCTCCTGTCGCCGAGAGGTTCACGATGATCCCGCCCAAAGGCGCGGTTCTGTCAATCCGAACAGTTCCGTTGAAGGTCATTCCTGAGGTAACAGTGGAGGGCGCGCTTATCGCGTTGGCTCCATAACTGGTTACGGTTGTATTGATCGTTCTTGTGACGCCGGATCGTGTTGCACTGACCGTCACGACGGTGTCAGAGGGGACATAAGACGTCGTTGCCGTGAAATCACCGGTTGTCAAACCAAAGGGAATGTTCAGGCTCGCGGGCACTTGAAGGGCACCAGTGTTCGATGAGCTCAGTTGAACGGAAACACCAGGAAGGGGTGCGGCGCGATCCAAGGTGACCTCGTACGATGCGTCGTACGTGTTTCGAACCAAAATGGATCCCGTTATTGAGGAAACGAGCACTGGGTTCAGAGTGACGTTCGCGGTTCGATTAACTCCGTTATGGGAGGCTGTTACGG
>CALMEF010000210.1 GCA_937862825.1 uncultured Armatimonadota bacterium
GGCGGCCGTGTTCCCCCCCGCCTGGGGCCGAAGCAAGCGGAATCCGACGACGATATTCAGGAGCGGTAGTCGCGTTGGTCGGCGATGACCTTGCCGTCATTCGGCAGGCCGTCCGGCCCGGCCGGAGCCGCGCTTCCGCCGATGCCCAACTCCTCTAACTCGAAAGCCGCATGCTCCAGCCAGCGACGTGCCCTGCGCAATGCGTTGGCATAAGCCGTGAACTCCTGACCCAAGCGAATCGGAACCGCGTCCTGCAAGTGGGTCCTTCCCGACTTCAAGATGCCATCAAACTCGCGGCCCTTAGCATCAAATGCCGCAATCACTCGGTCTACGGACTCAAACAGGTCGACAAGCATCAGCCGTGACATGATCCGCATCGCCGACGGAAACGTGTCATTCGTTGACTGCCCGTAGTTCACGTGGTCGTTCGGATTAACTTTCGAGTACTCGCCCTTTGTGCCTCCCAGAATCTCTTCCGCCCGGTTGGCGAGGACCTCATTCGTATTCATGTTGAAGGAGGTTCCGGCGCCCATATGGAACACATCCACTGGGAACTGGTCACGGTAGTTGCCGCCGAGCACCTCGTCCGCTGCCTGCATGATCGCCCGCCCAACTTCAGCATCGAGGAGTTCGAGATCGGTGTTGGCTTTCGCACACGCCTTCTTCAGAAGAACGTAGGCGTCAATCATTTTGGGATGTTCGGTCAAGCCGCTGATTTTGAAGAGTTGCCGCGTTCGTTCGGCTTGCGAACCCCAATACGCCTCAACCGGAACCTGAACATCACCAAGAGAATCTTTCTCGATTCGGAAAGCCATGCCTAGATTTTGACAGACTTAGACGAGTTCGAGAGTTGATTGCAGGCTCGGCTTCAGGGTCAACTTCTCCACAGCAAGCACAGCCAGCGTTTCCAGGTTGACGCAATCTTCTCGATTGTAGGCGATCAACCGCTCCAGCGCCTCATCACTACCACGGAGATGCTTTCGCCACAGATGCACGGCGTCATAGCCCGTCAAGCCAACCGTTTCGGGTGACCGCTCAATCCCAAGAGTCTGCTCAATCTTCTTGAGTCCGCCTCTGTATCCCATATGCTTGAGTAACGGACAAAGGTCAATGTGAATCTGGTCGAACTGGACATCTGGGAACCGTCGCTGAAGGACCGGAAGGTCGAATCCAGTTCCAAAGAAAGTCACGATCGTTGAGTAGTGCGTGATCAGATCGCGAAAGTTCTCAAGGTCGTTACCCTGGATCAAGCAGCGAAACTCATGCCCGTCCCACATGCCGATCGTCGTCACGCAATCTGGGTGGTTTGCTCCGTCCGTTTCGATGTCCAAGAAGACCGTGCGGTCGCGAAATGCCTCAAAGGCACGCCAAGCATAGCGCTGTCGTAAACGCCGAGCGAAATACTGATGGTGTCCTTTCTCCAACGCATTGATACTGGAGTTCACGCCCTTGGTGACCAGTTCACGGATTGAGGAGCCGATTCGGTAGCGATTGGGTTCTTGAGCGTACGTATTCCAATCCAGACATCCCTGCTTCCAAAGCGATTGTTCGGCCTTTCCGCCGATTCCAGGAAGGTGAACGAATGTCCGCTCGAGCAACTAGCGCTTCCCGCCGCCGCCTGATGTCTTACTTCGATCTCTCGGAACAACACGCGTGGGCGCAATGTCGGGAACATCAACCTCGCGGAAAGTGCCCCATGCTTGCTTCTCGGGATTCGTGTCGTACCAGAACTCACCCGTCTTCAGGTTCTTATCAAACTCGCCGACAAAACGAGCTCGTCCGCGTCCGGTCCATTTGCCCTCCAAGTTCTTGCCAAACCACTGGATCGCCCGAAACTCACCGTTGAGGGCGATTGAACCGGTTCCGAAATAGACTTGCCGCCCCTTGTCGTCGTACTCCTTTCGCAGGTTGCCTGATGTCGTGATGTTCCCTTTCAACTTGGAAACCAGAACGCTGCCGGTAAACGAAATGGTGACCTGGCCCTTTCCGTTGATGAACTTGAAACTCCCAATGTTGGTTTTGAAGAAAATCGTCCCAGTCCGTTCAGATCCGAGAGGTTGCGACGGCGTTTGGGCGCAAACAGCCAGAGGTAGGGTAAGGGCAACGACGAGAGCAGGAATCTTCATGGAGTCGGACCACTATTATGAACGACCTGGCGCTTTTCTCAGTTCCGCTTTGCTCACTGCGACTTCAATCGCCTTCTCCAGATACAGGTCCTTGCCTGATTCATCGTACTCGACGGGAACAACGATGTCTGGTGAGACCCCTTTCCCCTCAAGCCGCATACCGTCGGTGATAACGTCGACAATCGGTATCTCCAAGAACGCCCACTCGTTGAGCCGCATTGGGGTCGTTCCGAGTACGTGTCCCGACGTCGTTGATCCAACCAAGGTTGCCCGCCCGCTCTTCTTCATTACGTAACTGAAGACTTCCTTGGCACTACGGGAGCCACCATTCGTGATGAGGATCAGAGGCTTTCCGTAGCCAAACGCCTGCTTCTGCGTCATCGCTGGTCCAAACTTCCATTCCAAATCAACCGCGGGCCGGAAGAACGGATCTCCGTAGCCCTCTGGGCGGCCACCAAAGCCATCACGAATATCGAGAATCATCGCATCGGTATCTCGAAAGCGACCATTGACGAGGTTGTGCAAAGCCGTCTTCTGGTCCTCATCGACCATGGTCCAGAGGTGAACATATCCGAACGACCGGCCGCCGTGCTCAATGACCCTGGCACTGCTCCTGGTTCCGTTCAGAAACATCGCCTTGGCCGACTCAGACTTCACCCCGAGACTCTTGGTGAGGGTGTTGCTCCCCCGCCGTACCGAGAACGTGACTGACTTCTCCACCTTGTCTTTCAGGGAACTGATCGGTGTAAAAGGCTTGCCATCGCACGAGACGATGAAATCACCCTTTCTCAGGTCGGCTTTCTGCGCCTCCCCGCCATCAATGACCATCTGCACGGTGTACCCATCGGGACCTTGCTTGAACCAAGCACCGACATGAGGCATGAGCGCAGGGTCTTTGTTCAGAATTGAGTCGAAACTGTAGTAGCCTTGGTCTTCGTCGGTCAGCAACGCAAAATGCGAATCCTTAAAGTCCGCGATCATGGCGTTGACGACGTCACGAAACTCGGATTTCGACTTGGCAGCCTTGGCTTTGGGCTCATACTTCGAAAGCAATCCGTCCATCTCGGCCTTCCGAGTATCCCGCGCATAGTACATGCGGCGAATTGAACTGGCAGCCTGATCCCAGGACTTTGCAAAGTCGATTTGGGCCTGAGCGGCAACGAGGATGAGAAGTGCTGATGTCATTGCCATTCAATACCCGGAACTCACCGCAAGAGTTTCCATAAGAAACTTAACAAATCTACTGAACATTGATTTGAGGCCTCCGTCAATGCCCAATAGCCCTGAGAGGGGGCATCGAAACCATGAAGACAAAACTCTTTGCACTTGCTGCGGTTGGAGCGCTTTTCGTTGTCGCATATGCGGCGACAATTGATGGCGCGATCGGCCGAGGAGTGGTCGTCAGTAGCGCAAACGCTGATGCCCGCGCCAAGATTGATTTCCACGTTCGTAAATACACCGACGGCGAACGCTCTCGTGTTGTTGGCGGCGGATCGTTCGGCTTGCCAAACCGAGATGCTTCCCGCCGAGTTGGAATCCGCTTTAATGCCGCTCGATTCTCATCCACTGAGCACACCGCTGAGTGGGTTGGACCTGGAAAGCGCGTGATTTTCACAAACGCGGGCCCCCGAGAGGTTAACGGAATCGTGTCCGTCGCCGTCAACGACAGACGCCGGGAGAACACCGGTGATCCGGATGCCTTCTCGATTCGATTCGACGCCGAAGGCACAGCACATGACTTCGCCTTTCGAGGGCCGGTTGTGGAAGGCGGGCTCTCCGTATTCCACCGAACCGAATAGTTTGCGTCACTCCTGAGGAAGAGGGAAGGGCCGGGTTTGCTTGGAACCCGGCCCACTTCTTTTTGAAGGCACCGAAACTCGGCGTATACTGAAATCAATGGTGCTCGAGTATTCAAACGGCGAAATCACCATTCTTTGGGAACCGGACAAGTGCATCCATTCGGGGAAGTGTGTGCGAGGGTTGCCTGCCGTGTTCGACCCAAAACGTCGGCCTTGGATCATCGCCACGAATGCCACAACGGAACAACTGATCGCCCAAGTCGAGCAGTGCCCATCGGGCGCGCTGACATGGAGAAGGGATGTTGAGCCCTAGAACGCTGAATTCCTGGGTGGCACCTGCTGCTGGAGTTGTGTTTTTGGCCACAGGCGTTCTTTCGACTGGTCAGACCAAGTCCGTGTACGAGACATCCGTGTTTCCGATCATCAAAGCCAAGTGCACGTCGTGCCACCAAGGTAAGTCACCGGCGGGAGGACTCGATTTCTCTGCGCTGGTCAAGGAACCCCAAGCGCTGAAGGCGTCTGGTACTTGGTCCCGCGCAAAACTGCGGATCGAATCAAACACGATGCCCCCAGAGGGCTCACCACCACTTTCGGCAGCCCAGCGCAAGGTCGTTTTGGATTGGCTCAACAAACAGTTTGCAGAAGCCGATTGCGGTCCCAGTGACCCTGGACGGGTGACCATGAGGCGGCTCAACCGCGTCGAGTTTCGCAACTCGATCCGAGATCTGTTGGACATCACCGCCGATGTTTCTGAGGACTTTCCCGGCGATGACGTCGGCTACGGATTCGACAACATTGGCGACGTTTTGACCACATCTCCACTTCTTATGGAGAAAGTCTTGGATGCGGTCGAAAGGGCCACCGCTTTGGCAATTCATGTTCCCGAGGCCAGGTCAACACGATACGGGCTCGGACAACTCGTTCCAGAGCGCGACGCTGCCGAAGTCGGGAACGTGATCGGGATGTACACCAACAACGAGGCCAGCGTCACGCACGACTTCAAATCAAAGGGAACGTATCGGCTTCGGGTCGAGGCCTTCTCAACCCCTGCTGGCCCCGAACCAGCCAATCTTCGAATCCTGGTTGACCGAAAGCCGGTGGCTAATTTTCAAGTTCGAGCCACTGCAGATTCGCCGCAGCCTTACGAGATACCGATTGACCTGGACCCTGGAAAGAAACGAGTTACTGTCGCGTTCACCAACGACTACTACGAACCCAACAACCCTGACCCCAAACAACGAGATCGCAACCTCTACATTCGTTTCTTGGAAGTGTGGAGCCCGCCAATCGAACCTTCGTCACTTCCAACCTTCCATCAGAAGTTCATTCCAAACGCAATCGTGGCCCAGCGGCGAACCGAAACCGCAAAGCGCATTCTGATGAACTTTGCGACCCGAGCCTTCAGGCGACCTCCGACGGTGGAAGAGATGAACCGAGTCATGAAGGCGTTCGAAATGGCGATGCAGGATTCGGAGCCCGTTGAAAAGGGAATCCAGCTAGGCATTCAAGCGATCCTCGTAAGCCCATCGTTCTTGTTCCGAGTGGAGCCAGAAGCGCCAAACCGTGCCGACCGGCCTTTGAACGGCTATGAGTTGGCAACCCGCTTGTCGTACTTCCTTTGGAGCACGACCCCAGACGATCGGCTCATGAGTCTGGCGGGCTCCGGCAACCTGACCAAGCCCGATTTCTTGGCTGCTGAAGTTGACCGAATGCTCTCCAGTCCCAAGGCCGCAGAGTTCACCGAGAACTTTGCAGGACAGTGGCTACAACTCAGAAAACTCGCTACTCTCACGAGAGATCCAAAGCAGTTCCCCGACTTTACGCCCCAACTCCAAGCCGACATGGCGACAGAGACCAAGTTGTTCTTCAAAGCCATACTGGACCAAAACCGGCCAGCCGCCGACCTGATTGCGGCCCCGTTCACCATGGCCAACGAACGAATCGCCAAGTTATATGGCCTTCCAAACGTTGCCGGAACTGAGTTCCGCAAGGTTGAACTGAAAGGCACTCCCCGCGCTGGCTTGCTCGGGCAGGCTTCGATCCTAACGGTCACCTCAAATCCAACACGCACTTCCCCGGTTAAGCGTGGCAAGTGGGTACTCGAGGAGATTTTTGGCACTCCTCCCCCGCCCCCACCCCCAGGAGCGGACAACCTTCCCGAGAACCAAGCCGTCAAAGGCAAGACCATTCGAGAACGTCTAGAAATGCACCGCAAAGACCCGGCTTGTTCCAACTGCCATAAGCAGATGGATTCCCTCGGATTTGCGCTGGAAAACTTCGACCCCATCGGCAGATATCGCACCGATGACGACGGACTGAAGATCGATGCCAAAGGTGTCCTGCCAGGCAACGTGACTTTTGATGGCCCAGCCGAACTGCGAGCGATCCTGCTAAAGAATCCGGAGCGGTTCGCCAGAACAGTTACCACTCGTTTAATGACCTACGCGCTGGGCAGAGGATTGACCGCGGCTGATGACTGCGCCATCGACCTGATTCTTAAGCCAAACAAAACCTCTAGTTTTCGAATCCAAGACCTCATAAAGGGCGTCGTTCTCAGTGAACCGTTCCGTAACAAGAGAGGAGAACTCAAAAAGTGATTGATCGCAGGACCGTCTTACGTGGAATCGGCGTAACCGTCGCCTTGCCAGTGCTCGAAGCCATGGCACCCCTTACTGCCCTCGCCCAAAGCCCCAAGGTTGCGCCCAGGCGGATGGCATTTATGTTCGTTCCGAACGGCATTAACATGGAGCATTGGACTCCAAAGGCTGTGGGACGTAATTTCGATCTGCCATCAATCCTTGAACCACTGACCCCCCATAAAGGAAAGTTCTCTATTCTTACCGGTTTGGCTCAACACAATGCCCATGCGCTCGGCGACGGACCAGGCGACCACGCTCGTTCAACGGCCACCTGGCTCACCGGTGTGCACATCAAGAAGACCGCAGGGTCAGACATCCGCAATGGGATCTCCGCGGATCAGGTCGCGGCTCAGGCCCTGGGCAGAGCAACCAAGTTTGCGAGCCTGGAAATCGGTTGTGAGCGAAGCGCCCAGGCCGGTGACTGTGACTCAGGCTACAGTTGTGCCTACTCATCAAACGTCTCATGGCGATCCGAATCGGTCCCCATGCCCAAAGAGGTCAATCCCAGAGCGGTCTTCGAGCGCTTGTTTGGCGTTGGCGGGGGACAAGCCTCTGAAGCCCAGCAACAACGGGATCGCTACCGAAAAAGCATCCTTGATGGAGTCCTTGGTGAGGCGAAGGCCCTCGAGAAGTCGCTCGGCAACCGCGACCGGATGAAACTCGACGAATACCTGACCGGTGTCCGAGAGATCGAAGAGCGCTTAGCCCGGATCGAAAGCCAAAATCCTCTCGCGTTCGTCGAAGGGGTCAAGCGTCCAACCGGGATCCCCGTTGAGTACAGCGAACATATTCGCCTCATGGGTGACATGATGATCCTCGCTTTCCAAACCGACCTGACCCGAATCTGCACGTTTATGTTTGCCAACGACGGCAGCAACCGCAGTTTTCGTGAGATCGGAATCTCCGATGGGCACCATGACATCTCGCATCACGGCCTTGATGCCGCCAAACTTGAGAACAAGCGCAAGATTGATCGGTTCCACATTGACCAACTCGCCTACGTGATCAACCGCATGAGCCAAATCAAGGAACTTGACGGCACACTCCTTGATCACACAATGATCGTCTACGGAGCCGGCATTAGCGACGGAAACCGACACAACCACGACGATCTGCCTATTTTGCTGGCCGGCGGGTCAAAAGCAAGTTTGCGCCCAGGGGAGCACCTGAAATTTGCGTCGGGTACTCCTATGAACAACCTGTTCCTATCGATGCTTGACCGCATGGGTGTCGCCTGTGAGAAGTTAGGCGACAGCACCGGCAAGTTACAGGAATTGCTCTAGGCCCAACAAAGGTCGAGCCTAGTGGCTTGTCATCCCTTGAGAGGATTCCGAAACAGGCTTGCGTCACACGATTGGTTAACGAGAACCTGGTCGAACTTCACCTCCGTCGCGCCGATCTTCCAGGCAAACGGGACACTTACGCCGTCAACAACGCGCCAATCGAGAAACTCTCGTCTCAAGGTTGCTGGTCCCAATCCACGGCCGGGATACTCGATCGAGGCGACGCGGCCCGAACCATCCAAGTTGACCGTCACCGTTGTGCCTTTGTAGTGAACTCGAACCGCGTTGTCGCCAACTTTGAACACATCAAATCCAGGTTGTTTTCGCATACGTAACAAAAAGGTCGGATGCCGCAGAAACTTTCCATCCAGATAGGTTCGCTCTTGGCTATCCAGTGGTTCGATGCTGGTAACGGTCCCTTGCCACCCTTCCCGACCGTCCCAAAATGCACCGTAGTAAACATTGTTGTAAGCCGCGTACTCGGCAAGTTTGCCGTCAGCCGTGAATGCCCATGCGTTTGGAAACGCGACAGTCTTGCCGTTCTGAACAAATGAACTGCGCTGAACCCAAAGCAGGCTTCTCAGTTGGTCGAGCCGGGTACCTCCATGAGCCTCCGCGGCCCGCTCAAGCATTTGCCTCCCCATTTGAACATCTTCGCGTGCCGGTTTTACGTCAGAGGTCTTTTGACCCAGATACGCATCGGGAGCACTTCGGAACGCATCACGACATTGTCCCGATGCGAAGAGGTAGTGCTTGCCCTTGTACGTGTCAAACAGATTGGGTGCCCCGCGACCTGTTAAGGGCCCCATGTTCATGCAGGCTCCGCCAAACTGAACTTCGAACTGAGCGGGCGACTTCTCGAAAACTGCCCTGGAAGCCTTATCAGCAAAGTGATATGTCCAAAGGCCCCTTGTCATCGCAAGGTCGGACCGGCCTTCAACTCGATTTCCGCGAGCGAGTTGAACCGGATCAAGGCCGTCCAAAACGACTCGGGTCGCTGCAGGCTTGATTCGCCGGTAAGTGTAAGTGGCGACAGTCTTGCCGTTGACAATCACTGAACCGGTCGCCGTGTCACCATCAGCCCACTTGAGGTCTTCCTGAACAAGGCTCTGGTCGCCTCCTTCTGGGCCATAGGTAAACCGGACCACGCCATACACCAGTCGCGCCGCTCCGGTCATTTTGGATTCTCCTTGTGTGCTCTTGAACTTAACCCTGTCGTCGACGCCGCGCTCAAATGAACTAGTTACCGAGATGGGTGCGCCGCCGATCGATCGCGCTTCGCCAACACCGGAAATGACTTGTCCCCGCTTCGAAAAAGAGATGCGAGCATGCTCGAC
>CALMEF010000211.1 GCA_937862825.1 uncultured Armatimonadota bacterium
TTGCACTGGCGAGACTTGGTCAGCGGAGCCTTGCTCAAATCCATCGTGGATCGAGCCAAGGACTACGCAATCCAGCGCGCTATCACCGAGCCGACGGTCGAGACGGGCATCACCCTCGAAGACCTTCAGCGCGCCACCGATCAAGAGTACAAGGAGAATGAGATTTTCCCGAAGACCGATGCGATGGAAGATTGGCTATTGCTCCTTGACAAGGAACCTGACCAAGTCGCCTCGGTAAAACCAGTGGGGACGAGTAAGGGCGAGTCCTTCATGCGCCGCAGCATCATCTGATACGCCGACGGCAGGCATAATGGTTGGCATGATTCGCCGCACCGTAATCCTGGCCGTCTGCGCTACTCCGCTTTTCATTGGCGCTGCCCAGCAGTCTCCACCGACCGCTGAGCAAGTCTTCAAGAACGTAAAGGTCTTCCAGGGCGTTCCTGCAAGCGACATGATCCCGGCGATGGAGTTCATGTCGGCTTCATTGGGCTACAAGTGCGCCGATTGTCACGACCCGAAGGACTATGCAGCCGAAACAAAGTTAAAGGACACGACCCGTCAAATGGTCCTCCTTCAGCGCGACATCAACCAGAAGTATTTCAATGGACGCCTCGAGGTCACGTGCATGTCATGCCACAACGGTAAGGAACACCCTGCCTCAATGCCGATCCCCCAAGGGCTGTCATTCCAGCATGAGAGACCAGTCGATCCCCCAGCCCCAGAAGCGCTGTTTGCCAAGCACGTCGCGACGGTTGGCAAGGCTCCGGTCATGCTGACGCGAACGGGGACTTTGACGGCTCCGAATGATGTGAGTCACAAAATGGAAACGACGCCCTTGGAGTTCGTGCAGACTTCGGATGGACGATACCGACTTGTCTCGGGCGATCGAAAAGTGACTTTTGATGGCTCAGCCACGATCTACGGTGGTTTTCCGCTAACGGACGAGCCTGTAGCGATCTTTGGTCGTATCGGTCGCTCATACCGTGGCGAGAAAGCGTTTGACGGAGTTAGCCGAACGACCGTAAGTGGTCAGAACAAAATTGGTAAAGCGTCCGTCATTGTCGTTCGAGGAAGTCGGGCGGGAACGGCTTCGACTGAAGAGATGTACTTCGACTCCAAGTCTGGTTTGCTCACCCGCCTGGTCAACATCAAGCGAAGCACGATCGGTTCGGTCGTGATGGCCATGGACTACGCTGATTACAAGAACATCAGCGGAACGCGGGTGCCCATGAAGGTCACCGCAACGTTCGCCGACGGCACAACATGGACGATGTCGTTCAAGAGCGCGAAAGTTGCCGACCTTGTGGATGAGTCACTCTTCAAGCAATCCCAATAGCCACAATGAGGGTGAGCAGGTTATGCACCGCGTGCATTGCGATGCAGGGCACCAAAGAACCGCGAACGTAAGTTAGCGCGCATCCCATTGCTGCGAGTCCCATTAGCGCCGGCCAAGCGGGTACGCCTGTCGGGTGGATTGCTGCGAAGAGAAACGAGGAGAAAATGGCTCCGAACATCAAGTTTTTGCGAGCCGCCAGTGCTGGGAAGAGGTGACCTCTGAACATGAACTCTTCGAAGATCGGCGCGACAATGGCCCCCGCAAAGAGCGCCAAACTTACGGTTGCGGCGCTCTTGTCGCTCATTAACTCGGTAGTCAGCGGGTGTTCAGGAGACGGAAGAAACGAAAAGAGAGCCTGGCCGAGTATCGCCAGGGTGAAAATGATGGGAAGGTTGCCGAGTGCCGCCGCAGCCCCCACGAGAATGTCTGAGGCAGTCCGGCCCTTCGGGAAAAACCGGTTCCATTCAAGACGCTCGCCAAGAACTGGCACTTGAAGCGACAGGGGCACCATCAGGATCAGGACGGCCGCACTGATCACTCGGTCAACGCCTTCAGGCACGTTCAGAGCCCTGGCCAACATCACGACGACCAGTTCAGAGACTAGCCATGCGCCGAAGAGCATCGCGCAACGCAAGGCAAGTCGGTCCGCAGCGGCCGGCGACATCCCGGTTCCGGGATACCCTCGAATCTGCATCTTGCCCGAACCTCTAATAACAAAGAAGACGACGATAGCAATAATCCCGCCAAGGATTGCGCCACCCAAGATCACCGTTGATGCAAGAAACAACGGCACGTTGACCTCTTCGACCACCTTCTTCCGCTCGGCGGGTTCTCCCAGACGGTCAAGCGCTTGGACTTTGGCGAGGCGGTACACGAAGCCATCTTCAGGCAACGCCTTCGCCAACTCGGCGACCTTCCCTGAGTTCTTGGCTGCATAGAGGTCAGCAGCCGCAACCAACGCGGGTTCCTTTGACTCACGAATGAAGGAGAGGTCCTTTGCGGTGACTTCCTTGCCCTGTTCGGCTCGCATGACCGCATAGTAAAGTCCGGCCAAGGGTTCCTTCTCTCGCTTGGTAACGAGAACCGAAATGGGCCCGTCAAGCGTTGCCTTTGGATCCACCCGACTCGGGGCCTGAGGAGACATCTGCTTCAGATAGGTCTCCATTGCCGAAGTCTTTATGGACTGACGAAGAACGGTTTCATACGCCGGAATAACCTTGGTTTCCGCCTTGTCATCCCTTTGAAGATAGGAGACTAAATTCCCGACTATCAGCAAAAAGAAAATGATTCCCAGGGCAAGCCATCCGACCGGACTTCGCTGCTCTGGAGAATCCACGCCCTCAGTAACATTGATGATTGGGGGCGCTTCCATAACGTTCCGTTTAGTTTGCCATACGCTTGAGCCGAGAAACGATCTTTGCTTGTCGCGTCACAGTAGCGAGGTCGAGTGGAGTTTCGTTCTCGAAGTTCCTGATCAACTTGGCACCAGACTTTACTAGCAGATCTACGATCTTCAGCCGATCAGCCTCGCTTCCCAGGTTTGGAAAGACTCTTGAACCCGCCAAGTGTCTTCGATCTGGACGACCGGAGACTGCGTAATGGAGTGGCGTCCAGCCGAGTTGGTCTTGACGGTTGATCGAAACTTTTGTGGCGAGGCTCCGTTTCACCATTTCAACGGACGCACACTCGGCAGCAAGCGCGAGCAGGCTCTCGCCTACCGGCCCTGGAGGTGCCGTTTCTAGGTTCATTCTGAGCGCCTTCGAAGGTTCTCGAAACAACAGATATTCGGTCGCAGTTGGCTTGAGTCCTGCGGCGATGAGGCTCGACACGGTTCTGCTCTGCCTGCCATAAACCGCCGAGAAAGTCAGGGCCGAACGACCAAGTGGGTCCGTCTGAGCAACTTTAACCTTCGAGTCAATTAGAAACTCAACCAGCCCATCTGCATCGCCAATCGCAGCCGTCATCAGCGGCGTCAGGCCCTTCTTGTTCTTCGCGTTTAGGTTCGCCCCCGCTCGGCGCAAAATGTCTAAGCAGGTCACCCTTAGTTGATCGGTCTCAAAGTCCCTCTTGTCAGCCTTCATGAACTTGCACGCCCAATGCGCAGGTGTGTCTCCTTGCTTATCAGCAAGGTCAGGCTTCGCTCCGTGCTTGATTAGGAGTTGCGCTGGTTCGAACTTTCCGAGAAAGCAGGCTTCGATAAGCGGTGTTCGCCCGCTTTTGTCCGAAGGGTCTGGGTTTGCCTTCGCAGTTAGAAGTGCCGTAAGACAACCCGTGCTTCCCCTGCGGACTGCAAAGTGGAGCGAAGAGCCCTCACTGGACAATCTGTTTGGATCTGCTCCGAGGTGGATTAGTGCCCTGACATTCTCCTCCCTTCCACGCCCTGCTGCGATCATCAGGGGCGTTCGCTTACCCGCATCCAGGCTATCAACCGGCTTTCCCGAGCGAACAGAGGCCTCGAGGTCTTCTGGACTCCCGTTCGCAGCGAGGTGATGCAGGTCACCTTGGAAGGCTGCGGCAAGGAGCAGACAAACCATTGTCAGACTCCGACCGACAACTTATCCCTAACGCGCTTGAATGCGCTTAAGGCGAATTCAAGGTCTTCTTGCGTGTGGGCGGCTGTGGGCATCGTTCGCAGACGCGCCTTACCCTTGGCGACCGTAGGGAAGACAATGGCGAGCGCATAGACACCTTCTTCCCAGAGCAATCGCTCCATTTCTTGTGCGGCCTTTTCCTCGCCAACAAAGACCGGAGTGATTGGGGTCTCGCTGCCCATGGTATCGAAACCACTTTCGGCAAGGGCGTCCTTCCACCACTTCGCGTTTGCCCACAACCTTCTCATCGGCTCGGGATCGTTCTCCATAACGTCCAACGCGGCAATAAGGGCCGCAGCCACCATGGGCGGATGGGCGGTCGAAAACAGGTACGGCCGCCCCCGGTTGATCAGCCAATCCTTCAGCAAGGCTGATCCAGCGATGTACCCGCCCACTACGCCGAGGGCTTTGCTCAGGGTCCCCAACTGAATGTCGACCCGACCGTACAGGTTGAAGTGAGACGTGGTACCCGCACCATTCTTGCCGAGAACCCCCGAGGCGTGGGCGTCGTCAACCATCACGAATGCGTTGTACTTTTCGGCAAGTTCGACGATCTTTGGAAGCGGAGCGATGTCGCCATCCATGCTGAACACGCCATCGGTGATGATCATGCGCTTCTCGAAACCCTGAGTCTTCTGAAGGATGGATTCAAGGTGGTCCATGTTCTTATGCTCAAACACGCATCCCTCAGACTTCTTGTATTTGGCGGGAGAGAGGCGCACCCCATCAATGATTGAAGCGTGGTTAAGTTCGTCGGAGATGACGACGTCCTTGTCGGTGAGAACCGCCGGTATGCATCCCGAGTTCGCGGTGAAACCGCCGGTGAAGACCAACACCGCTTCCACATTCTTGAACTTGGCGAGTCTCTCTTCCAGCTCCTCGTGAACCGACATGGTTCCGCCGATCCATCGAACGGCCCCAGCCCCAACACCCCACCGCTCAATTGAGTCAAGTGCTGCCTGCCTGACCTTAGGGTGGTTTGCGAGACCCAGGTAGTTGTTGCTTGAAAGGTTCACGACCTCCTTTCCGTTCATCCGCACGCGACCCCCTGCCGGAGTCTCCAGAATCTTTGGGATTTTGTAGAGGTGCTGATCCTTCAGGGCCTGGATTTGCGTGCCCAGCCACACTTGCAGTTCGGAGTTCATTGGTTGGAGTATATCGGAGTCAAACGCCGCTAAACCCGGCAATTTGAACGGACATTCTTTTGCCGAATCGGTTTATACTGAACGTTGTACTGGTTCACCGATCGATGAGGGCCGTACTTTAAAGGAAGAGAGAGTTACAACCATGCTTAAGACACGAAACCTCGTACCCTTGGCAACGCTCGCGATGATGAGTCTCGGCGCGTTTGCTTCGGCACAATTTTCTGACGACTTTGATACGGACACGTCGGCTGCTTGGACCGTGAACAATGGCCCCAGCGACGGTACAGCCAACTTCAACTACGATTACAGCCTGCTGGGGATTTCGTCTGCACCGAACTCTGTCGGAGGGACCACAAAGGGCCTTCGACTCATGGCGAATCAGACAAACGGAATATTTTCAGGCCTCAGCGTCTCGCCGATTGGCCAGGGCTTCACTGGTGACTTCATTTTCACCGCTGACGTCTGGATGAACTTCAACGGACCTCTCCCGGCTGGTGGCAGCGGTTCCACGCAAGTTGGCGGCATGGGTATTGGCACGGACGGCCTTACCGCCCAATGGCCAGGAAGTGTACAGACATCGTTGTTCTTTATGGCATCCGGCGACGGCAATTCGAGCGTCGATTACCGAGCCTACTCGTCAGCCGCAGGCACGGGCTACACCGATGGCAGCGGCGTGTTCTTCGCCGGTACCGGTGCAGGAGTCCGTAACCACAATAACCCCTACTACGCCCAGTTTGGTGGAGTTCAGGCTCCCGCTGCACAAGTTGGTTTGTTCCCACAGCAGACTGGAACGACCCTGGTGGGTTCACAGGCGTTCGCTTGGCATGAATACAAGATTGTTAAGGCCGGCAACGAGGCCACCTTCTCAATTGATGGCCTGAACATCGCGCGAGTAGACATGACTGGCCTCACCTTGAGCGGCAACAACATCATGTTGATGCACTCGGACACCAATGGCACCTCTTCAACTGACCCGAACGACCAATTGATCAACACGATCTTTGACAACGTGAAGGTGGTTCCTGAACCAGGAACGTTCGTGGCTGTCGGGATTGGCGCGCTGTTATTGTTGCGCCGACGCAAGAAGGCCTAAGACTCAACGCTTGATGGAGCCTCGGACAATCCGTTCGAGGCTCTTTTTGTCTGTGCTAATCTTGCTGCCTGGAGCGGACCAATGCGCGCGGAGGAAGAATATGGGGTGCTGGGAAGGCGGGAGCAGTGGATTCGTATCGAAGTCTGGATGATCGTCGCGTACATGGGCTGCCTCTATGTGGTTCCGGGGATCTTCAACTTGTTCAGATTTGGGCCGTCGGGTTTTCAATCGCCTCAGGCATCGGATACCCCGGGGCACCTGGGCCTTTTGTTACGGTTTCGTGGGGGGATGTGGCTATCGGGCGACCATCCCTCAATGTTCGGATTCGTATGGCCTCGTTTGAAAGAAGTTCTTACGTGGACACTCATTCTCGTTGTCATCGTCTTTCTTGAGCGACTCTATTTTTTGAACCGACTTGATTGGTTTGGCTTTCAACCAGCAGAGCAAGCCGGGGTGCTGCTGACTCTAGTTACACTGTTCGGGCTCGCTCTTATGTCTGCTACCTATGAAGAGATTCTAATTCGAGGCCTTTTACAGACTCGGCTGAATGAACTTTATGGACCTGGGTTGGCCGTCGGCGGGAGTTCAGCGGTTTTTGCTGTCGCCCACATTTCCTACGGCGTCAATGGCGTCTTCTTTGCTCTAATCACCGGGCTCGTCCTAGGGATCGGCAGGTCAAGAGGGGGGAGTTTGCTGACACTCTCTGTCGCCCCCGCTGCTTGGAACACCTGCATTTACTTCTTCTGGAGATCGGTTGTGCCCGCACCGCCTCTATGAATGATTGGTTCCAACAAATTTTGATCAGGTTTTCGTCAGGATAACCTGTGGATTTTCTCCATAAGATGTCAACTCGAACCCAACATCATGGTGAGGAATCCGGCGAACCTGCCATATTTACTAATAGGGATGCGAACCGAACACGGGTCCGATTGCGTCCTTTTGCACGGGTATTGGCTGGGAGTCGTTGACTTGTCCCTTCGCAGGGTGATAACATAGGCGATCAGTCCCAGGGAGTCGGAACGAGCATATGGCCAAAAAGCTGAACAGCGTACTGGGCATCGACATTGGAAGTCGCAGAATAAAGATTGCAGAGGTTAGGTCGTCAGGCGGAAGCCCGACGGTGACCGCGCTTGGTATGGTGGACACACCAGAGGGCGCAGTTGACCACACTGGGGTCTATAACAGCGATGCCGTTGGCGATGCGATAAAGCAAGCGATCCAAGAATCGGGTGCATCTGTGCCCCACGCCGTCGTGTCTATTGCAGGACAAGCGTCGGTCCTCGTCCGAACCCTAGAGGTTCCGCGCATGAATCCCTCCGAGTTAAAGGAGCACATGCAGTGGGAAATCAACCGAAACATCCCTTTTGCCGAAAGCACGGTCGTGAGCGACTTCAAGCCGCTTCGAGATGACGACCCGGCCTCGCAACATATGGATGTGGTCATGGCGATTTCTCCGCAATCGGCGATTGATACGCTGGTCGCATGTATGAAGCGGGCCGGACGCACGACTGCCGCAATCGACGTTGAGCCGATGGGGCTTGCGCGGTCGGTGAAAGCAAGTTACGACGATCTCTTCGGAAGCCAATCCGTTTGCGTTATTGACGTTGGACACAAGACGACTTCGATCAATATTTACAAGGACGGCAAGTTGCTGATGCCTCGCACGGTTCCGGTCGGTGGTGAGATGTTCACTCAGGCCATCGTGGATGGTATGGGTGTGAGCGCTAGTGAGGCCGAGGGGCTGAAGAGTCAAGTCGACTTGACTGCGATGGATATCTCCGCTTCGAACGCCGCTGGGTTTGGCGGTGGTGGAGGAGGGGGGCAGGACTTCGTTCCCTATAACCCGTTTGCTGACGACTCCAACCCGTTTGCCGCACCAGCCGCAGCGCCTGAGCCCACCGGAGCCTTTGAACCTGCTCCAGCAAACGATGTTTCTAGCATCTACGCAGATGAGCCAATAAATCAACCTCAGGCAGAACCCGAGCCTGAGCCGCCGATGTCTGCGCCAGCACCAGTTCCTGTTGGGGATTCTCGAGCGATGAGTGCGGTTGCACCTGTGCTTGACGAGTTCGTCGCAGAAATCCGCCGCTCTATCGACTACTTTAGAAGTCGTGGAGGCGAGGTGGATCGTCTGATGATCTGTGGAGGTGGTGCGAAAATGAAGGGCATGGCCGATTTCCTCGGCAAGAGTCTCAACATGCCTTGTGACCTGTTTGATCCGCTTCGGCGTCTAAATGTCAGTGCTAAGAAGGCCGATTCTGGATTCATTGACGCGCACCGCGAAGAGTTCGCGATTGCTGTGGGGAATGGACTCCACATCTTGTTCGACTAGGAATCATTCATGAAGCTAAACCTATTGCCGACCAGTGTTTCAAAGGCGGGTGCCGCGAGGACAACGCTCCTCATGTCGGCCATTCTCGCTGCTGGAATGGTGGGAGCCGCAGTCTGGATGATCTCCTCCTCAAAGTCGGAGTTGGACGGACTGAAGGCTCGTGCCGCAGAGTTGCGACCTCAGGTTGCAGCCGCTGTTGCTGTTTCCAAGGAAGCAGATGAGATCATTCAAAAGGCCGGTGGAATCATCCTAAATCAGAAACTCTCTGAAGCGATGATGGCTCACAACACGACCTATCCTGACTTGTATGATGAGGTTCGGAAGTACATCCCAACCTACTTCAGGGTGACCTCAATGTCTGCCGTGCCAGCCTCAGATCAGCAATGCACGTTGAACCTGACTGGTGTCGTTCAGACTTACCAGCAATATGCGGACCTCATGTTGGCTCTGCTTCGGATTCCCGGAGCGACGTCAATCCAGCGTCAAGGATTCCAACCGAACGATTACTTCGTGCCGAATCTCACCGACGTTGATCAAACTGGGCGACCGATCAGAGTTGGCGAGGAGCCGATTCCGGATGACCCAGAGGCGCGACTCCAGTATTACCAAGCGCGTGGTACGGTCGAGGGCTTTGTTGGAGGCTTCGGTACTCCTGAAATCCCGCGAAATCGTGGAGCCATGCCGAACTGGTCTCAAGTTG
>CALMEF010000212.1 GCA_937862825.1 uncultured Armatimonadota bacterium
GCGACAAAATGAAAAGTGAACGAAACGCACCTTTCAGAATCGACTACCCGGGAGGCTGGCAAGACATCTTCACGTACTTCGAGCCAGGAATGCTCAAGACCCATCGCTCGAAGAAGTCGAGTTAAGATGCAACCATCTCGTTCGTTTACAACGATTCATACTTCCTGACCAGGGTGGATATGCCCGCTGGTACCGATACCGATTTCGAAGTCGACCTTAAGGGCCGGATCACGAAGATGACCGACGCCAGCGGTGAAAAACGCTTCACCTGGGACGACGCCGACCACTTGGAAAAGGTGGTGCAAGGCCCTGCCGGATTCACTGACGGAACGAACCAGAACTACAAAATCGAGTACACCTGGAACGCAGCCAGCCAAGTGACCGAGAAGAAACTCACGATTCGCACCCAAAGCGCGAAGGAGTGGGATTATGCGTTCACCGACGCGGGGAACCTCGACACGGTCACCAACCCCGACAGTGAGGTCACGAAGTTCGAGTATCTCACTGACGGCAGGCTCAAGAAGATTACGCTAAGGAGCACGGCGGGGTCGAACAAGGCTACGCGTGAGTTCATTTATCAAGACACAAACTCATCCCACGTTTATCAAACAGGCAAGAACAAACGCTTGAGGAAAGCCTTCGACAAGCGTCCTTTCAGACGGCGCAGGGCTTCTAGACCAAAAAGTTAAAAAACTTGGCTGACAAACTTTTCTTTCAACGCTCAGTAATTGGGGAATCACCAAAGCAACTTCTGAAGCGATTCGGTCCCTCAACAAAAAATGAAACGAATGCCAAGACTTTGAACCTAAACGGCAACAAAAGTCAAAAAAACGATTGTGAATGATGATACGACAGGTTCATTTTGAACCTAACATTTTGGTCCGAGTTGAACCTAAAGACACGGCGAAATTCCTAAATCTCTCGACCTGCTCGGCTGTGCTGCTCCCGCGCAGTATCATCAAGGGCAATGAATGAGACCGTCTGGGACGTTGTGGTCGTCGGAGGTGGGACCGCTGGCGCAGCGGCCGCCATCGCGGCGGGACGGCAAGGCGCGAAAACCCTCGTCGTAGAGTCCTTGGGCGCGCTCGGCGGAACCCAGTCTCAGGGGTGGGTGACGCCGATGATGCCCAACTACGTCGGATCGTTCAAACTCTCGCGCGGCATCAACCTGGACGTCATCAAACACCAGACCGCCACCCAACCCGCGGGCGAGTTGGACCACGGCGATGAGTGGTACGACCCGACTGCTCTGGCTTATGTCCTCGATCAAATGGCAGATCAGGCAGGGGTGACGCCCCTCTTCAATGCCACGATTTTCAGTGCGAATCGGGAGGGTCAGCGACTGAAGTCGATTGACGTCGCCTGCCGTGGCGGCAACTTGAACATCCAAGGAAGGACCTTCATCGACTGCACCGGCGATGGCGAACTCTCGGCCCATGCCGGGGCAAAACTCATGGGGGGCAATGAGGAGGGCGTCCACCAGCCGATGACGCTTCGCTTCACGATGGGTGGAATCGATCTAGGCCGGGCGCACGAGCACCTGAAGCCCTACTTGAGGGTCGATCAAGGCGGTTACATGGAAGCGGGCTATGGTGAAGCGAAGGACTCGCCGATGGCACCCCTCGTCCACGAGGCTATTCGCGAAGGAATTCTTGAGGACGACGATTTGGGCTACTTTCAGTTCTTCACCGTTAATGGGAGAACCAACGAACTTGCCTTTAACGCCCCAAGGATCAGCGGACTCGATCCCCTGGACCCCTTCGATCTCAGCCGTGCCTATCAGGTCGGAAGGGCCAAGATCTTCCGCATCGCAGCGTTCATGAAGTACGCCTTTCCCGGCTTTGAGAACGCCTTCGTCAGTGTGATTGCGCCGTTGATGGGCATTCGGGAAAGCCGCCGTGTGGTTGGTGAATACGTGCTGACCGCCCAAGACCACCTCGATTGCCGAAAGTTTGACGACGCCATCGCTCGAAACCGATATCCGATCGACATCCACCTCAAGACCGGGATCGACTACCGAAAATTCCCTCCAGGCGAGTACCACGATATTCCCTATCGAAGCCTGGTCGTCAAGGGGTTCGACAACCTCTGGGTGGCCGGGCGGTGTCTAAGTGCCGACTTTGTGGCCCAAAGCGCAGTGCGGATTCAGCCCGTGTGCCGGGCGATGGGCGAGGCCGCGGGCGTCGCGGCAGCCCTTTGCTCGCGTAGTGACTTGGGAGCGATGGAACTTCCCTACGCTGAACTTGCCGCCCAACTTGACCTCTCGGTTTCTGAATGAACGACCGCAAGACCCCGCTGGACTGGTTCTTCCTGATCGGAATGCCGATCCTATTCCTCGCGGTGGCTTGGTGGGGGATAACGTCCCTGCTGGGCCCGCCGGCTCCTGTTCGCGCCGTGGGACTGATAAAGAAAGGGGCTATCAGTGTTGGAATGACGACAACGCAGGTGGAAGCCGAAATTGGATCGCCAAAAGACATTGAGATGCAGCCCGACGGCACCTTCAACTATGTCTACCATCAAGGTACAGCCGAACCCTACGTCGAGGAGGAAGCAACCGTGGCGTTCTCCTCAACCGGCGTCGTGACGAGAATCGTCGTTGAGAAAGTTCAGGTGAAGCCTCCTGGCGACTAACCGCTAGGTATTCTTACACCCGATGTCGCAGGCCTTCATGCCGTCAACCGAGACCGTGTTCGAGAGAACCGGCGAAAACACGATGATTGTGAATATGGGGCCGCAACACCCCTCCACTCACGGCGTCCTTCGCGTAATTTGCGAACTCGAAGGCGAAATCATCGTGAACTGCAAATGCGTGATTGGCTACCTCCACACGGGCATGGAGAAAGAGGCTGAATATCAGCAGTATCACAAGTGCGTGGTCATGACTGACCGTATGGACTACTTGAATGCCAACGGCAACAACCTTGCCCACGCGTTGGCGGTCGAAAAGTTGCTCGGTTGCGAAGTCCCACGCCGAGGTTCCTACCTGCGAGTGATCCTCGCCGAACTATCGCGTATCGCCTCGCACTGCGTCTGGTTAGGCACGCACGGGCTTGACTTGGGTGCGATGACCCCGTTCTTCTACATCATGCAGCAGCGCGAGATGATTCTCGATATGTTCGAGATGTTCTCTGGCGTCCGCATGATGCCCTCCTGGATCGTCCCGGGCGGTCTTCGTGGCGACATGCCCGACGGCTTTGAAAAGAAGTTAAACGCGTTCCTCGAAGAGTTTCCGAAGGAACTTGATGTTGTCGAGAACCTCCTCGTTGAGAATCCAATTTGGAAAGAACGAACTTTCGATATCGGCGTCATGACGGGACAACAGGCGCTCGAACTTGGTTGTTCCGGGCCCATTGCGCGGGCGTCAGGCGTGAACTGGGACTTGCGGAAGAGTAATCCCTATTCGTGCTATGACGAGTTTGACTTCGCCGTTCCTGTCGGTTCTCGCGGCGACGTTTACGACCGGTTCCTGGTTCGCATTGCTGAGATGAAGGAATCCTGCAAGATTCTTCGGCAGGCGCTGGATGGTCTGCCTGAGGGTCCTTGGAACACCAGCGACCGAAAAATCGCCCCCCCACCCAGGCATGAACTGGACAACTCGATGGAGTCGTTAATCCACCACTTCAAGTTGTACACGGAAGGCTTTCGCCCACCCGTCGGAGAGGCCTATGCTGGAATCGAAGGCTCTAAGGGAGAACTCGGATTCTATGTGGTTTCCGACGGCACAAACCGCCCCTACCGCTGGCACGAGCGACCATCGTCGTTCATGAATCTGAAGTCCCTCGAAGTGCTTTCTGTGGGGCGCTTAATCGCCGACGTGATTGCGATCATCGGTTCGATTGACATTGTGCTTGGCGAGATTGACCGCTAAGTGACTCAGAATAACAAAAATGCCTTCCAGTCAAATGGACTGGAAGGCATTTAACGTTTAGGAATCCTTAGATGTCGTAGCGCTTGCCGCCGCCACCGTCAGTTCCACCGCTAAGGATTCGCTTGACGAAGGTGACAAGTTCAATCGGGTTGAACGGCTTAGTCAGGTACATATCGGCACCGTAGTGATAGCCTTCAAAAACGTCCTTGTCCTGAGCCTTTGCGGTCAACATGATGACCGGAAGCATTTCGGTCTCCGGCTCCTTGCGCAGGTTCTTGAGGACTTCAAATCCGTCCATGTAAGGCATCATCACGTCAAGAACGACGAGATTCGGCTTCTCGGCTCGGATCTTCTCCAGGCCTTCCTTCCCGTCATACGCAGTGACTACGTTGTAGCCTTGTCGCTCCAGGTTCACCTGAATCAATCGAACGATATGACGCTCATCGTCACAAACTAGAATCTTTGCGGCCATAAGAAAATCAGCGAACTCCCTCTGAGAAGTTTCGCGGGAATGCTACCTGATTCGTTCAAAAAGGTCAACCTTCCTGACGTACTGGATTTGGAATTGCGCCGAGTTTCTCTAGGATTCGTGACAACGAAGACGCGCGCTTGGGTTCAAGAACAGCAAGCAACTCCGCTGTTTTGGCCGCATCCATTTTGGCGAGGACTCTTGCCAGATCCGGGTCCTTCCAATCCGACACGACTTTCGCCAAGACGTCAGCCTCGAGGGCGCTCCACACTTTGGCCAGTTTCTTGGCTCCAGCCTCGGGATCGGCGACGACAACCTCAGCCTTGGGTTCTCGCTTCGGAGGCTTCTTATTGGCTGTCTTTGGAGCTCGGTCGACGTCCGGTTTACTTTCTGGTTGTTTAGGTTCTCCATATTGACCCGCTGCCAGTGCGGCTTTCTTGGCTGGCGATATCCCGGGAACCTTAAGGATGCCCACCTTGGCGAGCCCAAACCCTGTTCCCAATAAGACAAGGGGGACCAGGATGAGAATCACCTTCTTCAAGGCCTGCCTCCGTTAAATCGGTTCATCACCCGCTCAACATAGTTTTGAGTCTCCTTGAACGGTGGAATCCCTCCGTACTTCGAAACTGCTCCCGGGCCTGCGTTGTAGGCTGCAAGAGCGAGCTTCGCATCGCCAAACTGTCTTATCATTTGGGCTAGGTATTGGGCACCACCCCTGAGGTTTTGTTCGGGATCAAAGGGATTTGAAACCCCAAGCGAGTCGGCTGTAGCCGGCATGAGTTGGGAAAGGCCCAGAGCGCCCGCTCGAGACCTTGCGTTCGGGTCGTAGGAACTTTCGGTCGCAACCAGGGCATCAAAGAGACCAGGATCGACGCCTGCCTCCAGCGCCGCCTTCTCGATCATTGCCTTAAGATTGGCAGGGGCTTTGATTGGGTTAAGGCTCAGCCCTGGCGCATTCACAGGCATCGGCGCGATCTCGCCATTAAATGGGTTCCCCGCGCTCGCCATCCCGCTAACCTGCCCCGGTTCGGCAGGTGCTTGCGATCCCATCTTGGCTCGCAACTCCTCGATTCTTGCCCTGATTCCGTCGACGCCTCTCAGTTGAACTGTCATGCGACCCTCCGCATAACTGCCCACTCATCCAACTCTCTTTGTTCTTCACGGGAGGCTTCAATAACCCACTCGCTCTTGGCCTTTTCCTTCAGTTTTGAGACAACTTCTGCCTCACGCCGGGCCTCGACCCAAGTGAGAAGGCATTGCCCCTCGTCAATCTCAAGTTGCTCGAGTAGGATGATGCACTCTCGTTCCTCAAGTTCCAGCGCGTTAATCATTTGGTCACGAAGGGCCAACGCCGTAACGTCATCAACACCTTGGACATAAAGTGCCGCCCGACGACGACGTAGGTCGCCAATTTGCGACTCCATTTCCATGCGTTTCAACCGAGCATCGGTATACGCTCGTTTTGCCTGTTCCTCGGTCTCTTGGCGCACGTCGAGAACGCGCTCGAGTCTAAACTTAAATGGTCTCATCGTGACAACTCCATGAGGCGGCTGATCGAGGACTGGAGTGGCTCGTACTCAGCCTTGTCTTGCTTCAAGAAGCCGTTTATGGGCTCCCACATCTCTATCGCCAAGTCTGCTTTGGGATTCGAACCCGGTTTATAGGCACCGATACTGACGAGATCCTCAACGTCTTTGTAGGTCGCTAAGCGCTCCCGTACCGTTGCGGCCGCCGAGAGATGCTCCTTCTCAGTAACCATCGGCATAACTCGGCTAAGACTTTCCAAAACGTCAATCGGCGGGTAATGCCCACGGCTGGTCAGCGCTCGGGTAAGCACGATGTGACCGTCGAGAATCGACCGCGCCGCGTCGGCTACTGGCTCGTTTGTATCATCGCCCTCAACCAAGACCGTGTAGAGCGCGGTGATCGCCCCTTTGTCACTGGTTCCAGCGCGCTCCATGAGCCTGGGCAAGAGGGCGAATACGCTCGGTGTGTACCCCTTCGTAGCCGGCGGCTCTCCAACTGCCAACCCAACTTCTCGCTGGGCCATGCAGAATCGGGTGACCGAGTCCATCATCAACAGGACAGATTTGCCTTGATCACGGAAATACTCAGCAATGGCCGTTGCTGTTAGAGCGGCCTTGATACGCACGAGGGCAGGCTGCTCACTAGTGGCACAGACAATGATTGACCTTTCAAGCCCTTGGGGGCCGAGATCGTTTGTGATGAACTCCCGAACCTCGCGACCCCGCTCACCAATGAGGGCGATGACATTGACATCAGCCGAGCAGTTTCTCGCGATCATCCCCAAGAGTGTCGACTTGCCCACTCCAGATCCAGCGAAGATGCCCATCCTCTGGCCAACGCCGATGGTGAGCATAGAGTCGATGGCACGAACCCCTGTTTCAATTGGCTCGCAGATCATGGTCCGATCCAACGCATTGGGCGGAGTAGAAAATGCCGGGTAGGTTTCGAACGTGTCTAGCGAACCAAGTCCATCAATCGGATTCCCTAGCCCATCCACAGTTCGCCCGAGCATATGCTCGCCAACAGGAACCTGTAGACAGCGTCCGGTGGCTTGAACTCTACAACCTGCTCGAATACCGGAAAGCTCACCGAGGGGCATCAAAAGTGTCCGGTCACCGCGAAAACCTACGACTTCGGCTGGCAGTCCAGGACCATTCTGAGGATGCAGTAGGCAGACATCGCCTATTTTCGCGTTCGGCCCCTTGGACTCAATGATCAAACCGACCACCTGGGTCACCAACCCGTCAACCTGGATGAGCGAGGCATCCGAGAGTCGGCGTCGAGCACGCTCCAAGGTTGGTGCAATCATGCAGCCTCTCCTCGAATCGCCTTGAGCGCCGATCCAATCTGTGTTTCGACCGTGCCATCAATGACACCCCCGTCTGTCTCCACGACACAACCCAAGCCAACGATAGGATCTGCGGTGATTTGTAGGTGCTTGAGAGCTGGAACGGCCGAGAGCAACTCCTGCTGACGGGCGGCCAGCAACTCTTGATCAAACGGATTGACGCGGACGACCGCTCGGTCAGCATGCGTAACTTCTTTAAGGACGGTTCGCGATATCTTCAAGATCGCCTCGCTATCGGTCTGCAGTTCCAAGCCGATAATGCGAGTTGCAATCAGGGTTGCTAGTTCCGCTAACTTGTCCTCGCTGGCATTGAGCCAACCCTGAACGGTTTCCAGAATCTGCCCTTCAATAGAGTGAAGATTCGACTGAAACAAAGCGAGTTGCTCTGCATGGGCTAGTTCAAACTCGTTCCGACCCTGCTCAAATCCTTCAGACCTTCCCTGCTCAAGCCCCTGCGCAAACCCGACGTTCAATCCCTCTTGTCGGGCTTCCTCCTTAAGGATAGCGAGCCCTTTCTCGGTTCGAGAGAGGTTCTTAACTCTTAACTCGGGAGAATGCGCATCCGCCAACAGCACGTCCGCAAAGGAGCGCGCATGGGACTCTCTAACGACGGCCCTAGACAAGAACTTCTTCCTCCGCACCTCGGCTGATTGTCAGTTCTCCAGCCTCTTCTAGGCGTCGAATAACTCCCACGACCTTCTGCTGAGCCTCCTCGACAACCTTGAGACGGACCGGCCCCATAAACTCCATGTCTTCCTTTAGCATGCCAACTGCACGCTCGGACATGTTTCTAAAGACTTTGTCGACGACTCCTTCAGGGCAACCCTTGAGAGCAGTTGCCAGTTCTCGCATGTCGACTTCCTTGAGAATTGACTGGACCGCACGGTCATCCAGAGTGACGATATCTTCGAACACAAACATCATGTTCTTGATCGTTTCCGCGAGTTCTGGATTCTCCTCGCTCAGCGAGTCCATGATAAGTCTTTCTGTTGATCGATCAACCCGGTTGAGAAGATCTACCAATGCCTTGGGACCACCCGCCTTGGTAAGTTCGGTATTGAGCAAACTCGACACTTTGCGTTCGAGGACTTGCTCGACGCGCTTGATGACTTCTGGCGGGGTCTGATCCATCATGGCGATTCTTGCCGCAACGTCTGCACGTAGATCGGAGGGCAACTTTGAAAGGATCATCGCCGAGTTGTTGATCGGCATATAGGAGAGGATCAGCGCAATTGTCTGAGGATGCTCGTCTTGAATGAAACTGAGAACCTGTGCAGGATCGGCCTTCTTCAAGAAATCAAACGGAACGATCTGCATTGCCGCCTCAACGCGACGCAAGACCTCGTTGGCGCGGTCCTCACCCAAACCGGACATGAGCACAGCCTTGGCGTGTTCAATTCCGCCTTCGGCAATGAACTCCTGGGCAATGGCAAGTTCATGAAACTCGTTGATCACATTCTCGCGTTGTTCCGAGTTGATCTTATCAAGCCGCGCCACCTCAAGAGAGAGGGCTTCGATCTGCTCTTCGTCAAGAAACTTCACGATGTTCCCCGACAGTTCAGGGCCGATGACCATCAGGATGATGGCAGCCTTTTGGCGGGTCGTCAGTTCAACATTTGTCTTTCTCATCGTTTTTCCTCAAGCAACCAACTCTTGATGAGCATGGCCACGGTCTCTGGCTTTTCAGTTCCAAGTCGCTTAATCTGTTCCAAGGGCAGGTTCAGTTTCTGCGCAATCTTGCCGACTCGAATATTCTCATCCTCGTCGTCTTCTTCAACCTGCTGGCGCTTCTTCTTTTTTCGAACGGTTAGCGCGGGTGCACCATCGGGTCCCTCGGCCTCAATGACCTCTTCTTCGTAAACTTCTTCCGCGGTTGACGCTCCGTGCCCGAAGACGGTTGACCCAAGGTTGACCACCTGACCACCTGGCAAGGCTCCAACCAACACGTTCTGTGAGGACTTTGCTGCTTTCGTGATTGACTTGACCACCACAAAACCAACGATGAGCAGCGCGACAACGGGCAGTAACGAGAATATCTGCTGCATTCGTGCCGCTGAGGCCATGGTGTCGGCCGACTTCTTGGCGGTGTTGGCAACTTCCTCATCAAACTTAACGGCAGTGACGGTCACCTGAAAGTTGGGATCTTCCGCGCGACCACCCAGGTAACCCTTTAAGTAACCCTCAACTGCGGTCGGATCGACTTTCTTGACCTCGTTTGCGAGCACCGCAATCGACATTCGCTTCAACTGCCCAAGGGCCTTTGTGGTCTCGACAACTTTGTTGCCCTCGGCGTAACGGGTCGATCCTTGATTGCCGTTGTAGTTCTCCCCCGATCCGCCACCACCACCTGCACCTTCGGTCGGCGTGCCATTTGCAACGCTACCGGAGATGCCTGTCGCTCCGCCTTTACCCAAGGATTCTTTAGCAGTCTCCACCACGACCGGGTTTTCCGAAACCTCGGGCGTTTGAATCCGCTCTTTGCTGTCGTCAAAGTCCAGTTCAAGGTCCACCTTTACGATCGTCGCGCCAGGACCAAAACTCTGGTCGAACGTGGCTTGGAGTTCTCGCTCTCGACGGGACGCCTCATTTCGCTCAGCCTCTAACTTCTCATTTGCCCGACCTGAAGCACCACTTCCTTCCGTGCCGCTATAGAGGGAGCGCCCAGCGTTGTTGATGACAAAAACATTCTCGAGGGTTAAGCCTGGGACTGCGTTAGCCACCATTTGGGCGATTCCGCGTGCCTGCTCCTGTCCGAGCATCGAGGTTGTGGCCTCGGTAAGGGTGACGCTAGCCGTGGCAGGACGCGTTTCGCTGGCAAAGGGCGACGTGTCACCCAGCGTGATATGTACTCGTGCGGCTTGAATCCCTTGAAGAGACTCTATTGATGTGGCCAATTCGCCTTCGAGGATTGCCTTGAGTTTCTCCCGTTCCACCGAGGGCGTGCTCATCATGCCGAGTTTGCTGAGGTCGCTCTCAGAAAGGTGAGAGGACACGGGCAGTTTTTGTGCAGCGGCCAGTTGAGCCCTGACATCATCCGCCTTATTTGACGGGATCATCAGGTTTCCTGCGTTGTCGTACTCAAACGGTACGCCCAACTTCTTCAGTTCGGCCACCACTTCGCCAACCTGAGCCGGATTGGCGCCCGGCAGAAACTGAACCATCTTGGGCTTGGATGCAAAGTAAAACGTGCCGCCAAGAAGGAGAATGAGAAACGCGCTTCCATAAACTGTGACCAGTTTCTGGGTTCGGTCTGCGGTTTCCCACCAGGTTCGTAATCGAAGGAGTAAGTTGCCCATGTTCGTCTACTCGAACACGGTGGAATCTCTAGACCTGCATTCTGGTGATCTCCTGGTACGCCTCAAGTAGTTTGTTTCTGACGGCCATCGTCAGTTGCATTGACGTGCTTGCGCGCTCCATGGCGATCATCAAGTCGTGATAATCCACCGGCTGATTCGTCATGAAGGCTTCTTGTTGTGAACGAGCCTCCATTTGGCTATCGTTCACTTCCTTCAGGACGTCCGTCAGTTGCTGCGCAAAGTCTCCGCTTTGGTCGGTTTGCCCGGCGCGTTGAAGCCCCTTCAGAACTTCTTGATTGTTTACCGCCCCAATTCTCATAACTTCGAAATCCTATTCTTAAATCAAATCCTGCCGATCTGTAGGGCGGCTCGGATCATTCCCTTGGTTGAGTTGAATGCTGCGACGTTGGCCTCGTAGGCCCTACTGGCACCGATCATGTTCACCATCTCGATGAGGGGATCCACATTGCTGTAGGTGACATTGCCTTGACCATCGGCGTTGGGGTTGTTCGGATCATTGACGATTCGAAATGCGCTTCGATCTTCGACGATGCGTGTCACCTTGACGCCATCCGGCCCTCCTGAAAGAGCGACGTCCTTTCGCCGGTATGGGTCAGCATTGCCGATCTTCATTGAGTGTGCGTTGGCAATGTTGCTCGAAATGACGTCCATGCGGGTTCGCTCAGCATAGAGGCCGGTCGAACTCACTTTCATTGCGTGGCTAAGGGTATTGGAAATTCGCATTATCGTCCTTCCTTGATCACGTTTTTGAGTCCGCTGAAGTATCGACTGGTCATGTCAGTCAAGGCCTGGTAGCGCAACTCGGTTTGGGCGATACCCATGACCTCTTGTTCTAGATCGACAGAGTTTCCGTCCATTCGGCGACTGCCGTTATCAACCCGAATCTCTGCACCTGGTCTATGCTTGAGTTTCGACATCTCGTCACCCAGAGTGACGCCAAAGTCAACATCCCGTCGCTTGAAGCCGGGTGTGTTCAGATTGGCGAGGTTTGAGGTTAGCAGGCTGTGGCGCAGGCTGGTTCGATCCAGAGCATTGCCCAGGTTTTCCGAATGTAGTCCAAATAGGTTGTCCAGTATTCGCACGGTTGACTCCCGCGCATCCATTCGCAGCCCGCTACTCCATCCTAGAGTTGCGATGACGACCCGTATGTCGGCACATCAGAAGTATCGGCATAGCGCCCAGTAATCCTCAGGGGTGCTACACTCGAAGTGTGGATTGGCTGCGCGAAATGGACATCGCCATCTTCCGCTTTATTCACGTTAATTGCCACTCTAACCTGCTGGACCCGGTCTTTTTGATCATCACTTCAACTGGCTTGGGATATGTTCAAGCCCCGCCAGTTCTGCTCTTCTTAAGGTCGCGATCCTTCCGTCGGTTCGTGGGCCCACTATTGCTAACGTTTGCCCTGACCGGGCTCTCGAACTTGGCCTTCAAACAGATCGTCCCACGGGAGCGCCCGAGCAACCTGTCATTTGCACTCCCACAGGAGGGGTTCTTTTACGACTCCTTCCCGAGCGGTCACACCGTGACTTCTTTCGGCATGGCCATCACCCTTCTCTATCTAACCAGAGGTACCGCTCAACATCGTTGGGGCAAGTGGGCCCTTGTTTGGGCAGTTCTCGTCGGGATCAGTCGTATCTATCGAGGGGTTCACTGGCCCAGCGATATGGTGGGAGCGGCATTTGTGGGCCTTTTTTGGGCATCGCTACTACAACTGATTCGGAACCAGAGATCGCCCGAATGAGTTGGTATTCTCAACCTATGCGCAATGTAGTCTTCCTCGTAGCGTTGCTTGCAGCAGGTTGCGGGAGGGGCGGTTTTTCTCAGCGTACCGATGGCAAGTCGGACAATTGGCTTCGCTACGCGATGGACGCGACACCAGGAACGTTGGACCCCGCCTTGGCCCAAGACTTGGTTGCTGGCGACCTGATGCGACAGACCGTTGAGGGGTTGGTCGGAATCAACGAGCAAAACGAAATTGTCCCAAGGCTTGCAGCGTCCTGGTCGGTTTCAGAGGATGGGCTCGTCTACACCTTCAATATCCGCGAAGGCGTCAAGTTCCATTCCGGGAAGGTTTTGACGGCCTCAGATTTCGTGGACACGTTCAATCGCAACTGCGATGGAACCTTCAACTCCCCAATCGCCAAGAACTACCTGGGAGATATTGCAGGAGTCGAGGATAAGTTATCTGGAAAGGCTCCGACGATCACGGGAGTTCAAGCCTCAGGGCCATTAACCCTTTCGATCAGGCTCATCAGGCCAGCACCCTACTTTCTCGGCAAACTGACCTACTCCGTCGCCTGCGCTATTGACACTTCTAAGGTGCCAAAGGGTAGCCAGATCAAGGAAGCGTCACAGTTGGTTGGGACGGGTCCATTCAGACTCGCGGAATACAAGCCTGAACAGTCTGCGAGGCTTGAGGCCTTTCCCGATTATTGGGACGGAGCACCATCTATCGAGGGCATGGAATTATCCGTGGTTAAGGACCCAGCGACGCGGCTAAACAAGTTTAAAACAGGCTCACTGGACTTTATCGGGCTGCCGCAAGAGGACGTTGAGGGGATGGAGCGAAATCCCGAGACCCGAGAGAATTTGCAGCGAGTGAACTGGCCGGGGCTCATTTATCTCGGACTGAACAAGGCCGTGTACCGTCCTTTCGCAGACCCGATGGTCCGAAGAGCCTTCGCAATGGCAATCGATAAGGAAGCCATTATCGCGAACATCCTCGGAGGCGTTGGACACAAAGCAGACTCAATCCTCCCGCCCGGCATGCCCGGTTACCGGGAAGGGCTTACCCACCAGAAGTTTGACCCAGCCAAGGCAAGATCACTGGTCAAAAGCAAACTGCCTCCTGTTGACCTGGTGCTTGGGGGTCAGAGTACGGATCGCAGAAAAGTCGCCGAGGCGATTGCCAGTCAACTCCGGAAAAACCTCGGGGTTGAAGTGTCCATTCGCCAGATGGAAATGGGAGCCTACCTTCAGAGGGCCACACGCAAGGAACTCGGATTCTTCCTCGGGACTTGGTTCGCTGACTACCTCGATCCAGAGAACTTCTTAAGCGTGACGTTAGCGAGTTATGGTCAGAACCGGCCCAATTACGACAATCCTCAGTTCTCCGCGCTGTGTCTAGAGGCGGACTCATGTCTCGACCCAGTAAAGCGCCTAAAACTCTACCAACAGGCGGAGGACCTGGCCTTGCAGGATGCCGTCTGGATTCCCATCTACTTCCAACAAACGGTGCTGGCGGTCAACCCCAGAGTCAAGGGTATTCGACGCAACCTCATCGATATGATGCCGCACTCCAGAGTTCAGTTGAACTAGGAGTCTTGACCGAACCGGGTATCCTCTCTCCGCTAGAAATTACATCGAGTCACGGCCAAGTGCGATCTGAACTGCATGGAAGCGTGCACGCGAACACGGGACTTAAAGATGAAACTAAAGCGCAACTTAGCGACTTGGCTTCTGACGCTGCTAGCCCTCCTGATACCGGGAATGGCATTGGCAAGCGGAGAAGCAAACGTCGCCCTCCAGTTTTCGAGCCAAGACAAGATTTACTTGTACATCTCGCTCGCCTTCGGTGCCATTGCAATTGGTGCTGCCTGGGTTCTCGCCAAGTGGGTGAAGGCTCAGGGCGAAGGCACCGAGAAGATGATTGAAGTGAGCGGAGCCATTCGAGAAGGTGCTCTGGCTTACCTCCTTCGCCAGATCAAAACGATGTTGCCGTTTGTCCTCATTTTGGGCGTCGGCATTGCATTCCTTTATAGTCAGCAGTTCTCCTCCTGGACGCTTGGCGGATTCACCGCGCTAGCGTTCATCGGTGGTGTTGCCGCAAGTTACATTGCGGGATATGCCGGAATGCTCATGGCGGTGGACGGAAACAAGCGAACAGCCTTTGCTGCACTCACGAGTTACAAGAAGACGCTTGAGATTGCCTTCCGCAGTGGTGCCGTTGCCGGCATGGTCACTGTGGGTATGGGTCTCATCGGGGCAACTGCGATCTTCCTGTTCGGCGGCGAGCACGCCATGAAGTTCTTGATTGGCTTTGGTTTTGGTGGTTCGCTTGCAGCACTCTTCATGCGTGTCGGCGGCGGAATTTTCACCAAGGCTGCTGACGTCGGCGCGGACCTGGTCGGTAAGGTTGAGGCAGGGATCCCAGAGGATGATCCTCGAAACCCCGCCACGATCGCAGATAACGTTGGCGACAACGTTGGCGACTGTGCTGGTATGGCCGCTGACGTCTTCGAGTCTTATGAAGTCACTTTGGTTGCCGCTATCGTCCTCGGTGCAGCAACCGCAGCCATCTTTGACCAGCAAACTTGGATGAAGTTGGTTCTGTTCGCTCTGATGGCCCGAGGCGTTGGCATCCTAGCCTCAATCATCGGAATCTTCTCGGTCAAGGGAAGCGACGATCTTGACGCTGACCCACTCAAGTCCATCAAGAAGGGCTTTACGATGTCCGCCGTCATTGCGATCCTCCTGACCGTTGGACTCGCCTATTTCATGATGGGTCCTTCGTCTGGCGGCGTCAACACGACGCGACTTATGCCTCTTGAGCACTACCAACGCGAGCAGTCGAAGGCGATCCTTAAGGTTCGCGACGCAGTCGCCAAGGAAAAGGGGAAGAAGGCCGACGAGATCACTGCGGAAGATATCACCGGGTCTACTCTATTCACTGACGCCGGATTCGACAAGGAGAAGGACGCTTTCATGGTTGGAAGCGCTCTCGCCTTCAAGGAAGAGTCCGCACCTAAACTTCCCGTTTTCGAGAAGTACTCGAAGATTGACTGGAACACAGTTAGCGAGACCATCGCGAACTACGCTGTTCAAGACACGCCGGAGCCCGGCGCAACGGAAGCCAAGTACGTGACCCTGAAGGACAAGTATTCGAAGACGGATATGTATGTCTATCAGGTCAAGGTCGTAAACACGCCAGACCCTGCTCAGAACCCGGGTGCGAAGCCTGAAGAACGAGAACTCTGGGTTGGGCCGTACGAAGAGAAAACACTTAAGGACCAGATTGACCAGGCAACCAAGCAAAATGCCAGTCTCAAGGTTCAGTGGGCTGGCAACACGCCAAGCATGGCCAAGAACAAGGTCGAGCTGTTTGCCAACCCCGAAGGAGAAATCGTTCTCGGTGTTCCTAGAAAAGGCATCGACAAGCCCCACAACATGAGCATGCAAGGCATCTCCTTCTGGAAGGATACGCCTGCAAACATGAAGGCAGCCGACGAAAAGCGAAAGACTGACCCGTCGACTCCGTTCAAGCCACCGACCACGGTCTCCGCAACCGTCATCGAATCCACGCCAGTGGAGTGGTGGAAGTTTGCTGCGGCGATCTTCTTCGGCATCGTGATGGCCTTCTTAATCGAGGCTCTCACCGACTACTATGTGTCGCTTAAGGGTAAGCCGGTCCGAGAAGTCGCAGGTGTCGCTTCTGCTGGCCCTGCGCCGATGATCATCTCCGGCTTTGCTCTCGCAGCCGAATCAAGCGTGTTCCTTGTCTTTGGCATGGTCCTCGCTTTGATCTTCCCGATGATCCTGTTCCCACCCGACTTGTACGGTTCGTACATCTTGTCGTTCTACGGTATCGCTCTGGTCGGACTTGGACTGTTGACCACCACAGGGTTCATCCTTGCAATGGACACGTTCGGACCTATCTCTGATAACGCACAAGGCGTGTTCGAGATGTCCGGTGCTGGTCACGAGTCGGAATACGGCAGCAAAGCCGTTCAGCGACTTGACGCCGCAGGAAACACCACGAAAGCACTCACCAAGGGCTTTGCCATCGCTACAGCGGTTGTTGCTGCGGTTGCTCTGTTCCACTCCTTCATTGAGGACGCTATGCTCTCAGGGCGCGGACTCCCGCTTGAGATTCCAGAGATCTTCCTTGGACTACTCATCGGCGGTGCTGCTCCTTACCTCTTCTCTGCTTCGACTATCAACGCGGTAGGCCGCGCTGCCTTCCAGTTGATCAACGAAGTTCGACGCCAGTTCCGAGAGGATCCGGGCATCATGAAGGGCACGAGCAAGCCGAACTATGGCAGTTGCGTCGCGATCGTTACGAAGGCCGCCCAGGCCGAGCTTCTCGGACCAGCGATCCTTGCGATTGCATTGCCAATGGCAGTCGCGTTCGGGTTCTCTATCGGCAAGGCACCGGTCTCAATCGGTGGCTCCGAGTACAACCTGGTTGGTGCTCAGGCACTAGGTGGGTTCCTCGCCGGTGCGATTCTTAGCGGTCAGTTGATGGCTGTCCTGCTCGCCAACTCAGGCGGTATCTGGGACAACTCCAAGAAACTGATCGAAGATGGCATGCATGGTGGCAAGGGCACTGATGCTCACAAGGCCGCAGTCGTCTGCGACACGGTTGGCGATCCGTTTAAGGACACCGCTGGCCCGGCTCTCAACCCGCTCATCAAGGTCATGAACCTGGTCGCCCTCCTGATGGTTGGTACGATTATCAAGCCGTTGCCTCAAAGCACGCTGATCATCATCACCGTCATCTGTGTTGCCGCACTTGCCTTCTCGATTTGGTGGTCCAAGCGCTCATCGATGTCGGAAGGTCTGGTTGCTGCAGGTGCGATTGACGTTGCTGCGGTACCGTCCGCTCCTGTTGCACCAGCCGCTGTGGATACTCGCAAACGGATTACCGTTGAGGAGACCACAACGGCTGAAGAAGAGAAGGAAGTCTAAACCTCATCTTCTTAACGAGCCCAGCGATTCGCTGGGCTCGTTTTGTTTTTGCCCATAACATGCTGTAGAATGGACCAATGGCTGACAACAAAGACGTCGCGGGTACCAAGATCGTGCGGAGCATATTTGCTCGCCGCGGGATCGATACTTCTCGAGCCGACCTGCGCGTTATGCATGGCGTCGCCTACATCCGGGGCACCGTCACAGCAATTCGCGGCTCAGGCGTAACCGACGTCAAGGCAGAGTGCGAAATCATCGCTCGCGTGCTCCGACAAAAACCCGAAATCCGCGACGTGGTGCTGGATTGCACCTTTAGGAGCTAAACTGAATGATTCGCGACGTTGATACGGTTCTCGAAAAGGTACTGCGAAAGTCTATTGCTCCCTCCGTTGCAATCTCGTTTTCCAGCGCGGAGGTAACGACTTCGCCGACGGTCAGATGCATCCTCTTTGACATCCGCGAAGCGCTCCGGTACCGGGATGAGACTCCAAGGTACTTACCCGACACCGAGATTTCTACCCTTCGCAAGCTTCCGCCTGTTCGGATGGACCTAGCGTATTTGATTTTTGCAGAGTCGGCTGATGTCCGGGATGAACACGATCTGTTGAGCCAAGTACTTCGAGCCCTCTACTCCACGCCCTTTGTTGAAGGCGATTCTTTGGAAGGACTCTTGAAAGAAGAAGGAACTGGGCGGGTTCAGATTGAGGTCTCCCAACTTGACCATCGATCGCATGAGCAACCAGAACGGATTTTCAGTGCGCTCGGCTTGCCTCTTCGTCCTGCAGTTTGGGCAGTTCTTACGGCCTCGTTCGAACCATATCAGACTGAGGTCATCAAAGTCGTTCGTCATGCATTGGCCAGTCTTGGCGTTTTGCAGCCTGATGGCTCTGTAAAGGTTGGCTCGGTTTCGTCAGTTCAAGTGTCCGTTGCTGGCGTTGTCCAAACTAAGGGCATGCCGGTCAAGTGCGCTACTGTTGAAGCAACTGGACACGGGATGGAAACCGCTACTAATGAGCATGGTTTCTTCAGTTTTGTAGGTATCCCGACTCGTACGGTCCGGCTTAAGATTGAACACCCAGACTGCTTGTCACAGGAGATTGAAGTTTCTGTGCCTCCTCCAGGTCGTGTTGATCTCCTTAAGCCACTGAAGATTGAACTTGTATCACGTGTCGACTCAGGTGTACTGACGGTAGAGATAGGCACGGTAGCACCAACTATCTCCTATTCAGGAGTTGTCTACTACCCGGACGGAAAACCTGCTAAGGCAGTCCTAATCCGTAGCGGACGAAGGCAGACCATCACTGATCAGTCTGGCACGTTTGAACTGTCAGGGCTCCCATGGGGATCGCCTGAGCCGGTAGCAGAGGTAACAGGAAGCTGTGAAACGCCCCTTGTCACAGAGAACGGGCGTTTGACCTTAAAGTCCATCTAGATCAGTTCCCAGGACACGTTTCGCCTCGTCGTGAATTAGTTTCTTCTGCTTCGGGCAGTTGATAAGAGCATCACGGAGGGCTTGCCGGGCCTCGTCGTTTCTATGGAGCTTCATGAGCGTTTCCGCGAGAGCAATGTAAGCCTCTGGGTAGTCGCTCCTGTAAGCGATTGCCTCTCGAAATGCCACTTCTGCTTCACTCCACTTTCCTTCGTTGAAGAAATCATCTCCTTTTTCACGTTCAATAACCGCCAAATCTGGACTTCTGGTGCTGCTCACGCCGTAAGCACTTTCAATCTTTGCGATCATGTCCTCTGCCAGTGCTTCTGGCGATTTGCCCTCATATCCTGCAAGCACGGTGTCAGCGGTAACAATGGCGCCTTGCTTTGACTTGACCTTCACTACGACATAACTCTTTCCATCTGTACCCAACCTGCTAACTTCAAGCTTCTCTCTCCAGGTAGGGTCATCTATGTTCATTTGATGAATTCGATCAGCGACCACGCTTGCTCTCTTCATTGGGGCAAGTCCCCCTGCACCAGTAACCCTAAAGAGATCCCTCTGCTCCGATTTGCCATTCTTATCAACCTTAACCCTCACCGCTGCATAGTTGGGTGTTCGATTGTAAACCTTCACTGTGACCGGCGAGTCTGACGGGCGTTGAGGCACGGACTTCGTGGCAGGCTTTACCGTAGCCAAGAAGGACTCAACTGTTTTCTTGCTCAGCTGCTTCATTGTCGACTTCTGTGCAGGATCGTAATACTTTACAATCCAACCCCGTAAGTGAACCCGCTTGGCATAAAGTGCTGGGTATTTCTGTTTGAACTCGGGAGAATCAAGCCATTCAAGAGCTCTCGCCTTGCTAGCACTTTGGGCAAGCCCCAGGCCTGCCACGCACACGAGCAGGACCGCTTGGGCAATCCGTAAACTGTTCTTCCTCATGACTTCTTCATTGTATACGACTTTGATGACCAACTCCAAGGCGCGCCATCCTCAATAAGTTTTACGACATTCTCCAAGAACATGCTGTCCCGGATTAACTCGGGAAGGGGTTTATTGTCCACGTCCGATCGTTTAAACTCTGCGTAGTTTGCCAGTGGGTCTTTAACGACGATCACTCTGCAGGTACCAAAGCCGTCTCTCGTCACCATCATTTGGAGTGCCTCACGGTTTTTAGGCACCGTTGCGCCGGAACTAGGACTTCGCGTAATTTTGGTATCAACAACATCACACGTGGGTGCAAGCAGCCTTGGAATCCCCGTATCGCTTGATCTATCAAGCAGAAAGGCGAATGAACCATCATCCACTTGGCCCAATAAGTTTGCGGCGAACATGTCCCCGTCAATAAAGGTGCCATCCGGCTTTGAAACGAACCCAATTGACCAGTGTTTCGTCGGCATTGCGCCAATGCCATTGCTCAATTGCCTTATTTCCGGTTGGTAATAGAGCCGTCTCACCGCGGCTGCGTATCGGAGTCTTGGGACGAGCACCCTCATTAACTCCGGCCAGGTCCTGGCAGCGAAGGTTGAACCCTTCAGGAAGTTATCTTCCGAAGTATCGTCGATTTCAGCGTGGCACATTTGACTTGGCTTTTCTCGCATCCAAAACCGAATAACTTGAGAGAAAGGTCTGCTCGTTGCAAGTTGGAGATAGGGTCCTAAAAGTCCCTCACTGTTCAAGCTTGTGCTTGCTCCCTCCTTTTTAGCGATGGACTCCCATGCTTGCTCAACGGCTCGCCGATACTTCGTTTGGCTCTCGACCGAAGTCGCAGTTCCCGTACCATCGTCAAGACTGATGAGCACTCGGGCTTCCTTCAAGTTAAGTAGGGCTTGCTGTCGGATCTCGTCGTCGGCTCTGAATGTCGGTCCCACGATAAAGGCTGGGCGCGCTTCTTCCCTACCGCTGCTAAAGTAAGCAACGGATGATTGCCCCAACAATGTTCCCCGCTTGGCTAGAGCAGTGAACTGCAGTTGAAGTTCATGTCTTATTACATCTCCGGTTATGTCAAGACCAAACCCGGCCAGCCTCGGTATTTGCTCGACCGTTTCTTGTGTGAAAGCGCTCGCGAACCCTTGGGTCCCACGGTACGAGTAGTTCCTTTCGTAAGCGACACCACCATCTGAACAAGCGGCCAGGGCAACGCCACCCTTGCGCCAAAACCTTTCAAAGATGTCTGACACGCGCGAGCTATTCCGATCGCCTCTCTGGAGAAACTTCGATGTGTGCGTATAAAGCCTATTCTGATAACTTCGCGTCTTTGGAGCGACTCCCCAACCAACGTCACATACAATTGTGATCGGTCCGTACTTATCAATGGATTCCCCACATCGGTCTACAACATCCTTTAGTTGTACATCGGCTCTCGAAGCGTCCTTTGTAGAGTCCGGACATAGCAGTGTTGGCTCACCCATCTCATCATCGGTTGATCCAATTGCCGAAATCCATAGCACCTTATGCTTTGCTGCAGTGCCAAGAAACGATTTCAATGACCTATCTGCCTCTGCCTTCGTGAACTTACTATTGGCTAATCCTGAGTGTATAGAGTATCCAAGGGACGTCAGTGCTTTGGTGGCAAGTCCCATATCTGTGGCTCCGAATCCTCCATAGACATCCTTTGTTGCCTTACTTGTTGAGTTAGTCCAAACAAGGGCAATTTGCTCATGTTGCGCTGAGAGTAAAGACAGTAAGATCGTTGCGAAGCTAATGCTCGTCATTATCGTTTCCTATTCCCTCGGACGGTGTATGCATATCCCTTGTACCAAACTGAAGTGACGCTAACTCCTCTACCAATTGCGTGCACCATCGTCCTCGGCTTATTGTCCAAACTTCCTGAGAATATTGCAGTGTGCCTCGATCCAGAGGACTCGTCGTTTCTCCATTGATAGATTAGACGATCACCTAGTCTTAGGTTTGACCAGTTAGTCAACTCTCGATCAATTGGCATGGGCAATCTGTCTCTCGTGACACCCTTATTCTTGTAGACGAAAAACTTCCGCGATGGGTCAATATGGACAATGTCCCCATAATCTTCTTGGTTTATCACTGGTGCGCTAGGGCAAGGCTCCTTCACGGCAGCATACACCTGCTTAACAAAATGACTACAGTCAATCCCCTTTTCCAGTGAATTGCCGCCCCACACATATGGAGTGCCCAAATACCTTAACGCCTCTCGAACTATCTTTTGACCATTTGACAATCCACCTGAATTCTGCGTACTTCCCCGCACGACATAGGATGCACGAATAAACCAGGGCCCATTCGACACACCATGTCCTTTATGAGCCTTGTCCATTTCAGTGACGTAGTACTGCTGACCATCATCAACCATCGCACCCACAACTCGAACCAACTGCCCTTTGTCAAGATTGACGTATGGCTCGGTCACATTTAGCCCCGCAAGTGCTCGAGTACCCCTTGTGACGGTACCAATCCAAGCCTGACCCTGCATCGCAGAACCGCGTGCTGCCTTGGCGATTGGTGCGATCTGGGGTATCAACGCTCCAGTCACGAACTCCTCTTCGTCTATTCCCGCAAACTCCAAAATATCAACAGCCGACACTTCCCAGAGTTTGCTCAAACTGTCGAGTGTATCGGTACGTCGGATGCAATAGAGACCATTGACAACAATGTCGGTTCTACCTGACTTTGTAATCGGTTGCGTGGGAGGTGCGAAGGTCAAGTAACGCATGCCTGCTTTCAGCGGCTCTCCTGCATCGACGCCATTCAATACTTCGAAGATACTCTGTTCAATCTCAAGACGTGCAGCCATCTGGTTAGACTTCTCGCCAGTCTTAGCCTCGACCCATCGGTACTCCAAACCACCTTTGCCCAGGTCCTGGCTTAGCCCTATAATTGAGTACTTTAATGACTTGTCGGCCAGGATATGTTTACGAGGGTCTGGATCCAATCTCTTCTCGCTAAGCACTGCAATCACTGTGGCCGTACCTTCGCTACTTGAATATGCCGTGTGATGTACAAAGACTTCTCCACCTTTTAAGTGGGCTGCTTCCTCAATACCCTCACTTTCGTTAACCAGGTCTTTGCCATCCCTCCCAATTAAGGGCAGATATCCTTCTAGAGTTGAGTACATCTGCAAGTATGAGGAGCGCCGGGTTCTCACCCAAGCCCTCAGTTCATTGTTAACCACAGGGGACACACCAAACCTTGGAATAAACGAGAGTTGCGGCCAATACTGAACTGGAACCCGATCATGCCCAAGTAAGGCCTCCGCCCAATAGCGAGCACTCTTCACGACTAAACCCTTCTGCGTGTAATCAGTGCTTGCCCCGAAGAGAGGAGCTAACTGGTCTATGTTCATGTAGTACTTAGCATTCTTCAAAATGGGTAAGTACTTCAGGTTAACTCGCACTGACGGATCCTTGCTACCCGGTGGCTCGTAGACCAACGCATCCCGTTCTTTGCCTTCCTTCATTCGACTCAACACAGGCATGCTGACCCACAACTTGCCTTCCCGGAACACATTAAGAAACTCACCATTCTCCATGGTTTTTGCTCCATTGCTGGGCTCAACTCGAAGTAGATGCCGATTGTCAGCATCTATGTGTAATATGCTAAACAGAAAGTCCTTCACTGGAACCGCATAACTGTCTCCATCTCTCTGAGCCCTAACGGAAACAGGAGCAGTCTGTTCGGCATCGCCCAAGGGATCCACTATATACCGAACTGTCACTCCTGCAAGATCATTTTGAACCGAAGTCCCATGAGTTGCTGGCAATATCGCGAGAATGCAAAGTAGGAATCGTTTCATGAGTCGCAAAACACCAACTTGAATAGGGAGGTATTGAACTTAATAACTTTTTCTTTCGGCTTTCTTGTCGAAATCTCAGTTTCCTCTCCCATCATCCGAAGGGTCCTGTAGTCTGTCTGTAACTGAGTGGGCAACAGAGTCGCGAGTGACTCTGGTAGAAAAGAACTGAGGTCAAACTTTGAGAGCACTCGATTAACCAAAATCAGGAACTGAGAGTCCGCCTCCTTGTGATCCTTTTGAAGTGATTCCAGCATTCTTGTGTAGTAAGGGCAACTGGCTTCACTGCAAATCAACTGGCCGATCTGACTTCCAAGGTGACGAAGTAATGCATCTTGGCTCTTTGGAGCATCAAATAGAAGCGTCATAGCCTTCCGCAACTTCGGCTTTGATAACTCTTCATTTTCCCCGACCAAACTTTCAATGACTTCAAAGGTGATACTCTCTGTTGAAGCCAGTGCAGATGATGTTTTCACCAAATCAATACCAGTGGCTTCAGTCCCTTGGTAGAGCCCTGTAACCTGGAACGGTACGTTCCCAATATCTGGCAAAGGAAAGCGAGAGTTGAATGCCATACAGTCGGAAGCATTATTAAACTCGAACAGTCGCAACTCTTCTAATCCAGGTTCCGTAAACGTTAGGAACAGCTCCTCATTAATGTAGGCAATCAAACCGAATGGCAAGCCGTTGTAACTCGGCGCAAGTCTATACAGTCTGTCACCTCTCTTGCCTATGATACATGCATACCCATTTACCTTCTCACCTTTTTGCACACCTTCCTTCTTAACCCTTATGGGGATAACCTCTCCGACGGCCATTCTCTGTTTGGGAGCATCAATCCTGATTTTGCCAGGCTTGTGCTGGTGGTACAGTTCAAGTAAGTTATGTGGAGTCAACTCAAGCCCACCGCCAGTTCCAAAAAGAACTTGGGAACCTGATCCCGTGGGATAGATGTTCGGAGTCTGTACAACCCCAGTCTTACCCTCAGCAGCTAGTATCTTAGTCATTTTTGAAGAGACGCTCGATAGGAGACTTCCCGTTGAAGGCAGGGAATCGGACTTGACTGACTGATCTGTGAGAGCACCTTCGAGTGCGTATGTAAACAGTCCCCTCGACTTGTTACCAAACTGAAGTTCAATGGCAGGTTGAATATCAGAGGTCGCTGAAAGCACAAACAGATTTGCGCTTGAGTGACGATCCAATGCCTGTATGAGAGATTCTCTCGACACTGGGCCCTTCTCCTCGACAAGAGGAACAAAGCGACTGGTTATGCCGTCTGACTTAAAAATCGCACCAGAGAAGCAAGCATCCAGTATCAACGTCTTTGTGCCAGATTGAATGCGATCAAGAGCTGTCCTCAGCGCAGTTGCTCTAACCACCTTGCCAGACCTGACATCAAAGTCTTCGGGTAGCAGAACGTACTCGCTACCCGTCCCTTCTAACGTAGGGAGCAAAGATCCGTGCCCAGCAAAGTAGAACACGAAGCGGCGAAATGGAGTAGATTTTGAAGCCTCAGCCTGTCGCGCAAGAGCTTGTTCAATCGCCTCTTGAGTAGTGGGCCCCGATCCATCATTGCCGACGAAGGACACGCTAAATCCAAGCTTTGTCAAAACCCGACCGATCGATTCCGCGTCGTTTCGAGGCCCTTGCAACCGTACACGTGAATCGGCGTACTCCTGCGCGGCTATGACCAGCGCAACGTCATTAGGCTTGGCCTGAATAGTGCTAAGAATGAGAAGAGCGGCGGCCAGCATTTCTCACTTGTTTCCCTGACTCAACACTATTTCCGTCGCTGTTCCGGTCGGAGGGCCTGGGTAGTAATATGGAGTTTGGCCAAGATTCATGCTTCTCATTTCACGAGCCACCTCACTTACAATGTCAATGACTCGTGTCGTCTCCCTCTTATCGGACAGTGCTGTCAAAAACGCGTGCGTGAAGGCACTCTTTGCGAGGTCAGGATGTTTCAAACTCTTTTGGCCCGCCATGCACGAAG
>CALMEF010000213.1 GCA_937862825.1 uncultured Armatimonadota bacterium
TTCCTGTTGAAGCCCAGGCATGAGGTCGTTGAAGAACGGTAAACGGATCAGACGGTCCGCTACATCCTCAGTAACCGGACATTGACCGGCATATCCGCCAAACTCCATGCCCATCGGAGAAAGATTTAGCGGTTGATAGTGGAAGGCGGTCAAGATACCGCGTTCTCGCATGTGCCCGATGAACCTGGTTCGCTCTTCTAGGGACGGCATCAGCATGTAAAACATGTGATATGCCTGCCCGCAGTGCGCTGGAATCGTTGGAAGCCCAATCCCTCTACTTTGGGCCCAGTCGGTTACGCCAGCCATGTATGTTTCCCAGATCACCTTTCGTCGCGTCTGGATTTCTTCGGCAACCTCGAGTTGTGCGAGCAAGTAAGCCGCAAGGACGTCAGACGGCAAGAAACTCGATCCCAAATCCACCCAGGTGTACTTGTCGATCATGCCTCTGAAGAACTGCGAGCGGTTCGTACCTTTTTCGCGAATAATCTCTGCCCGGTCAACAAAGTTGGGGTCGTTGATCAGCAGGGCTCCACCTTCTCCACAGGTCAGGTTCTTTGTTTCATGAAAACTCTGGGTCGCCATCACGCCAAAGGTGCCAAGGTCCTTCCCTTTGTAGGTCCCGAAGAGTCCGTGAGCGTTATCTTCAACAACCGGAATGCCAAGTCCGAGTATCGCGTCCATCTCGCAGCCGACGCCAGCGTAGTGAACGGGGATGATTGCCTTGGTGTTCTTCGTAACGAGTCCAGGCAGTTGCTGTTCATCCATGTTAAGCGTGTCGGGGCGAACATCGCAAAATACAATTTTTGCTCCACGAAGAGCGAAGGCGTTGGCCGTGCTCACAAAGGTAAACGAGGGGACAATGACCTCGTCACCCGGCTTGATGTCGAGGAGTAGCGCAGCCATTTCAAGAGCGTGCGTACAACTGGTCGTCAACAACGCTCTGGCTACTCCGAACCTGAGTTCGAAGTAGCCGTGACACTTTCGGGTGAATCCCGCATCTCCCGCAATCCCTCCACTTGCTACAGCCTGTTGGATGTAATGCAGTTCATTCCCAAGTAAGCAAGGGCGATTGAACGGAATGCGGAAACCGGACATCAGGCGTCCCAGACGAACGGTTCGGCATCGGTGAGGATGCGACCTTCGTTCTCTACGGCACGGACCAGGTATTCCGGCAACGTGAAGCACGCCTGGTGGAACCGACCCGTGTAGTACTTGAGTTTGACACCACGCGCAGCGTGGCGGGCGTTGATCTCCTCCGCTGAGATTGCCATCGGGTCAAGCGTCTTGCTGGCCAACACAAACCCCCAAGGCTGGAAGAATGTCGAGACGATGCCGTAATAGCCAGCAACGTAAGGAAAGACTTCCTGCAGCGTCTTGATACAACACGCCATGCAGGCCGGATAGTTTTCATTCGCTGAACCAGCCTGCATGGCGAAGACGCCGTTCTCACTCATGGCCTCGTGGCAAAGTTGGAAGTACTCCTTCGTGAACAACATTTGGCCGGGACCATCCTCGTGTGGATTGGGCAGGTCACTTAGGATCACATCGAAGTTGGCGCCCTTATGTTCTTGGATCCAAGCCCTGGCGTCGGTGTGGAGGAGGGTGGTTCTGGGATCCTCAAACGCCCCTTGGTGCCACTCCTTCATGTGGACTTTCACCATGTCGACGAGTTCCTCGTCAATGTCCACCATTACGGCTTCCTTGACCGTATTGTGGAAGAGCGCTTCTCGGAGCGTCGCTCCTTCCCCACCGCCGCATACCAACACCTTCTGGGGGTTCGGGTGCAAGGTCATTGCCGGCTGGCTCATACACTCGTGAAACACATATTCGTCGAGAAGGGACGTTTGAATGTTGTAATCCAAGAACAGCGACTTTCCGAACCTCGGGACGTCGGCGATCTGGTACGTCTGGTACTTTGTCTTCCCTTCGAGAATCATCTTCTCAACACGGTACTGCCAGATCGCGGCAGAGGTGTGGGTCTCATTGATGAACATTCCGGTTGCGTCGCTCATTGGAAGGGTCAATTATGAACGAAAAAGCCCCCTGAGTTTGAACTCAGGGGGCAGGTCTGGGTTAAGACTTAGGCGCCTTCGCCGACAGCAAGTCTGGTGAATCCAACCACAGCGATGTCGCCACCACCGGACTTTGCTTCCTCGCTGACATAGTCCGCCACTTTCTTGCTCAGATCCGCATAGAACAGTTGCTCAAGAAGCACTTCCTTTTGCATGTACTCCTTGTTGATTCGACCTTGTGCGATGTTCTTCGCAATGTTCTCGGGCTTGCCTTCCTGCATTGCTCGTTGCGTTTCGATCTCCAGTTCCTTGGCGATGACATCTGCCGGAATCTGGTCCTTCGTGATGAACGCCGGCGGGAACGCAACTGCCTGGATGGCCAACTTTCGCCCGACATCGCCCTTGTTTGTAGCGGAGCCAGACACTTCGACAACTACTGCGACCATATTGTTGTGGTGCACGTAGCCGGCAAACGCATTTCCGGTGGTCAGACGAACCGCTCTTGTGATCTTGATGTTCTCGCGAATCTTGCCGACGGCACCGTCAACCTTGTCCTTAACTCCGGCGACCGAATAGGGGTCGCTGCCCGGGTCGTTGTCGCGAAACACTTCGGCAAGTTCTTGGGCGAAGGCGATGAAGTCCTCATTTCGAGCGACAAAGTCCGTTTCGCACTCCAGCACAACACCGCCGACAACCGTGTTCTCAGCATTGGCACTGATCGCCACAACGCCTGCCGCGGTCGAACGATCAGCACGCTTGGCTGCGGCTGCTTTACCTTTCTCGCGAAGGATGTCCTTAGCCTTGTCGAAGTCTCCGCCGGCCTCTTCCAAAGCGCCTTTGCACTCCATCATCGGCGCGTCGGTTTCGTCGCGCAATCGCTTTACATCTGCTGCTGTGTATGCCATTCGTTAAACTTTGTCCTCAATATCGTCAAACTCGTCTGTGGGCTCCTCAACTTCGGGAGTCGCAACAGGAGCCGCGGCTTCTGCTTCTGCTTCTGGCTTGCCCTTGTTGGTGTCGATCTCCTCGTTGCCAAAGGCTTTCAGGAGTTCTTCTTCGACAGCACCGAACTGGAACTCGTCTCCAGTCTCCTCTTCCATCAGTTCACCGGTTTCGGTCAACGTGCCTTCGATCATGGCTTCCGGTAGCGGTCGTGCTTCCAGGATTGCCTCGGCGACCTTTGAAGTCACCAATCGGATCGCTCGGATCGCGTCGTCGTTTCCGGGAATCACGTAATCGACGAGGTCAGGGTCGCAGTTGGTATCCACGATGCCAACAATGGGGATCCCCAGTTTCTTCGCTTCCTTGATTGCGATTGACTCCTTGTTCAGGTCAACCACAAACATCGCCTTCGGCATTTGATCCATGTTGCGAACGCCTTCCAGGAAGCGGTTCAACTTGTCTCGCTCCTCACGTCGGCGCAGGGCTTCCTTCTTGGGAAGTCGATCCAAGAAGCCTTCTGCTTCCATTCGATCGAGTTCCTTTAGGCGGTTGACGCGCAACTGCACGGTCTTCCAGTTGGTGAGCAAGCCGCCAAGCCAGCGCTCAGCGATGAAGTACTGTCCGGATCGCTGCGCGGCTTCCTTTACCGCGGTCTGGGCTTGCTTCTTCGTGCCAACGAAAAGGATCATTCCACCGTCTTCGGCGACAGACTTAACGTAAGTCAAGGCGTCTTCGAAAAGTCGAATGGTTTGGTGAAGGTCAAGAATGTAGATCCCGTTTCGAGCGCCATAGATGTAGCGCTTCATTTTGGGATTCCAACGACGCGTCTGGTGTCCGAAGTGCACTCCGGACTCCAGCAGTTCTTTCATGCTGAGTTGAGCCATATTTCTCCAGGTTTAACCTCCGAACGTGGTTTTGAAATGGCACCGACAACCCACTCTGGGGACCTGGCCGCGCCACCACGCTCGTGCGGAATGGTTGGATTGTACCTAAATATGGCCCGTGCGGGTCGTTAGCGGCGGTCGGGTTTAACTCGGAATTGGATCACTGGCGATGCTTTAGATCGTCGTACTTGTACATTGGGCTGATTCGCCCAGGAGATCTGTTATGCGCAAAACCCTCTTTCCCATCGGCTCGCTAGCTCTTGCTGCAGGGCTCGTTGCCCTCGCCGCTTCAAATGCGGACTCCAGCCCAGCGCTCGTCAACTATGTCGAACTTCAGGGCGCGTCCCCGGGCACGGTTCAAACGGGGCATGCCAACCTATCCGGCACCGTCCGCGCAGGTTCTTTTGTTGGAAACGGGCAGGGAATTACTGGACTTAACGGAAGCAACATTGCCAACGGGCTGATCAACCACCGCCGACTCCCCAACAATGTCGCCCGCTACAACTGGGCTGGAAACTGGACGATGCCCCATTCTTTTCCCTTGAACGGGGTGACCATCGGTACGAACCAACTTGTGACGAAGAATGGTCGAGTTGGAATCAATGTTAGTAACCCGGCGGTCAGTCTTGAAGTCGCGGATATCTTTCGCTTGTCGGACGCTGGCGCCAGAAAGGTCGAGGCGAGCATCTTTGACACGAGGAACAACGGTCAGTTGTTCACGTTCAGCGGAACCAACTCCCTGCTCACTGGCCTTGGCATTTCAGAATGGAATGGCGGGTTCGTGTCCATCCACGACCAGTCTGGCGGACTACAAGCAGGGATGTACGTCAACAGTGCCAACCAAGGATATGTTTTCGGGGATATCAAAGCGTTCAAGGTGGTCAACCCCCGGGACCCGCGTACGGACATTTGGTATGCCGCGGTCGAGGGCCCTGAGGCGGCAATGTACACAAGGGGCAAAGGATCCCTTCGAGATGGAGCGGCAGTCATCAACCTACCGGAGCATTTCCGCGATATGCTGTCGGAGGGTTCCTTGACGGTCCAACTCACCCCGATGTCCGGCGACTCGGAAGGACTCGCGGTAGTTGATCCCAATCCGGATGGCATCATCATTCGAGAACTGCGCAAGGGGCGCGGTAACTACGAGTTCTACTGGGAGGTCAAGGGGGTGCGCAAGGGGCGAGAGAACTTCGAGGTTGTTCGACCCTGGGACTCTGACCTACCGGCCAACTTAGACCGCGAGGCGCTGTGGCGTAGCCGACTGGAGTCAAACAAGTAGTACCAAAAGGCCCTCTCTCCACTCGAAGTGGGGAGAGGGCATGCAGGAAGCGATCGTCGCTCCCAGGTTTATTCTTCTTTGAAGTCCGCGTCGATGACGTCATCATCGGGACCAGACGATGAACCTGTTCGGGCGCCAGCGCCAGCGGTTTCGCGCTCTTCTCCCTGAGGATTCGAGGCGGCTTCCGCGTCCTTGTAAAGTTGCTCAGACAACTTGTGGCTCTCGGCCTCAACCTCGGCAAACAGAGTTCGAATCTCCGGCTCGTTGTCGGCTGCTATTGCCTTCCGCAAGTCGGCGACTTTCTCCTCAATCCGAGTCTTGTCCGCCTCGCTGATCTTCTCACCCATGTCTCGGATGGTTTTCTCAACTGAGTAGCAAAGTTGGTCGGCTTTGTTTTTGAGTTCAGCCGTTTCCTGAGCCAATCGATCGGCTTCTGCGTTAAGTTCAGCCTCCTTGACCATCCGCTCGATGTCATCCTTGCGTAGGTTGCCCGAACCGGTAATGGTCAGACTTTGTTTCGTGCCAGTCGCCTTGTCTTGAGCACTAACATGAAGGATGCCGTTTGCGTCGATGTCGAAGGTGACTTCAATCTGCGGCACTCTCGCTGGAGCAGGCGGGATTCCGGCCAAGTGGAACCGACCAAGGCTCTTGTTATCTCGAGCCAGCGGTCGTTCTCCTTGCAGAATGTGAATCTCAACTTCTGGCTGATTGTCTTGGGCCGTTGTGTAGATTCGACTCTTCTTGGTTGGGATGGTTGTGTTCCGTTCGATCAACTTATCGAAAATGCCGCCCTGAGTTTCGACACCAAGGCTTAGCGGAGTCACATCGAGCAGGACAATGTCCTTGACCTCACCACCAAGCACGCCAGCCTGAATCGCAGCGCCAACTGCCACAACTTCGTCAGGATTTACCGAGCGATTTGGCTCCTTGCCGGTCATCTTCTTGACCAAGTCTTGGACCATCGGCATACGCGTGGAACCGCCGACCATGATGATCTCGTCCACGCCACTCGCCGACAGTTTCGCATCGTCAATGGCCTGTTGGAACGGCTTCTTGACTCGCGCCAAGAGGTCGGAGCACAGTTCTTCGAACTTCGCTCGAGTCAAGTTGTAGTCAAGGTGCTTAGGTTGGTTGTCAACCGCGGTGATGTAAGCAAGGTTAATCTGGGTGCTGACTTGGCTCGACAGTTCAATCTTTGCTCGCTCTGCAGCCTCTCGGAGACGCTGCAAGGCGTCCTTTTGCTGAGCAAGGTCAATCCCGTGCTCCTTTTTGAACTCGCTAACCAGCCACTCAACAATCTTTTGGTCAAAGTCATCACCGCCGAGATGACTGTCACCTGCGGTGGATTTCACTTCAAACACGCCTTCGCCGACGTCAAGGATCGAAACATCGAACGTGCCTCCACCGAGGTCAAAGACGAGAATCGTCTCGTTGGCCTTCTTATCAAGGCCATAAGCGAGCGAGGCCGCTGTTGGTTCGTTGATAATGCGCAGAACCTTTAAGCCTGCGATTTCGCCGGCATTCTTGGTCGCGGTTCGCTGGGCATCGTTAAAGTAGGCGGGAACCGTGATCACCGCCTGATCAACCGTTTCGCCTAGGTAAGCCTCGGCGTCGGCCTTCAGTTTTTGGAGGATCATCGCGCTGATCTCCTCTGGTGTGAACTCCTTATCCACAGCGGGAACATAGGCGACCACGTTGTTTCCCTTTCCAGGGCGAACCGCATAGGCGACTCGTTTGGTTTCGTCAAGAACCTCGCTCATCGCGTGACCCATGAATCGCTTGATGCTGTAAATCGTGTTCTCGGGGTTGACAACGGCCTGTCGCTTTGCGGTCACTCCAACCAGCCTTTCGCCGTTCGGTTTGAAGCCAACGACGCTTGGCATCGTGCGTGCCCCTTCAGCGGTGCTGATTACCGTCGGTTCACCACCTTCCATCACCGCGACGACCGAGTTGGTCGTTCCTAAGTCAATGCCTACTACTTTTCCCATGATTCTTGCCTGTCTCCAGTCCAAGATTATACCTATGATAATCAAACGACTTGAGCCTTATACACTTATATACGATCAACAGGAAATGGTCGTTGCGAGTTCCGCCCAATACGACTGATCCGTCTGATCCGACGGATCGGTACTCTCCATCCTGGTATCCTCTTTGGGGTCAACGGGAACCCAATCTCCACACGTGGCGCGATATCTTGTACTTAGCGACGGTTCGGTCTTCGAAGGAGCGCCTCTTGGCGCGGAAGGTGAGACTTCCGGAGAACTTGTCTTCAATACCGGGATGACCGGATACCAAGAAATTCTCACCGACCCCAGTTATGCGGGTCAAATTGTTCTCTTCACTTATCCTCTGATCGGCAACTATGGGATCAACGAGGACGACTTCGAATCGGATCGCCTTCAGCCCACCGGAATCGTCGTTCGGGAGGCTTGTGAAGATCCTTCCAACTGGCGATCATCCAAGACGATCCATGCTTTCCTCGCCGACCGGGGACTCGTGAGCATACAGGGCATTGACACTCGCGATGTCACCAAGCGTATTCGGTCACGAGGGGTCACCATGGCGGCAATCACAAGCGGCGACCCACAGGAGGCACTTGAGCGTTTGCGACACAGCAAGTCGTACGACGAAACCGACTTTGTCCAGCAAGTGAGCACCAAGGCACCATACGCTTGGGGACGATCTGGCAAGGAGACCGTTGAGTCGGAGTCCGACACTTCGCGACTAAGGCTGGTTGTTTTGGACTGTGGGCTCAAGTTCAACATTCTTCGACGATTTTGGAATGCTGGGTGTCGGCCAATCGTTCTGCCCTGCACGGCTACCTCGGACGAGATTCTTGGTTGGAATCCAGACGGGATTCTGCTCTCACCGGGACCTGGCGATCCCGCTCGCCTCGCTCCCGTTGTTGAAACGGTCAAGGGAGTTCTTGGAAAGCGTCCCCTGTTTGGGATTTGTCTTGGCAACCAACTGCTCTGTCAAGCCGTTGGCGGCACGACCTACAAATTGCCCTTTGGACACCGAGGTTCGAACCATCCAGTGAAGGATCTGCGCTCTGGCAAGGTCACCATCACTTCTCAGAATCATGGTTACGCGATCGACCCGGAATCTCTTAAGGGAACCGGAGCCGAGATTACGCAGATCAATGTAAATGATCTTACGGTTGAAGGGATTGCTGTTCCCGAACTTCAAGCAGAGTCCATTCAGTACCATCCCGAAGCGGCGCCGGGGCCATGGGATTCGAGACCTTACTTTGCTCAATTCGTTGAGCAGATGCGACGAGTGAAGGAGTCGGCATGAGGGAGAAACTGGAGCAAGCCGCCGAACTCGTTCGTGAATCAGGACTAGATCTTTGGCTCACTTTCGACCGAGAGACTGCTGAGGGCGGCGACCCGATCCTCCCTTACTTGTTCGATGCTGGTCTCACTTGGCACTCCGCGTTGATCGTCGCCGCGAACGGGGAGCGCGTCGCCATTGTTGGAAACTACGATGCCAGTCCGCTAGAGGAATCTGGCAACTGGACGTCGATCGTTCCCTACGTTCAAAGTATCAGGGAGCCTCTCCTTGAGACCCTTGAGCGGCTCCTTGGACCGAATCCACGTATTGGCCTCAACTACTCCACCAGCGATGTGAAGTGCGATGGCCTAAGCCACGGGATGTATCTAACGCTCTGCGAGTACGTGAAGGGGACAAGGTTTGAGTCTGCGTTCGAGTCCGCTGAGTTCATTCTTCGCAACCTGCGCGGTGTTAAGACTCCCAGCGAGTTGTTGCTGATCCGGGATGCACTCAAAGAGACAGACCAGATGTTTGACCTTATCGGTCGGTCAGCGCGAATCGGCGCTACGGAACGGGAGATTTATGACCTCGTCCATACAGAGGCGCGAGATAAGGGACTAGGATTTTCTTGGGATCCTGCGGGCGACCCGATTGTAAACTGTGGCCCAGACTCGGCCGTCGGTCATGGGCTCCCTTCGTCGACCTTAAAACTCGCTGCAGGTCACATTCTCCACGTTGACCTCGGACTTACCAAGGCTGGCTACTCCTCGGATATCCAACGATGTTGGTACGTTGGCGACAGCGTTCCTTCCGAGGTTAATCGAGCATTTGCCGCAGTGAACGCAGCCATCACTGCTGGAGCAAACGCTCTGAGACCCGGAGTCAAAGGCTGGGAGGTTGATGCCGCAGGACGACAGAGCATCGTTGAGTCGGGGTATCCCGAATACCTGCACGCTCTTGGGCACCAAGTCGGTCGGGTGGCCCACGACGGAGGGACCATCCTCGGGCCTCGTTGGGAGAGATATGGCAACACGCCCGATGGAGTCGTGCGTGCAAACGAAGTCTATACGCTGGAACTCGGCGTGTTTGTTGATGGGGCGGGCTATGTCGGCCTGGAGGAGATGGTTTTGGTCACCGAAACCGGGTGCGAGTTCATCAGCGATCGCCAGACGGAGTTGTGGCTGCTTCATCCATGAAGTCGCAAGTTCTTTCTGCGCTTCAACGTGCCGTCGCGTTCGCCGAGTCGCAAGGCTTAGACACTTGGGATCCCTATGATTTTCGCGGTACACCTCTTTTCCTGAGGGCTCCAAAGGCGGCCGTCAAGGTCCTCTATGGTCTCGCCTTCTTGGCTCCGGTTGCGACGCGCCGACTCCTCGGCGTAAAGCCGGTTCGAAGCGCAGGTGGGGTCGCCGGGCTGGCCCATGCTTACTGCGACCTTGGCGAACAAACGAAGGCTGAGCCGCTCATCCAGTGGCTTCTGGAGAATCCGAGCCGGACCCAAGCCGGCCTGGGATGGGGACTGCCGTTTGCCTGGAAGTCAGGGTTCGGTATCGTGCCTGCCAACACCCCCATAGGTCACACCACGATCACCGTTGGCAATGCCCTTCTGGCCTATGGAAGTGATGAGAATGCTTCCAATGCGGCTGCTTGGATTCGAAGTGAACTCAAGTTCAATGCTGCGTTCGGGGGTTTGGCGGCAAGTTATACGCCAAACGACACTACCCAGTGTGTGAACTCAAACGCCGACGTGGCCTCATTTCTAGCCAAAGTTGCTGTCAAGAACGGAAGCGAGGACCTTCTTGACCTTTCGCGTCAGATTCTGACGTTTGTGGTGAACTCTCAAAACGAAGACGGCTCTTGGAACTATCTGGCGGGAGTTCGATCGGGATCTGGCTCGCAGATTGATCACTACCATACGGGGATGATCCTGTGCGCCCTGCAGCATTTGGCCTACCAGTTCTTCGACGACCGTGCTGTCGAAGCCTATACGAGGGGTTTGCGCTTCTACATGGATCATCTCTTTAGGCCCGACAACGGTCCAAAGTTCACGGTGTTTGATCAAGACCCGGTGGACATCTATGGCTGCGCCGAGGGGATCATCACTTTGGTGAATGCCTCAAATGATCCACACCTCAATGTTGGGCTTCGTGAAGAAGCCAAGCAACGGGCTCAAGGTCTTGTGCATTTCACACTCAGTCGCATGCAGGATAGCCGGGGGGCATTTGCTTACCGAAAGTATCCCGCCAAGACCATGTGGCTCGACTCACTTCGTTGGGCTCAAGCGCCAATGATCCGTGCTCTCGCCCGGTATGCTTCGTCACTTGAGTAAGGCATGATTCGATTGTCGAGCATCGGCGACGCTCTCGCCCGAAAAGGTGGCTTTGGCCGAAGCGTCGCGATCCTCGCTACCGGTACCGCGATTTCACAACTCATCGCCGTCGCAGTTGCACCGATCCTGACGCGAATCTATACGCCAGAACATTTTGGGGTTCTTGCCGTTTTCTCCGGGCTCCTCGCGTACGTCACGTCGGTAAGCGCTCTCTGCTACGAGAAAGCGATCCTCGTGGAGAGGGAGGACTCGGACGCTTTTCAAGTGCTTGGGCTTAGTTTGATGTCCGTGATTTTGGTCACCGTCACCGTCACGGTTATCGTGGGTTTTGGGGGAGCGAGCCTGCTCAGGCTGTTGGACTCGACCGAGTTGCTTCCCTACCTGTGGACTTTGCCGGTATGTGTCTTGCTGGCGGGTGCGAATCTCGTGTTGAGCGTCTGGGCTACCCGAAAACACGCGTTCTCCGCCCTCTCCGCTTCCAGGGTTTCTCAGGGGGTCATCCGCGCGGGACTTCAACTGGGCCTGGGATTCGCGGGTTTTGGAGCCGCTGGATTGGTCCTTGGCGACGCCGCGGGGCGGGCTGGCGGTTCGACGACGTTAATCAAGGCGACCCTGGCCGACCGAAGCACGGCCTGGTCCAAGGAGGCGGTTGTTGCCAAGGCCAAACGTTTTCGAAACTTCCCTCTGATTTCCACTTGGTCAACGCTGCTCCATCA
>CALMEF010000214.1 GCA_937862825.1 uncultured Armatimonadota bacterium
CGGCGGTGGCGGCCCCGACCCCCGCCACGCCGACGGCGGCGCCTGGAGACGCGGCCAAGCCGGTAGCGAGAAGGGTTGCCCCTTCCATAGAGGCCGGGTCGATGCGCGGGTGGAGCAACTGATCGAGGTGAGCGCCAGTGACGCGGTTTACTGCCTCTTCTCGGCTGATCAGGCCTTCGTTGACCATTTCAACGGCGGCGCGAACTGCAGCCGGACCGGTTCGCTTGCCCGATCGGCATTGAAGCATGAACAACTTGCCGTGCTCGATCGTGAACTCAAGATCTTGCATGTCCTTGTAATGCGCTTCGAGCAGTTTGCAAACTCGAACGAAGTCGTTGTAAACCTCTGGGTTCTGCTTCTCGAGTTCGCTGATCGGCACCGGCGTTCGAACTCCAGCAACCACGTCCTCGCCCTGAGCGTTCATCAAGTACTCGCCGTACAGAATGTGCTCACCCGTCGAAGGATCGCGGGTGAAGGCAACGCCCGTTCCACAGTCGTCGCCAGCATTGCCGTAGACCATGCTTTGGATGTTGACGGCGGTGCCGATGTCGTCGGGAATCTTCTCGGTTCGTCGGTAGACGATTGCGCGGTCGTTGTTCCAACTCTTGAACACCGCTTCGATGGCCAAGGCTAGTTGCTCCCAAACATCGGTTGGGAACTCGCGTCCAGCGTGCGTCTTGACGTGGTCAAGGAACAGTTGCGAAATCTCCTTGAGATGGTCCGCGGTCAGGTCGAGGTCAGTGTTGGCGCCAACCTTCTTTTTGTAGGCGGCGAAGATATGCTCATCGAATCCGTGCTTGGAGATTCCGAAGGCGACATCTGAGAACATCATGATGAAGCGCCGATAGGAATCGTAAACGAACCGGGCGTCGCCGGTTTCTTGGATCAATGCTTCGATCGTCTGCGGATTCAGGCCGAGATTGAGGACGGTGTCCATCATGCCCGGCATCGAGAACTTGGATCCGCTTCTGACGGAGACGAGCAGCGGCTTGGTTGCTCCTCCGAAGGTGCGACCCATTTGGTTCTCCACATCGGCTACAGCGGCTCGGACTTCGTCCATAAGCCCTTCGGGAAGCCTTCGCCCGACGGCGTAGTACTCGTTGCAGACTTCGGTCGTGATGGTAAATCCGGGAGGGACGGGCAGACCGATATTGGTCATTTCGCAGAGGTTTGCTCCTTTGCCGCCAAGTAGGTCGCGCATGGAAGCATCACCCTCTCGGAAGAGGTAAACGCGTTTGGTGCTCATAGGTTAAGTCGATTCTCCGTTAAGGTAAGTGGCGCACCCGGCAAGACGGCAACGCTGGCGCAAGGGGGAGGTCGCTTATGGTGTTGAGTTTACCTTTCTCAGTACCTGAATCGAACGGAGTCGACCGACAACGCCCAACCGTCAACCGCAGGGTCCTCGTCGTTCAAAGGATTCCATTGGACACGGAGACGAACGCCACCCGTACTGGACGTGTAGAGGGTTCCACTGCTCACATTGATCACAAACTGTGAATCGACAAGGGTGGCAGTGCGCCCGTTTACGACATTCCAACCAGGATTCACCCAGTTGTAAAGAGAGTGCACCTCCTGCAAGCCAGGGCGGGCGACGCTAGACTCAAGACGCACCTGCTGAAGCGTCTTGCCAGCGGGCAATGCTGAACCAATCTCAATCAAACCAAGCATCGAAGAATCGCTCAATAAGATGAATCGGTTGTCGTCAGAACAAAGCAGCGACTGCAAGTTACCGCTGAACTCTTCTCCCAAGATAACCGCAACCGAGGTCGGTAGCGCGGACTTGGTGTTGGTAACCGCGAGCGTCACCGTCGTCGTGTTTGACGTTGCGGTGCCGTCCGAAACCCGATACGTAAACGTGTCGTTTCCAACAAACCCACACGCAGGAACATAAGTCGCATTCAAACCAGAAACATCCAAAGTCCCGAAAGATGTGGGCGTCACAATCTCCGCGGTCAACATGTCACGGTCAGCATCGAATGCACCGAGAATGAACGAACGAGCCGTCTCAAACTCAACACCAACCGTACTTATCGGAGCAGTAGAAGCACGCCAATCCCAAGTGCCAACCAAGTTGCCATGACGGGCACTAAGCGACAAGTCTAGCGCCTGTCCACCGAGGCCCAAGTCGAAATTCCAGTACCCTACCAAGCCCGGGCTTGTTGGATCCAAAATCATGAATCGAGACGTCTGAATCTGTTGGACAGATCGAGCAACGTTCCAAACCCGAATCTCATCAATAATGCCGTTCATAAAATATGGGATTGAATAAGTGCTTCGTCCAAAGAAGTTGAGAGAGCGTGTTACCGCAAGTGGCGCTGAGCACGAGATCTGAGCCACGATGTTGCCATTGATGAGAAGTTGGAGAGCGCTACCGGTGAACACGGTTGCCACATGGTTCCACTGGTTCGTTGATATTGTCTGAGCAGGACCGACGATGAAAGAGTTCGCGCCCGTGACCACGTAGCCATACGGTTGCCCACTGGAGTCATATGATAAGTTGATCCCGACAGTATTCCCTCCGTTGGTGTTTCCAAACTCCATGAATCTGGAATAAAGAGTGTGGTTCCTCACCATAGTCCAACCTTCAATCGTAAAAGGACTGCCGTCGAACCAAGTGCTGGAGGGGAGCTGGACGTAATCCGATGAACCGTTGAGCGACAGGGCCGATCCTGCGATTGAAGCGACTGGAATCGAGTTCTGAATGGTCATGGTGCCGTTCTCGTTGGACGCTCCGTGAATAGAATCACCAGCGAAGGACGTCGTGAAGGCACGGGAACCTCTAGGAAAGCCGATCGGGACCAGCCAATCAAAAACAGCCACTCCGCTGGCGTTGGTGACCCCAGAACCAACCGTGCCGACACCGGAAACGCTGAAGGAAACCGATTTCCCCACAATCGGGACTGAATCATACGAGCGTCGAAGGGTCGCTTGCAGTCTAAGTACTGCTCCACAAGTGCCCGATGGCGCATTCGTTGACAGCACAGTTGGAGCGCGATCAACCGTGATCGTGACATTCGCAAATGAAGAGTTCCACTGGCTCGAGCCGTCAAACCGTACAGTCGCAACCTGCTGACCAACCTGGACAAAACCTGGCGTTGGCGTGAGGATCGTCGCGTTGCCAGCACTGTTGGTCACTGCGCTCCCTAGGTCGGAGCCACCATATGACCAAATGAGCGTTTGATCCGCAAGGGCACGCAGGTCAAGTTCCGACAACGCCAAGTTCGCGGAGATGTTCATCGGCTCGAAGTAGCGGACCGTACCTCCGGTCGTTGTCACCCGCGTATTAGCGCGACGCTGATTGAAAGATGCTGGGAAGGTCTCGTATCCATCAACTACGGACGAAATCGTGATCCTTTGCCCAATGGAGCCGTAACCGGTTATGATATCGAAGTTTGGAGTGCTGCTGTTATTGCGTCCAACGATGATCGTCTGCGACGTCAAACCGTTTGCGAACCGAGCATCACCTCCGGTAACGAACAGGTTTACCCTCCTATCCTGCGCGATTCCATCGGGGTTGGAGTTGTAAGAAAAGTCAAACCGACCGATGGCCGTCCCAAGCGGATCGCCACCGTTTCCACCCACGATCGATACAGACCCTATCGCACCTTGGTCATCACCGAGTCCGTCTTGCGAGCGGGCAATCATGGAGCGACGCGTGCCAGTTAAGTCCCATCCGTATGCGGCGAACGCAAAAAAGCCATCTGGTCGATCGTTGATGGCGAGGACTCGGTCGAAATAGGCACCATTGATTCCCGACACGCCCCCGATCGGCAAGTTGTTGACGTCATACAGAGTGCCATTGTAGTAAAAACCTCGATTGTTCCGCTCACCGACGATTCGGCCTTGGTTGTTGATGTCCGTTGCAATGGACTCATAATCGGTTAAGACCACTGGAGTTGAATAGGTCTCCGTTCCAGTCGATAGCCAATAGCAGGCGCGCCATCCTGTAGCGTCCCGAACTCGTCCCACGACATGGTTTGAATCATTGATGCCATGGGCCTGGCTTCTGGAGAAGCCTCCCATTGGAAGAACAATCTTCTGATAAGTAGACCCACCAGTTGGTCGCAGTACGAATGCAATCGGATTGACGGCAGGGTCCACGTTATCGTGATTGAATCAACAGATCCGACCTCCGTTGTTAACTGCGGTTGCTCTGGAGTTTGCTGATTCAGAGGCCAGCAAATCAATCATGCCACCTACGTACCGAAAGGCGTGGACCTTGTTGAATCCGGGCACCCCGGTTCGAGTAACGAAGGCGAAACCCACGATCGTGCCGCTGTCGTTGATGTCCGTTGCGCGGCAAGACTCTGAGCCAGTTGGCCCGCCAGCACCAAAGGGAGCCTGTAAAAGGCTACTGACCGCATAGTTCACACCGTCAGCAGTGGTGTAGCGAACCGGAATCAGCGCGCCAGAGCCGTTTGACGCATTCCCCACAACCGTCGGATTCGCTGCGTTTTGAATCGCGTAGGCTTGGCTTACCGGATTGCTCGTGTTGAGGACGGGCATGGCCAATGCGTAGGGCGAGTAGTTGCGCCAGATAAAGGCCTTGCCGGTACCGTCACCGGTACCGCCAAACTTGCCAACGACGATGTTATCGTTGTTCACGTCGCGGGCGACAGCGTCACTGACGGTTCCGTCAGCGTTGACAATGATCTGTTGTGAAAACCGAGGCTGGGCACTTGCAAGGCAAGAAATGAGAACCAAACACCAAACGCCAATTAGCCTTCCCAAGAACCTTCCTCCCATACCCTCTGCTCCGATCCGCACCTTCTACTGTATCACCAACATCTCCACTTTGCAACGCATGAAGACACGAAACGTTGTAACTTAACCAAAGTTGGTCCCTCGACCATCGAAGATTGCCGGCTGATTCGCCTCTAGTGGCCCAACCTCGACTTTGAGGGAGGCATTTCCGCTCTCAGGTGGCCGGTCTCCTCTTCGGCTCGGATGCACTTCTCAAGGAAGGCTTCGCGAGCCGGCCCAGTCTCAAGGCTAGCCAAGCCATAGTAGACCGACGCGGTCAGTTCAGGCCAACCATCTTGCAGAAGTTTCTCCAGACGTGACTTTGCCGTCGCATCCTGTTCCTCGGCTATATCGCAACTGGCCAAATAGAGTCTGGCACGCGCTGCACCAAGCAAGTCCCCAGCCTTTTCGTTCAGCGACAGGCTCTTCTCGGCGCACGCTCTGCTCGCCTTCGGATCGCCCATATGAAGATAGACCAGGGCCATGTTGTCAAGAACCGTAATTTGACCCGAAATGCTGGAGCCTTCCTCGTGAAGACCGAGGGCATCTTCGTGCATTTTCAGTGCTTTGTCATATTGACCCTGGCCGCGGTAAATCAGGGCCAAGTTATGAAGGGTGTCGGCCCGACCCAAGTGATCCCCCATTTGCTCGCGAAGTGCAAGACAGCGTTGGTAGTAATTTGCCGCCTCGTCCAACCGTTCTTGCCGCCACATCAAAATGCCCAGATTGTTCAATGAATTTGCTTGCCCAAACGTTTCCCCAAGGCGCTCTCGAATACTGAGACTTTCAATCAAAAACCCCTCGGCAGCATCAAAGTTGTTCTTTGCGAGCGCGACCAACCCTAGGTTGCTGAGGGAGTCGGCGATCCCAGGCTCATCCCCGAGCGTGCGACGTACATTGAGGGCTTGACCGTGCATGTGTTCGGCTTCGTCGAATTTGTTGGTGCGCCAAGCCAGGATGCCGTCTCCGCTCAGACACTTGGCAATTCCGGGGCTGGTCTGCCCTTCTGTACCCAAGAGAAGGCTGCGAAACCGATCACGCCCTTCCGAGAAGTAGCCACGAAGAAACCAGAACCGCGCCAAATGACCGGCTAACATCCTTGATCTCTCGATTAAATCTGGACGATGGATCGTCCAATCAAGCGCAGCCCGAAGGTTATCATGATCGTCCTCCAACTTGACCAGAGCCTCCCCTTGCCCTGCGCCGGTCAACTTTGAAGCCTCCGCTTCGGCCATCGACTCAAAATGCGAATAGTGGCGATCAAGAACACCCTCCAGTTCCTCAGCCGACAACTTCTCTCGACAATACTGGCGAACAGACTCCAACAGCCGATATCGCCGACGATCACCGGCCTCAAGTACCTGAACGAGTGACTTCTCCACCAGCCCGGAGAGCATGTCCAGCGCTTCAAACTCGTCCGCACAACTCGTGCAGACATCCGAAACGGATTCAAAACCGAAGGTTCCAGCGAACACCGACAGTTCTCTCAGCAACTGTTGCTCCGTAGGCTCCAAGGAGTCGTAACTCCAATCGATCAGCGCTCGAAGCGTTTGGTGCCTCGGGAGGGCTCCGCGCCCAGAAGCCGTCAGCAAACGGAATCGGTCATCAAGACGTTCGGCAATCTGCCTTGGGGTCAACACCTTGACGCGAGCGGCAGCCAACTCGATGGCGAATGGAATTCCGTCGAGCCGCTTACAAATCTGCAAAACCCACGGCAGAGATTCTTGGGTCAACACAAATGAGGTGATCGCCGAAGCACGCTCCACAAACAACTGCTCGGCGGCACCGGTCCCGTCCGCTGTACTCAGCGAGGGTACGCGAAAGACGGCTTCCCCAGAAATACCAAGGGCTTCCCTACTGGTAACCAGAATACGAACCTGAGGGCAGCCAGCCAGAAGCCGCGGGATTAACTCGACAACGTCGTCCACCAAGTGCTCGCAGTTATCCAGGATGAGAAGCACCTCCTTCGCCGCGATTTCGTTGACGATAGCCTCAACACCTCCAGAAGACCCGTCGCGGACAGACAACACGCTCGAGATCGTCGTGACCAACAACGATGGGTCGGTAATCGGAGCAAGTTCAACGAACCAGACGCCGTCGGGATAATCGTCAATCAGTTCGCCAGCGACTTGGGTGGCAAGCCGCGACTTTCCGACGCCGCCCGGACCCAAAAGACTGACTAGGCGGTGGCGAGCCAAGAGGTCTCGAACTGATGCTCGCTCCTCCTCCCGACCAACAAAGGAGGTCAACTGGATGGGGAGGTTGTTTGGGGACACCTCCAGACTTAACAACTGGGGGAAGGCCTGCACCAATCCCGCAGCGTCTACCTGATAAATCTGCTCTGGACGCTCAAGGTCTTTAAGCCGATGCACGCCCAAATCAGTCAATTTGAACCCAGAGTCTTCAACCAGTGCCCGAACCGCGCTGGAGGCGAGAATTTGTCCTCCGTGGCCAGCGCTTCGAATTCGAGCGCATCGGTTGACGACTGGGCCGTAATAATCCTGATCCCTCACTTCGACCGAACCCACATGAAGGGCCATTCGCGTTAAGATCTTGCCAGCGACGGGCCAGTCTTTATCGGCAATCCGACGCTGTAACTCGACCGCGATTCGCGTCGCGGTGGTGGCTTGGTCAGCCACGATAAAATGGCTGTCTCCCTCGCCCCGATCCTTGACCAGAGTCCCTCCTTGCTGTTGGACTACCTCGGCAACCAACTCGTCATAGTAGCGCATGGCTGTACGCATCGCCTCGGTCTGCGTTTCCCAGAGCGATGTGCTTCCCTGAACGTCGGTCATCAGCAGCGCGACCGTCACCATCCGGGGTTCCATGGCTACGATTTGTCTCCATCAACGTTAAGCGCGCCGCGAACCATCCATGCGGCGAGGCTGACATTAATCACCAGCCACGTCAACGGGATGATCACGGCCCAGTTTCCTGGGTACTCGGGCTCGCCCGGGAGGTTCGAGTTCCGCAATGCGGTCAACTGGTCCAACCGAAGGTACAAGAAGATCGCTGTGGCCAGCGCCCCGCCGACCCATCCGGCGGCCGCTGGAAGCGACATTCGCTTCGACATCACCAAGCCGACATTCAGGCACGGAGGTTCCCCCAGGGCCCCCAGCGTTGCCAGCGTCTGCACCATTTCGATCGCCGGGCCCAAAAAGCAGGGCGAGATGGCCAAGCCGTAGGTCAAGAACGCGGCAATAATGAAGCCGGAACATCCCGCCAACATCACGGCATCCATGTCGCGCTCCCGCTTTACGGGCTTTTCAAGTCGCTCATCGGTGCCGAGTGGTTCAAATGGCATGTTCCCAGCCGAAGGATACTTGGTTTCGCCATGCGCTCCGAGTTCCCGGTTTGCGGTATAACTTTTAACCACGCGAGCGGGCGTAGCTTAGTGGTAAAGCTCCAGCCTTCCAAGCTGGCTATGCGGGTTCGATTCCCGCCGCCCGCTCCAACTTGATCCGAACGCACCGGGCGGGCGTAGCTCAGTGGTAGAGCATCTGCTTCCCAAGCAGAGGGTCGCGGGTTCGAGTCCCGTTGCCCGCTCCAGAACCTCACTCCTTCTTGCGTCAAGTTGAACAGTTCACTCAGTTTGTCACGGGGATGTTGCTACCCTATCCAAGTGCATTTGAACTTGGACGCGCAGACAGGCCTTCTGATCGTGTCACTAACTTGACCAACTCCTTCCCGGGTTTGAATTTTCGAGTGATAGATTGAGCGATCAGGCTTTGCTATCTCACGAGTGTCCACTTGGCGACATCTACATTGTGTAGCCACCCATCCTGGGCAGGGTCTTCGTCGTTGATCGACGCCCACGCCACCTTTGCCCGCACCGCTCCGTTTCCAGAAACGTATGCAGACACGAGCAGCGTGCTGAGTTCCAGTTCAGAATCTGAACTCGTTGCCACAGTCCCAGCAACGAAGTTCCATGTCTGAGTTTGCCAGTTGTAGAAAGAGACTGACTGGGCAATGCCGCCTCGCTCCACGCTGGCCTCAATCGTAAATCGAAGTTCACAGCCTGCCGTGTGCAAAGCGGTTCCGTCAAGACTAATCTCGGCATTCAGGTTGGTCGGATCATTAAAGATGGCGACCTTTGAATCATCCGAGTAAAACAGTTCGGAGAGTCCACCCATGAACTCCTCGCCCGCTATCACCTCGTAGGCCGATGGGTAAATGTCCTCGAAGATCGGTGCCGATACGTCAACAATAATCTGGTCCGCATCTGACTGGGGACCTCCGCCTCCACTGTTGCCGTTATCACTGACCGAGATGCTCACCACGTCGTCGCCAGCGAAGTTGAGGTCCGCCTCGTAGGTTACTGAGGCCAAGGCCGCATTCAGGTCAGTCAGCGTCCCGCTGAAGGTCATTTGAGCATCCCTTGTGCCGTCTCCAAGCGCAAACGTTAAGCCAGCGGTGGTAACTAACGATAGCCTGGCATGCGCGGCACTCAACTGCACCGTCAACTGCCCGCTTTGGGCATCGGCGTCACTGATGCTGATGCCGCTGATCTCCAGCGCGACACACTGCACGGTAGCCTGGCTTCCCGGCACCACGACTGAAGGAGCGTCGTTGCTTGGCGCCACGTTGATCGTGACGGTCGCCGGACTTGAGTTCAAATTGCCATCAAACGCCCTGTAGGTGAAACTATCGGCTCCGTTAAAGTTCGGGTTCGGAACGTAATCGAACGAACCATTACTGTTCAACACAAACGATGCGGCGTGAGCGGGTCCTGACACGAGAACGGCCGTTAGCGGGTTGTTCTCCGGGTCGGTGTCGTTGTCAAGCACCCCTGGTGAGGCCACATTGAGTGTTCCATCTTCGTCAAGATTGTAAGGGCCGTCGTCGGTCGCGCTCGGACCCGTGTTTGGCGCGGAATACTTGATCGTTGCGTAGTCCGTTGTACCGTCCCCATTTGATGTTCCAGTGACATAGATGTTGCCAAAAACATCCACAGTAAGAGACTGCGCAAACTCCTGGAACGCGTGATAACGGGCATTCCAAATCTCAGCTCCTGCTCCGTCGTATTTGACCGTAGCATAGTCCGTATTAGTGCCCGATCCCAATGACGTACCGGTGACGTAAACATGTCCCGAGGCGTCCGCAGCTATATCTTGAGCTTGGTCTTGGCCGCTAACTGGACCATCAAGGCTTCGCACCCAGACTTCAGTTCCAGAAGGATCATACTTGATGGTAACGTAGTTGAGGTTCCCAGGATTTGCTGAACTACCGGTCACATACAAGTTGCCAGTCGAATCGAGAGCTAGAGCATTTGCCTCGTCAGCGCTATTCCCAACGCTCGTATAACGTCGCACCCAAACCTGGTTTCCAGCTGTGTCGTACTTGATCGTCGCATAGTCCATACCAGAACCTGCTCCGGCCGATTCACCCGTTACATAAACATAGCCAAAGTTGTCCACGGCAATATCATACGCGCTGTCTTCACCGAGCCCGGCCCCATCGTAGCGGCTCGCCCACAGTTGACTCCCCGATGAATCATATTTCACGGTTGCGTACTCGGTACCAAGGCCCGATGAGGCCGATGAACCAGTAACATAAACACTCCCGAAGCTATCTACAGCTAAAGCGTTTGCCAACGCGATTCCGTTCGTAGCCCCATACGTGAGGCTGTAGCGCCGCACCCAAACCTGGTTCCCCCCGCCATCATACTTGATTGTTGTGTACTCGGGATTTCCGGTGCCAGGTGAGTACCCTGTCACATAAACATTTCCTGCCGTGTCGACCGCAACAGCTTGGGCGCGATCATTACCATTCGCAGGGCCATTGTAGCGCCGTACCCAAACCTGGTTTCCAGCTACGTCATACTTGACAGTAGCATAGTCCTCACGATCAGATAGTGGTGCAGATTCGGAAAAACCGGTAACATAACAACTGCCCCAGCTGTCGACTGCAATTGCCGCTGGTTCGTCCTTCCGGTTTCCAGGCCCGTTGTACCGCTGAACCCACATCTGGGTTCCTGAGGAGTCATATTTTACTGTTGCATAGTCGATCCCGGTGCCCACACCGTAAGACCAACCTGTCACATAAATGTTGCCAGTTGAATCGACAACCATATCTTGGGCAATGTCTTGATCACTACCGGGACCGTTGTATCGCGCCACCCACTCCTGGGTCTGGGCCTTTGCCGAGGGCACAAACGCCAACCCAAACAAACATACGAACACACATACCAACGCGACTCGCGGTTTCGACACCAGAACTCTCATTCTCTCCTCCCCAGCGTCACCATGACTCTGGATTTCCATTGGGTTCTTGGCCTTCGTCAGCAGACCTCTATCCCAACTTCCTTCATTGTAAACCAATTCAGGTGCCCCTGAACATTACAAGGTACTAGGATTTTGAGATGTCGGATCAGATTGATCCGACGGACCTGACAGATCAGGCTAATCCTTCATCATCCCGCGTTCAAACTTTTGCTTCACACTTAATTGCCGTTGAGAACGATTTTTGTCAACCTAATTTTTTTGTTGAGCCGAAATAATGGCTGAGCCGATCGCCGTTTACGTTCACACGCCGTTCTGCCCGACCAAGTGCGGCTACTGCGATTTCAACTCCTACGCGATGTCCGGGGACATCATGCGCCAGGTCACCGATGCGACCCTCGAAGAACTTCGCAGGAGCCCGGTCTTTGGCACCCCAGCGAAAACAATCTTTGTCGGTGGGGGCACGCCCACTTACCTTCCCGGCGACCTTCTGCCGCGGCTCCTCGAAGGCATCATGGAGGCCCATCCGCCAGTGGAAGGCTGCGAAATCACCAGCGAATCCAACCCCGGCACCGCAGATGCCGACAAGTATGCCGCGATGGTTCAGGCCGGGTTCAATCGGATCAGTCTTGGCGCGCAAAGTTTCGTTTCCGATGACCTGATCCGCCTTGGACGGGTTCACTCGGTCGGCGAGATTGAGCGTGCGGTCGGCGTTGCCCGCGGGGCAGGCTTTGAGAACTTGAACCTCGACTTGATGTTTGCGCTTCCGGGGCAAACGGAGAAAGCGTGGTCGAAGAACCTCGACCGAGCCTTCGCCCTAAATCCCGATCACCTCAGCCTGTACTGCCTGACCCTCGAACCCAACACCCCGTTCTACAAGGATCACCTTCGCGGGACGCTGATTCAGCCGGATGAGGAGGCGCAAGTCGCCATGTATGACCTTGCGTGCCACCTGGCTAGTACCCACGGCTTTGTCCAATACGAGATCAGTAACTTCGCTTTGACGGGTCGAGAATGCCAACACAACTTGGCGTATTGGCGCAATGAGTTCTATGCGGCCTATGGCCCTGGCGCGGTCGGGTTTCTTCCCTTCCCTGAGGGTCCGATTCGGTTTACGAACCTCAAGCACCCCAATCGCTATGTCGAGGCGGTCTCGCAAGGCCAACACCTGTGGTGCGAGCACGAAGTGGTTGACGACCGGGCCTTAATCTTGGAACGGATCATGCTGGGCCTTCGGCTCAACGAAGGCGTTGAGGTTGAGGATTTGGTCCCCGAGTCTGCCTTGGCTGAGCTCACCAAACTTGGGTGGCTTACTGTCGAGGATTCGAGGGTACGGCTAACCGATGAGGGACGGCATTTCTGCTCAGAAGTGGCCCTCCGCTTGTGGGAAGTCACATCCTGAGTTACAATGCTTCCCATGATCGCGTTGATCCTCGCTGGCCTCCAGTTTGTTCATGAGCCGACTTCCTCTTACAGACGAGTTGACCTGGAGGGGTTCCCGGTTCTCATCAGCAAGGCTGCGCAAGCCAATGTCGCCGAGTTGGACCCGGCTCTGGCGGTGCTTCGACGCGAACTCAAGGAAGTCAAGGAGTTGGTTCCCAAACCCGCTCTGGTCGAACTCCAGAAGGTGCGTATCTTCATGGAGAACAACAACCCCGGGTTTCCGTGCGCTTGTTACCACCCCGACGCAGGCTGGCTGAAGGCCAATGGATACAACGTGGACAAGGTTCATTCAGTCGAGATTTCCAATCTGAAGAACTTTGTGGACTGGATCGAGAAGTGGCAACCGCTGATGGTCCTGCACGAACTCGCCCACGCCTATCACCGGGCGAAGTTTGGCTATGAGGACCCGTACATCGAAGCGTGCTACCAACGGGTCAAGGTCTCGAAACTCTATGAGATGGTTGATCGGAACAGCGGCAAACGCGACCGACATTACGCGCTGACCAACCAGATGGAGTACTTCGCTGAGACAACGGAGGCCTATTTTGGCGAGAACGACTTTTGGCCGTTCCGGCGGTCTCAGTTGGCCGAGGCCGACCCGCAGGGGCTTGCGATGATTGAAAGGCTTTGGGGAATTGACCGTAAGACAAAATGAGGGTGGCGGATCGACCGATGAGAATGCCGAAGGGAGACTCCAGCCGACCTTTGTGGTTGCTTTTGATGGTCGCGTTCGCAGTCGTCGGGTGTGACCCGACGACAAAGGTGTACATTCAAAACGGGTCTTCGTCGAGAGTTCTTCACGTCCGCAGTCACGAGAACATGGAGTTTCGTTCGGTTGAACCTGGGCGCAAAGCGCTGCTCATGAGTATCGTCAGGTCAACACGAGTCCATTTAGAATTCCGTTTTTCGGGCGATGCAACTCACAAGCGGTTGTTCGAGCCGGATCAAGTTAAGTCGGTGGAATCAGCGGGCAAACTTGTTGTCCATGTCTATCCAGACTCGCCTCCGAAAGTTGTCTTGAGCTCCAATTGAGAAGCGGAACCCGCCTAAATCGCTAGCGCCCTGCCCAATACTCGTTTCCGTAGAACGCGGCCTGCGGCGCAACGACTCTTGCCACCTCGTCGTTCACGGTCGTGAAGGCGAAAACGACTTTGAACTTCCCTGGCGGAGGATTTGGGGTGTAGGTTCCCGCTCCCCAAGCGGTCGCTTCACCGAATCCCCTCACTGAGTCGCCTTTCACCGCCAACTCAAGGTTCCCTTCGAACCCGCGCTTCGTGTCCGCAGTTGCCATTTTGAAGGACACTTTCAGCCCGTCGGCTCGGGCCTCTTTGACCTCCCCCGTTCCCCAGTGGTTGGGTTCACCACGGACGTTGTCAACCAGATGGAAGCGGGCGATTCGCCACAATACCGAATCGGGCAATTTCCCGGTGTTGAGCGTTTCGAGTTCAGAACGCCGAATCCACAAATGATCTTGTGCCACGGTCTCGTTTGAAGTGTCTGAACCGGTGGGCACCGGGCGGATGCGCGTCCACACTCGAACAGCAATGACGTCATCTGGTCGTTTGAAGCCGTAAGTCCCTTGCTCGATGGTCACTTTCACAGGCGGCTTCGTTCGAAATCCCGCAAGCCCTCTATCCATCATCGCCAAGACTCGCTCTACACTTCGGTTGTTGTTGAACTGGTAAGCGGAGCCGTCTGCACCGGCAACATAGAACCCTTGCGAGGTGATTTCGTTGGCAATGTCCGGCTTCACCTTTTGAGCCATGGTCATAAACCATGTGCCAGTGACAGACCGTTGGTTTTGCACCTCATGAGTGTTGGCTACGGTTGGAATGAACTCTTCTTTCAGTCGCTTGATGACTTTGTCGTCGCTAAAGAGGAACCGCCGGTCCCACAGCCCGTTGTTTCACGTACAGCCCATCGGATGGCCATTCATGACCCAGATAAAAAGGGGTTTGCCGGACTCCTGAGCCTGCGCTCGAGCCGTGTTCAGGTCAAGCCGCCAGGGGATGGACATGTACTTTGACTCCTCGCGGGTCGGCAGAACCGACGCGATCTTTGCATCCAGCGATTGGAGTCCAACGACAAGCAATGCGACGACCATGATTTGCATTGTACGCCGATTGGTGCGGCAAAGTCATAATCTATGCCAATGGCATACAAGGTGGCGGTTCTCGCTGGCGACGGCATTGGACCCGAGGTGATCGCTGAAACGATCAAAGTTTTGCAGGCTACGGGCCTTGAGTTCTCTTTCGAACATGCACTCGTTGGTGGGGCTGCTTACGACGATAGCGGGCACCCGCTCCCCAGTGCCACTTTGGACCTTTGCAAAGCCTCGGATGCGGTGCTGCTCGGAGCCGTTGGCGGGCCCAAGTGGGATTCGATTCAACCTGCCTCTCTTCGTCCCGAAGTTGGTGCTCTGCTTCCCTTGCGGCGCGAACTGAACCTATATGCGAACGTTCGCCCTGCCAAAACGCTCCGGGCACTATTGGGTGCCAGCCCGCTTAAGGGCGAACGTGGCTTGGTTGATCTGGTTGTGATGCGCGAACTCACGGGAGGCATCTACTTTGGCCATCGCGAGCGGCAGGATAACGGAAACTTCGCTCTCGACACCTGCACCTACGCTCGGCATGAAGTAGAACGTATTGCGGTTCAGGCGTTCGAGATCGCTCGATCGCGGCGGCGCGAGATTGTGAGCGTAGACAAGGCGAACGTGCTTGAGCCCAGTCGCCTCTGGCGCGAAGTGGTTTCGGATTTGGCCGAGAAGAATCCCGACGTGAGCGTGAGCCACATGCTGGTGGACAACTGCGCCATGCAACTCGTTCGCGATCCGCAACAGTTTGACGTGATCCTCACGGAAAACATGTTTGGCGACATTTTGAGCGACGAGGCTTCCATGATCACTGGCTCGCTGGGACTCCTTCCTTCAGCGTCGCTGAGCGACGGAAAGTTTGGGCTATATGAGCCGATCCACGGTTCGGCCCCCGATATCGCGGGCCAGGGTCGGGCCAACCCAATTGCCGCTGTGCTCAGCGGGGCCATGATGCTTCGTTACAGTTTTGGCGAGAACGCTGCTGCGGAGCGGATTGAAAGGGCGGTTGATCAGGCGCTTGACTCAGGCCACCGAACGGCAGACATCTTTGAGCCAGGCACACGGCTTGTGTCTACTTCAGATATGGGCGACGCGATCTGCGCTGCGCTCTAGCCGCCGAAGGCGAGTCCGATACGGTGAACGAGTAGCGCGCCGAGATAGGCCAGCACAGACATGTAGGTGAACATGAATAGCGGCCATTTCCAGGAGCCGGTTTCGCGCTTTACTGCGGCAAGAGTTGCCATGCATTGGCAGCACAGGGCAAAGAACACCATAAATCCGATGGCAGTCCAAGGCGTAACGAGTTTGCGTCCATCGGGCCACTCGGCCCTTTGGAGAGCGGTTCGTAGATCATCACTACCCTCGTCGACATCACTGCCCTGATTGAAAACGATGCCCAACTGAGCGACGACTACTTCCCTTGCGGGGAAGGCGGCCATGATCGCTGTGGCGAGACGCCAGTCGAACCCGACCGGGATGAACGCAGGTTCAATCGCCTTGCCCGCTTGACCCAAATACGAATCCTCTAACTGTCGGGCGGCGACATACTGCTCTTTTTGCTTGGCAAACTCTGGCTTGGTAATACCCGTCTGTATGAGATCGCTGAGATAGGCTTGGTTTCTTTCTTCACTTCTTGGGAAGTAGGCGAGCGCCCAAATGATGACGGAGAGTACGACGATGATCGAGCCTGCCGTCTGTAAGAACACCTTCGCGCGGAAAAGCATCGCCAGCCATACATCTCGCCATTTGGGCCACTGGTAGGAGGGCAGTTCGAGCACGAACGGGAGGCGCTTGCCCTTGAAGAGACCGCGGTTTAAGACGAAGACCACGGGAATTGCCACGCCGAGGCCAACCAGATGCATGGCAAATAGCGCGAACCCGGCCCACCCGGGACCGAACTGGGGCTCGATGAAGGCGCCGATGAGCAGGATGTAAACGGGCAGTCTCGCGCTACAACTCATCAGCGGCGCGACGAGGATGGTCGCAAGGCGGCTCTTTGGATCGGGCATGACGCGGGCGGCCATGACTCCTGGGATCGCGCAGGCGAAACTGGACAGCAGGGGGATAAAGGCTCTCCCGTTCAATCCGCCCCAACCGAGGAGCCGATCCATCAAGAATGCGGCCCTAGCCAGGTACCCCGTCCCTTCCAGCACGGCGATGAAGAAGAACAAGATGAGGATTTGGGGGAGAAACAGGAGCACGCTACCCACCCCGGCAATGAGTCCGTCCACTACAAGCGATTGGAGTACCGGCGAACCTTCGAGAGACGGGCTTACCCAGTCGCTCAGTTTGGCAAAGACACCGTCGATCGCGTCCATGAGCGGACCTGCAAAGGTGTAAATCGCCTGGAAAACGACATACATCACGAGGCCGAAGAAGGCGAGGCCAAAGACCCGGTGGGTGAGAAACAGATCCAGTTTGTCAGTGGTTGACTTCCCCTTGGTCCCCTCCACGACAACCACCTCATCCTCAACTTTTGCTGCCCACTCATAGCGAGCTGCGACGTCAATGGTGTCCTTGTCCAGTCCCAAGCGCCCTAGTTCTGCACGGCTCTCATGAAGGGCTTCCAGCAACTCTGGTATCTCTGCCAAGACCCGGTCGAGTTCCGAATCTGATTGGATAAGCGCTTCTCGGATTTCCTGCCTCGAAGAATCCACGCCGCTACGGGAAAGCCTCTCGCGCAACGCATCCCCAATGCGCTCCAGTTCTGGGTGATGCCCGAACTCGGGAGTAGCGATTCGAGGCGTGTGCAGGTTCCGCTCGACTGCGTCGAGAAGGGCCTTGGTACCGCCGATTCGATGACCCAAGACTGGGAC
>CALMEF010000215.1 GCA_937862825.1 uncultured Armatimonadota bacterium
GTCCTCTACTGCTACGACGACGTCCTGTTCCCCAGACTTCAAGTGGTTAGATATCTCGAAAGAGAATGGCGTGAAGCCTCCCTTGTGCTCACCAACAAAGTGACCGTTCACCCAAACACGCGCTTTGTAGTCCACCGCTCCGAAGTGGAGAAGGACTTTCTCGTTCCAACTTGGCGGCAATCGGAAAGATCTTCGATACCAGAGGGTGTTTCCTGGCAGAAGAGGCTTTTGAACACCTGAGAGAAGAGATTCCACCGGAAACGGCACCACGATTTCGCCGTCAAACTGGTCCGGAGCATTGTCCGAGGTCTTTTCAATCTTGTACGACCAAGGTCCATTGAGGTTCACCCAGTCCTTTCTCACCATGGTTGGGCGCGGATACTCAGAATGGGGCCGTAGACGATCAACCTTGTCCGTCCATGGAGTCTTCATCGTTTGCGACATAGCGGCGGCGAGGGCGACAGTGAGCATCACAATTCGCAGTTTACTGAGGTTGCAGCCCCAGCGGGTATCCTATTTACTTATCCGGTCGGGATGTGGCTCAGCTTGGTAGAGCGCGTCGTTCGGGACGACGAGGTCGCTGGTTCGAATCCAGTCATCCCGACCATCTTGCTGTTACGCTGGTCTTCAGTTGGCCCGGGTGTGGTGATCGTGACTAGTCGCTTGATCCCATCCCATTGCACCGTTGCTCCGAAGCATTCGCTGAGGAATCGCAAGGGAACGAGTGTGCGACCTTCAAGGATCTGTCCAGGCACGTCAAGTGTAACTGGGTCGCCGTTTCTGTAAGCAACCTTGTCGCCTATTTTCATGGTGACTTTCAGATCGTCTTTTTCGGCGGTGAAGACTTGGGTATCCGGGTCCCAATTCATGTTCACGCCAAACTGATCGAGGGTCCCACGCACTGGGATTAAAACTCGCCCCTTGATCACTTTCGGTGCCGTTCCATCGTAACTGGCTGGCGTTCCGTTGACTTCAACACGTATCTCTTGGGCCAAAGACATCGCTGCGAGCACGAGCGAGGCAAGAACGAGGCAAATTCTCATACTGGCAATTGTGACGAGCCCATGGTCCGTACTGTTCGCAATTTCCTAGACTCCACGTCGTTCTGCAACCGCCGAAAGGGCCATAAGCCGATCCTGGAGTTCCAGGGCAGTGTCATGATCCAAGTCCGGAATACTGTGACTGGATGCAGCGGTAACCAAGGTGAGATCAGCAAGACCGAGCCTTCGTTGGAACCAACTGCTGCCCGTGGAAACCGTTTGAATGGCGCCAAGTGGTACTGCAGCGACCATCAGCCCCAGAGCACCGTGACATCCGACAAAGTGTTGGTCGGTAACCGCATATCGAGTCTTTCTCCACCTGAGATTGGCCAGGAGGAGCGCCAAGATCATGAGCACGGGCCACGCCAGCCCCGCGAACTTCCACTTGATCGAAGAAACTGCCACAACCACTGTCCAGAAGATCAGGGAACGCAGGAATCGACGCCGAATGTGGAGACGACTGACTGGCAAGTACTCAAAGTTGAAGAAGGAGAAAGAGCCCAAAGCCAGCGACGAAAGTCGGTCGACCTGGTTCATTCGCACAATCGGCGCGAGGGGTAAATTGCCTGTGGGGACTTTCTCAGTAATCGATCCCATGAGACGCGCCCGGAGCACACCAAACCCGAAGAGTCGAAACAATGCTGGCAGACTCAACTCAATGGCTTGAATCCTCTTCACTGGCATCAGAAATTCAAGTTGAGTGAACAATCCGTGGGTCACTTGAATCCCCTTTTCCGTCCGCCTCACTCGAAAGTTGTAAAACTGAGCCGCGGAAATCAAGATTGAAAGAATCCAACCGAGGGTGAATAAGGCAAGAATTGCTATCGAGCCGAAGCCGATCCGCACAGGCTCCGGAACACGGTCAAACCAGGAAATCGCTTGCTCAGCATAATCGCGGATAATGAACTCGTTTAGGCCGATTACCGAGCCAATAATGAACAAAGCTCGATTCTGCAAAGCTCCCGCGACGATCAAATCAGTGTTCGACGCATGATAAAGTGCGGGAGGCGCCTGTTGTTGCACCTCTTGGGTTGAGGCGTGTCCATGGAGGAGCCGGTGTCGCAACTCCTCCGCATCCTCCAGCGACAGAACGGATAATTTGACTTCAGCCTCACTGCTCGAACCCGTTTCGACAACGAGCGTCGCCAAGCCGAACGTTGACTCCAGGAATGAGCGCCGAACCACCACGTTTTGAATCCGTTCGATCGGGATCGCTCGCTTCTGACGCCATATCCACCCAGACTTAACATGCAAGGAGTTGCCCTCAATGCCGAATCTGGTTGCCAGGTAGTTGAAGATTGCTGGAACGACGCTGAGCACCGCAATCGCACCAAACACCAACTCTTGAACAGCATCATCTCGACCAGCCCGGCCAAACATGACGAAAATCAGCGGTAGCAACATTGCCCGCAACGCATCCAAGACGCGAAAGAAGATAGTGGCGGGGTGAAGACGTCTCATCGCGTCCCCATCAGTTTAGCCGTTCGTTCTGGTAACTTCCCAACTATGCAGCCACGCGCCTTCGATGAAGGCATTCATACCGATTTCAGCAGGGAACTCGATTACGGTGGTTACCTGCGGCTAGATTTGATTCTGGGTGCCCAAGAACCGCTGAGTAATCCGCCACACCACGATGAAATGCTCTTCATCATCCAGCATCAAACTTCCGAGTTGTGGATGAAGTTGATCGTTCATGAATTGCGTGCGGCGCTCGAGTTCGTTAAGCACGGCAGACTTGATCCCTGCTTTAAGATTTTGGCCAGGGTCAAGCAGATTCAACGCATGTTGTTTGAGCAATGGTCGGTTCTGCAAACGTTGACCCCATCTGAGTATGCGCAGTTTCGCCATGTACTCGGCCACGCAAGTGGCCTTCAAAGCCATCAGTTCCGCATGATCGAGTTCTTGTTCGGGGTGAAGAATCCAAAAATTGTTGCGGTGTTCAAGCATAAGCCACAACTGTATGCGGAGATGACCGAACTTTTGAACGCCCCGAGCCTCTATGACGAGTTTCTTCGGTATCTGCGGCGCCGAGGCTTGCCAATCCCTGATGCCTCGGCGGATCGTGATTGGTCACAGCCATACGAGGGCAATTCAGAAGGCATACAGGTCTTCAAACTCATTTACGAGAATCCAACGGAGTATTGGAGCGAGTACGAGATGGCTGAGAAGTTGATTGACGTTGAGGAGTCGTTCCAACTCTGGAGGTTCAGACACATCAAGACGGTTGAACGAGTTATCGGATACAAGCGCGGGACGGGCGGAAGTTCGGGTGTCGATTTTCTTCAAAGGACGTTGCAAGGCCGCATGTTCCCAGAGTTATGGGACGTGCGCACTGAGATTGGCAAATGAGTTACCGAGACCGCTTCTCTCGCTCTCTCCAGAGGGACGAAATCTACCTTGCCTGCCACTCGCTTGGACGTCCACTTGATCGAACTGCAGCGGATGTACAGCGAGCACTGGACTACTGGTACGAGATGATGGATGACGCCTGGGGTCCATGGATGGCTGAAGTGGAGATTTTTCGAGCGAACATCGCCCGGCTGATCGGATTTGACCACCCAAGATGGGTCGTTCCGAAGACCTCCGCTGGTCAGGGACTTCGAGCAGTTTTGAACGCCCTAATGGGCCCAAATGTCCCGACCGTGGTTGCTACCCGAGGTGAGTTCGATAGCCTCGATTTTATTCTGCGCACTTACGAAGCCAAAGGGTTCATCCAACTGCGTTGGGTTGAGCCGACGACCTTTGAGGCTGGTGTGCCTTTGATTGATACTGCGCAAATCATTGAATCACTTCCAAGTGCAGACTTGCTGGTCATCTCAAATGTCTTCTTCACAACGGGTCAACTCTTGGACGTTGGTGAGGTTGTCTGCGAGGCTCACAGGCAAGGCGTCAAAGTCTTGCTGGACACCTATCACTCAGCCGGGGTTCTACCCATCGGGATGTCCAAACTCGATGTTGATTTTGCTGTTGGTGGATCGTACAAATACACTCGCGGTGGAACCGGCGCTTGCTGGCTCGCGATTCATCCCAACCATGGTGGCCTTCGAAGTTTGGATACGGGTTGGTTTGCGAAGAAGGAGCCCTTTTCCTATGCACGCCCAAACCCTCCCGAGTATGGACCGGATGGAGATTCCTGGATGGAGAGCACGCCATCCATATTGCCTGTCTTTCAGGCACAAGCAGGTTTGGAGTTCACGCTGGAAGTTGGGGTGGTCGAAATGCGTCAAATCGGCCTGGAGCGCCTTGGCGTACTTCGAGAATCTTTCAAGGCGGAACGGGTTCCAATCTTCTGTCCCCAGAATCCCGAAAAGTGGGGAGGGTTTGCGTTGCTACCTCACGCTCAATCGGAGATAGTTTGCCGAACGCTGAAGACACGAGGGGTGAACGCAGATGCCCGAGGCGGGAATGTCCGCTTCGGGCCTGATCTGCTCACGACAGATGATGAGTTGCGTAGGGCATCGAAGATTGTTGCTGAGGTTATTGCTTAGCGCCAGCATTAACCCATTCGACAACCAGGTCAATATCGGCCTGCGGCAACTTGCGTCCATTCTTCGGCATGCGGCCGCTTCGAATTGAGCGAACGATCCTGCTGTTGTCCGCATCGCCCGGAGCGATGCCCTTGATGACTCCGTCGTACGTTGTTAGGTTGTAGCCTGCTGACATGCTCGTTGCGTTATGGCATGGCATACAGGTCTTGTTGAACAGCGCTTGTACAGAAGCAAACGTTGCGGCGGGCTTCGGCGGTGCTTCAGCCTTGGTTGCGCCGGCGGGGGCGTTAAACTTGAACGCGGTTGCAGCCTTCGCCTCTTTGCCCACTTCGAGTTCTGATGCTGTCACCAGAAGATCAACGTTGCCAGACTTCACCGAAAAGCCTCTGGCAACCCCAAGTTTGTCGTCAACGAACAGGGTCGCCGTGCCCTCCATTGGACCAGACAACGTTGCCGCAACTTCAGTGACCATGTTGCCCTTGATGTTACGCTTCGCCCCAACCTTTGCGGACTTGATGTTCTTCGCGGTTTCCTTCAACAAAACAGGAGCCCATGCAAAGGTCTCGGGCCATGCCGCGATTTGGCCCAGCGTCTTTTCATTAACAGGAACCTGTGTGTACGTGTTTGTTGACTTGAAATACTCGGTCAACGTCTGACCGTCGCACCAAAGTGATCCGCCGTTGCGTTCGATGGTGAACAGGTTCGGTTTCGCGAAGGTTATCTTGACGGTTTCCGGCGCGCCGCCAGCGGCCAAAACGGAAAGAGTGGCCTTGAACGAGGGGGCTTCTTCGAGCAACTTGACGTGGTTGGCCAAGTTTGAAGGAAGGCTACTTTGAGCAGCAAAAACGGCTATCGAAAGGCAAGCGAGGCTAATGAGGGCAGGGTTCTTCATGATCGTTCCAACTCGAATGAACTCAATGTGAATGATAGCCTAGACCGCCAACGGAATTCCCGTCAATCGCTCAAAGGCGTCCAAATACCGTTGTCGAGTGCCAATAACGACATTATCAGGCAACAAGGGTCCCGGGGGTTGCTTGTTCCAGCCAGAGGCTTCCAAGAAGTCGCGGACAAACTGTTTGTCGAAACTGGGTTGGGCACCTCCGGGCTCCCAGGTTGAAGCCTCCCAATATCGCGAGGAGTCTGGTGTAAGTGCTTCGTCAATCCAGATAATCCCCTCTGCAGATTCGCCAAACTCGAATTTAGTGTCCGCGAGGATGAGTCCCTTTGAAAGGGCATAGTCGGAGGCCGCTGCGTAGATGGAAAGGGTTTTGCTTCTCATCCACTCGGCGTTTTCCCTGCCGACGATATCAGCCGCCTGCCGGAAACTGAGATTTTCGTCGTGACCAGACTCGGCTTTCGTGGCAGGGGTGAAAATTGGCTCGGGAAATGGAGATCCATCCACCAGCCCCTTTGGCAGACCGGGTTCGTGTCCTGCGCAGCCATCCCGCCGGTAATCCTTAAAGAGCGATCCACATATGTAGCCTCTTGCGACGCACTCAATCGGAAGCGTCGTTGCCTTTTTGGCCAGCATGGCCCGACCGGATAGCGATGGATCGCCCACCCCGATTGCCTGTGCGATGTCATCGTCATCGATGCTGATCATATGATGAGCGCAAAGATCACCCAGCATGCGGAACCAGAATGCGCTTAACTGATTCAAAACGCGACCCTTGTCCGGGATCCCGTTCTCCATGACCACATCAAATGCGGAGATACGGTCAGTCGCGACGATGAGCACCTCGTTGCCCAAGTCATAGACTTCGCGAACCTTTCCCTTTCTGGGTGTTGCTAGGCTGGCAATATGGGACTCGAGTAGTGCAGCCATTAGACGTCGAACTTGATCCCTTGTGCAAGAGCAGGCCGATCCATTCCGAAATAGGTGGTAGTCGTTTGCCGTCTCATGTACGCTTTCCATGAGTCGGAGCCAGATTCTCTTCCTCCCCCGGTCTCTTTCTCGCCGCCAAATGCACCACCGATTTCAGCCCCACTTGTCCCGATGTTCACGTTCGCAATTCCACAATCGCTGTATCGTTTGAAGTACTCCGCTTCGCGGATGTCGGTAGTCATGATGGCACTGCTAAGTCCCTGAGGAACGGAGTTGTGAATGCTCAGCGCTTCTTGGATCGTGTCATAGGGGATCACGTAGGTAAGAGGTGCAAACGTCTCCGAGAATACGTGATCGGACTGCTTGTCCAACAAGACAAGCGCGGGGTGAACATAAAAGCCGTTCGGGTAACGATCCTCAAGGACGCGCTGACCTCCGACGATCTCCTTGGCTTCTGGTCGAATGCGATCGAGCGCCTGGACCATGCAGTCGTAGGCGAGCCCATCAATCAAGGGTCCGACGAGAGTGCTCGCTTCCATTGGATCGCCAATCTTTGTGGCTCCAATCTGGTGATAAGCAGACTTCAGCGTGTCAAAAACTTGCTGGCAGAGGCTACGGTGCACGATCACGCGTCGAGTAGAAGTACATCGTTGACCAGCGGTTCCCACAGACCCAAAGAGAATGGAAGGGATGGCGATCCCGAGATCTGCGGATGGTGTGATGATCATCGCGTTGTTGCCGCCAAGTTCGAGGAGCGCACGGCCGAATCGAGAAGCAACCTTTGGGCCGACTGCTCGACCCATCCTGGTTGAACCGGTGGCGCTGATCAGCGGCACCCGATGATCTTCAACAAGGGCGTTGCCTTGCTCAAAAGCCCCGATGATGACTTGGCTCAGGTTTGCAGGAGCCTGCGGAAACTTCTCAGCAACCTGCACAAAGAGGTGTTGTACCGCGAGCGCAGTCAATGGCGTTTTCTCGCTCGGCTTCCACAGGCATGAGTCACCGCAAACGAGAGCAAGACAGGAGTTCCAGGCCCAGACGGCGACAGGGAAGTTGAACGCGCTTATGATGCCCACCGGACCAAGTGGAAGCCAGTTCTCTTGCATCACATGGTTGGGTCGCTCACTGGCGATGGTGAGGCCATAGAGTTGCCTGCTTAACCCGACGGCAAAGTCGCAGATGTCAATCATCTCTTGAACCTCACCGCGACCTTCTTCGAGTATCTTGCCGCACTCAAGGGTTACCAGAGCAGCAAGGTTCTCCTTGTGATCACGAAGGGATTGACCAAACTGTCGAACGAGTTCCCCGCGTACCGGACCCGGAACATCCCGCCATGCCTCAAAGGCCGACACTGCTTTACCAATCTTAACGTTAACTTCGTCTATCGAATCAACCCGAAGGGTCGCAAGTTCGGACCCGTCGGTTGGCGACGTTACAACTAGATCGCTCCCGCGATGGGCATCAAGGTTCGGAATGAGGCGCGAGAGCAACTCTTGGGGATTCACATGAATGGTGTACCCGATGCAACGTCATAATGAATCCGATGCGAGTGATGATGCTGTCTTGGGAATACCCTCCGCGAATCGTGGGCGGCATCAGTCCCCACGTGAAGGAACTCTCACAAGAACTACAGAAGCAGGGTGTCGAAGTTCACGTCATCACGAAAGCCACCCACTTGGCCCCAGACGAAGAGGTCGAGCCGAGCGGTGTTCAGGTGCACCGAGTTCACCTTGACGAGCAACCGAATGACTTTATCCATGAGATTCAGTTGCTCAACCATGCCACCGACCTGCGTGTTCGACAACTGCTTGAGGACTGGAGGCCGGGTGGACAGCCAACGATCTTTCACGCACACGATTGGCTATCGCTTGATTGTGCCCGTGAGTTGAAGTATGAGTACAGCCTGCCCATGGTCGCAACCGTCCACGCGACCGAAGAGGGCCGCAACAACGGCATTCATAACGATATGCAGCGGTATATCCACGAGCAGGAGTACTGGCTAACTTACGAAGCGTGGAGAGTGATCGTTTGCTCGGACTTTATGCGTGACGAAGTCGGTCGACAGTTCAATTGCCCACCCAACAAAGTCGATGTTATCTACAACGGTGTGGATGCGTCAAAGTTCAACTTTCCATTCAGCGATGAGGAACGAGCCCAGGTTCGAGCGAGTCTAGCGAAGCCACACGAGAAGATCGTCATGTATGTCGGTCGCTTTGTGCGAGAGAAAGGCATTCACCTTTTGCTTGAGGCGGCCAGTGCAATCCTGGCTCATGAACCCCACGCAAAGTTCATCATCGTTGGCGGTGGAAACCGCGACAAGTTCGAACGATTTGTGGAGTGGTACGGTTTGAAGGATAAGATTCACTTCACCGGTTTTGTCTCCGGGCGAGCACTTCACCAGGTCTATCGTTGCGCCGATGTCGCGGTGTTTCCATCGCTCTATGAGCCGTTCGGAATCGTTGCTCTCGAAGGGATGGCGGCCAACGTACCCGTCGTGGTTTCCGACGCAGGCGGCCTGAAGGAAGTCGTCCTTCATGATCAAACGGGCACGACGACGTTTGTTGGCAATGCGGGATCGCTCGCGTGGGGAATCCTCCGGGTGTTACGAGACCACGAGCGCGCCCAGCGCATGGTGGTCAATGCCCGCGAACGATTGGTGCGCGATTTCGACTGGGGGCGGATCGCTGGGCAGACTATTGATGTTTACAACCGAGTGTGGTCCGAGTTCCTTGATAGTTATTGGGCTGCTGACACGTTGTGGCCAGTTAATCCGCTTGCAGCCGAGCGCGCCGAGATGCTCAGAGTTCAGGAGAAGGCGCGAGTGGGTGGCCTTGCGCCGAGGCCAAGGCCAATTGTGGAGGCGCCAGCTAAGCCCGCGACATTGGATCACGAAGAAGCGACGCCGTAAGCCCGCAGATTTCTCGGGTCATCATGTTACAATGCACTTGTAATGGCGTTTTTTCGCCAAAGGAGGGGAAATGAACCTGAATATTGCTCAATCCAAGCCCGTCAAGGGATTTTTCGTATTGTTGGCCCTGTGCGTTTCCAACGCTGCCATCGCAGATGTTCTGATTGACAACATGGACCGTGGAGTTCGTGGGATAACTTTGCTAGATAACAGCCTATCGGCGGCGCAAGGATTCTCGACAGATGCTCAGCCTTACCAGTTAAACTCAATCACGATTGAGGCTGGCTCAGCGATGGGCGGCCTTGAACTGTTGTCTGAGTTGCGCCGAAGCACAATTACTGGCGAGATTGACACTTCACCAGAAGGCTTGGTCGCCGACCTTTCGCAGCCGTTTCTAGACGGAGCACTGGCGGAAAGGACGTTCACACCTTTCGTCCCAGTCAATCTTGAAGCAAGCACCAAGTATTTCTTGGTTTTTCGTGTCTACAACGGGTCTTTTGAATGGTCCTATGCCGTGGACAATGTCTGGACAGGACCGGGATCGTTCGAGAATTATCTCTACTCCAGCGACCAGGGCGAAACTTGGGCCGATTTCGGGTTCGACTTCCCCTATAAAATGCGAGTCGACGTCACCCCGGGATCCAACCAGTTGATCAACCCGTTCTACTATCTCGTGACGGCAGGCTCGGAGTTTGCGGGAGGTTTGGAGAGCCTTTTCTTGAGCGACGACGACTGTCTGGCCTTGTTCAACGATGAGACATCGTTGGTTGCGCAGGTCCAATTTTATGGTCTGACTTCGATTCTGAATCCCAGCATGCTGACTTTCGCGCTCGAAGCATCAGTAAGCCGACCTGGGCTGGCGCAAACCACGTTCATGTTCAACTTTGACACCGAGTCCTTTATGGTGACCGACGGTCGCGTGGCCACGTTCAACGATGTCAGTGTTGATAATGTCTTGACTGACACGGCGCCTGCAGCCGTTGGATCAGGCGGCGAGTTGGCGTCTATGGTCGAGTGGTATCCGATCAACGACGAAGATCCCGCCCAAGACGGATGGTTGCACTGTGTCGACCAGGCGGTTTGGGTTGCAGTGCCCTAGCGGAACTGCTCAAGGAATCGTAAGTCGTTCTCCATGAAGTAGCGGAGGTCATCCACGCCATACGCCATCATGGGAATGCGCTCGACACCGAGACCAAAGGCAAAGCCAGAGTACGTCTCGGTGTCGATTCCATACGCCTCCAGGATGTTGGGGTGGACCAAGCCGGCCCCGCCAAGTTCAACCCAACGTCCATCAAACAACTTCGGAGTGCTGATCGCGTAATCAACTCCGGGTTCAACGAAGGGGAAGAAGTCCGGTCGGAAGCGAACCTTGGCGTCGTCACCGAACATGGCAGCCGCGAAGGTTCCCAACGTGCCTTTAAGTTGGGCCATGGAGACACCTTCGTCTACCATGAAGCAATCCACCTGGTGGAACGTGTGCCCGTGAGTTCGGTCTACGGCTTCATTGCGAAACGTTCTGCCGACGGTGAAGAAGCGGAAAGGTGGCTTGTGAACCTCAAGAAGACGACCTTGAAAGGCGGTGCATTGAGTTCTCAACAAGCGGCTGTCATCGATATAAAACGTATCCTGCTCATCCATCGCCGGATGGTCCGGAGGGTAATTCAGCGCGTCAAAGTTGTAGTTGAAGGTCTCAAGTTCGGGCGTCTCCACGTACCTGAAGCCCATGCCCCCCAAAACCTTCTTGATCTTGTTGATGGTCTGCTGGAGTACGTGTTCGTAACCAGCACCTGACGGCCGAGCAGGCATGGTGACGTCCAGGCGCTCTGCTTCGAACTGAACAGCACGCTCCGTTGACTTCAAATTGGCCGTTCTCAGTTCAATTAGTTCGTTGAGCCTTGCCTTGGCCTCATTGATCGCCGCGCCGAACTTTGGCTTCTCTTCGTTGGAGAGAGAGCCGATTTGACGCATGAGTCCTGTGAGGAGCCCTTGCTTGCCAAGAAACTTGATTTCAAGTTCTCGCAATTCGCCTGTTGACTTTGCGAGATGGATCTCGCTCGTGGCTTCCTCCTCGACCAGCCGGATTGACTCCATAGAAGCAAAGAGGATACCTTTGGTTGCTTCGTGAGTCGGCTTCTGGTGAACGGACTTCACCTTGACCTGGCTTCACTCCAGTCTATTTTCCTAAGAAAATTGCCTAAACCCTTGACATTGCGCGAACAATCGCCCATAATCCAACTGGCTCAGACTATATCTGGGTCAAATCGTGACGCAGGATGCGCGCCTACATCGAACCGGTGGATGGTTCTCATAGGAAACTCAAGGAAAGTTGTGAGGATGTCTGCAGGGTTCTTCGAAAGCGCTCGCCTTAGTCACAAACTAAGATAGGAGCAAAATCAAGGAATGAAGAACATGCTTAAATATGCTCTTGGCGCTGCCCTTTCCATGGCCATCGTGGCCCCGGCAATGGCGCAAGATAACTTCCCGGATGTCCCTGAAAATCATTGGGCATACGAGGCTCTCGCCAAGATGAAGAGAGAAGGCCTGCTCGTGGGTTACCCCGACGGCCTCTACCGCGGCGGCCGACCGGCCAGCCGATATGAAATGGCTGTCGCCATCCATGCAACCTACGAGAGGCTCAAGGGCCTGATCGATGGTCTGCAACAGCAGATCAACGACCTCAAGGGCAACATGGGTCAAGGCGGTGGCGGTGCTGATGCAGCCCTCAAGGCAAGCGTCGCACAACTCGAGTCCAGCGTTGCAACCATGCGAGGCTGGGGCGATGATATCGCTAACCTCAAGCGAATGGCCGACACCTTCCAGAAGGAACTCGCTTCCCTCGGCGTTGATGTCGAAGCCATGAAGAAGGACCTCGCCGACTTGCAGGCTCGCGTCAGCAAGTTGGAAAAGAACACCTTCCCGGTAATGATCCACGGCGATGCCAACCTGTTCGTGATGGCTGGTATCAGCCAGAGCAACCGCGCTGGTGTGACCGTTGATGGCCGACCCGTCGGCGTGCAAGACACCGTCTTTGGTGGCGGCGTTTACGCTCCGGTTGGCGCTTCGCAAGACCTCTCGGTCTTCCACGAGGCTGGCCTCCAACTCTCCGGTACGAATGAGACCGGTCCGAAGTGGAAGGCTACCCTTGCAGTGGGCAACATGATCGGTGCTACCACCGGCGTTGCTGCTCCGCTTGCAGGTCCGTGGTCTGGCCAGGCTGGCACTTCCGTTGGTTCGCCCTTCCTCGAAGGAACGACCGACGTGTACTTCCAGGACTTCGTCGTAAGTTGGGAAGACAGCCTCATGAAGCAGGGCTTCAGCGCTTCGATCGGCCGACAGGGTGTAAAGGTTAGCCCCTACATCCTCCAAAAGCCGGACAACACCCCCTACTACAAGAACGCACGCTGGGACAGCGGCGAGTACACGATGGACGGCGCGAAGTTGGGCTTCAACTTCGGTGCTGGTGCCCTCAACGTGTTCGCAGGCCGAACCAACAACCGAACCACCACGAATGGTGCTGAGTTGACCCCGATGACCGTCGGTGCAACCGCAGTTCCGTTTGCTGTGGGCGGCGCTCGACCGGTTGGTCTGGGTGGCGGTGCAATGGTCGTCGATCAGATGGCTGGCGCAACCCTCAACATCCCGCTCACCGAGAAGGGTGGTCTTAACCTTGCTTACCTGTTCATGGAAGCCAACACTCGAGGCGTCGGCGGTGCAAACCGATCTGAAGTCTTTGGTGGCGATGCCAAGTTTGCTTTCGGCAAGCTGAACGCTTGGGGTGGTTACTCACAGTCGAACCTCAAGAACGGTAACGCAAACGTTGTCAACCGAAACAACCACGCTTGGAATGTAGGCGCTGGTTACGACGGTGGCAAGTGGGGCCTCAGTGCATACTACCGAGAGATCCAGGCTCTGTTCGCAGCTCCTGGCTCATGGGGTCGCATTGGTCTCTGGTGGAACCCGACGGACATCAAGGGCTTTGGCGTTAAGGGCAACCTTAACCTCAGCGAAACCGTTACTCTTCGAGCTTCGGGTCAATGGTACAAGGGCACCGGCAAGTTCGCCGCTGGTCTTGGCACCAACGACAAGGTCAACCGCTACGTTGCAGATCTTGGCTTCAAGATCAACGACGCTTGGTCGGCCATGGTCGGCGGAGAGTGGGTTGAGTGGAATCTTGCTGCTCGACCTGGATTCGCAGGCGGCAAGCCGAAGGAGCTGTGGTACAACCTCGGCCTCGGCTATCACCTCAGCGACAACGCTCAGTTGAACCTGATGTGGCAAGTCAGCGACTACGACTCGAAGGGCACTGCAGGCTTCGGCCTCTTTGCAACTCCGGGCAACGCTGGCGGCGCTCGAGCAACCGGTTCGCTCATCACGACCCAGTTGTCGGTTAAGTTCTAAGTCGCTCCAACGAGTGATTTAGTAAGAACCGGCTCCCAGAAATGGGGGCCGGTTCTCTTTTTGCGAGTATGATGGGGCGAACATGCCTCACCTTGATGCCATCGGAATAGTCGTCGCCGACATGGGCCGCGCCCTCGCCTTTTATCAGTTGCTAGGGCTGACCTTCCCTGATGGTTCAGATGGAGAAGACCATGTCGAGTGCATGCTGCCGAATGGGTTGAGAATTATGTTCGACACCATCCAGTTGGTGAGCAGTTTTACCAACTGGGTTCCACCGGTTGGTAACCGAATGGCCTTGGCTTTTCGATGTGGATCTCCGCTTGAGGTGGACTCTTCGATCAGCAACGTCCGCGCCGCTGGACATGTTGTTGTCAAAGAACCGTGGGATGCTTTCTGGGGTCAGCGGTATGCCCAAGTCGAAGACCCCGACGGGAACATTGTCGACCTTTTCGCCGACCTCGGAGCCTAGAACTCCGAGATCGGGAAAATTGTTGGTTGACTTTTTTCTTTCTGACGGAAGTTATTGTCAGGGAGTAATCGTCAAGGTCTGAGTTTTCACGATACTGCTACGTTGGGCAGTGATGGTCACGATACGGGTCGACGCGGTCACCGCCGTGTTGATCGGGAACAGTTTGGTTGTTGTTCCAGCCAAGACAACCTGGGGCGTCGTTACCGTGGCAAATGCTGTATTGCTGCTGCTCAGGGCAACGTTGAAGTTGCTTGCAGGAACGGTGGTCAACGCGACGAGACCGTTGGTTGGTTGGCCGCCTTTGATGGTATTTGGCAGGACGTAGAGGCTTTCCAATGCAGCGCCAAATTGCACGGTCAAGGTTGCGGTTCGAACCACTCCGTTTCGCGATGCGGTGATCGTCACATTCGTTGTCGCTGCTACCGGCTTCGTGTTGACCGTAAAGGTACGTGAGTTCGTCCCCGCAAGGACGGTGACAGGCGTCGCAACGGTGGCTACGGCGGGGTTGGTACTGCTCAGGGCCCCACTGAAGTTGGCGGGGGGGTTCTGGGTCAGGGGGTCCGGACCAAGCGAATTGGCCCCCTTTAGGACCGCAGTGGGGTTAACGGATACGGCGTTCAAAGCCACGGCACCGCCCTGGTTAACGGTGAGCACACCCGAGCCAACAACGGACTGACCGTCGGGGTTCGTCACGGTAATGTTGCGCGCTCCGGTGGGCGCGTCTGCAGCGACGGTCACGTTGATGCTCATGGAGGTTGGAGTGGTGAACGTCACACTGTTGACGGTAACGCCGGTTCCGCTGACGGTTGCCGCAAGGCGACCGGTGAAGCCTGCACCGGGGTCAAAGAAGCCCGATCCATTGGTGGAGGTTCCCGTGATGGCGAGATTCGTCAACTGACCCTGCGTCACCGAGTTTGGAGATACTGATGCGACAGCGGCAGGGGGAGGTGCGACCAGTTGGACGGCGCGAACGGCCCATGAATCAGTGGCGTTGCAGACCTCTTGGAAGGTCCACATAGTCATATCGTCAACCGGGTCAACCACAGTTCGCGAGTAGTCCCCCCATCGTTGAGGGGAACTGCCCTGGGCGTTGTAGTTGAAAGCGGAGGGACTGACAAAGGTTGCTGCTCGGGTCGTTCCAAGGGCGTCTCCCGAAAGCCGACCAGCAGCCGCGATTGCGGTTCGTCGAGCCGCTCCAGCGACGCTGGCGCCCAAAGCGACGTGGCCTTGGCCTGACATCGTGATTGAGGGGATCCAGTAGTTGTCTGGGTTTGTGGCTGATGAATCAAAAAGTGTGCCCGATTGCGTGAGCGTCGGTGTGGTCGTGAAGTTGCGAATCTCGTACCAGCGTGAGCCATTTCGACCGCCACCGCCTTGACCGACTCCGCTTGCGTTTACCTGAATGTTGTGAGCGGTCCACAGTGAGCGAACACCGGTCAGTCGGTTGAGTCGTATTGCCGCGGCGTAGAGACGGTCCTCAAGCCCATCGAGCGTATTCGTGCTCCCCAGGGCGGGCACATTGATCGGGAAGGTCGTGGTGGGCACGGTAAGGGCGATGTCGCCTGAGATCGAGGGGGTTCCGCCAGGGTTCGAAACTCTTCTAAGCACGAGTTTCCCGAAAGACACGTTGTCGACGCCGACGAAGTATCCAGTCGTGGACGCAGGGTCATCGTTATCCACGCCCTGAGGGGTGAAGGGTCCTGCGGTTCCGTTGGTGCAAAGGTTGCGAAACGCAGTTACCACGATGGGTCCAGCACCCAGGACTGATGACTTGCGGACCACGAAACCTGTTGTGCCGGTAAAGTTGGCTCCAAAGTTGTTCGTGCCTATGTAAAGCGCATCCTTGTCAACCCCAAGGGTCGGATAGTCGGCAAGTTCACCTGTGTTTCCGGCTGGAGCAGGCAAGTCTTGTTGAAACTGAAAGAACGTGAACGATGATTGGTTGGTGATCGTTGGACCCGAACTCACAGCGATCATGATGCGGTTGGGTCGTCCGACGGTGATTTTGCAGAGAATCCAGCGGTTGGTCAGTCGGTCAAAGCGGACACGGGGGTCGCTGGTTCCTTCGCCATTGCGTACATCATTCCAGAAGGTACTTGC
>CALMEF010000216.1 GCA_937862825.1 uncultured Armatimonadota bacterium
GATGGTTGCGCCCATGTTCGGATCGCCGAGCTGCAGCTGGAAGCCGAAGAAGGTCCTGCAATGGGGGCCGCGATGTTGGCAGGCGTCGGGGCAGGCTTTTGGACCCTTGAAGATGCCGTTGCGACCTGCGTCAAGAAGGCGTCAACGGTAACTCCAGGTCCCGGTAATGATAGGCTTGCGCAGTTTAAAGAAAGAAGTGCCCAATACCGTTAGGACAATCGGTCGGGTAAGATAAATCGGAATCATTACGATTCATTTCTCTAGAGAGTAATCCCCCTGACCATGATGACTGACGACGAATTGATGCCGAAGAACGAGGCAGAGCCGGAAGCACCGGCGACGCCCGAGACGGCCGAGCCCGTAGTTGCCCCTGTGGAAGCAGTGGCACCCGCCGAAGCCCCTGCAGAACCGCAGCCCGTTGAAACCGTCCCCGAGCCAGTTGCACCGGCGGCCCCAGTGGCCACCGTAGCCCCAGAGCCGGAAGTTTCGATGGATGACTCCATGCTGTTTGAGGCGGCAATGGCTGAACTTGAAGCCGGCATTGAGCCCGGCGAGAAGTTCAAGAGACTCTCGCGAGGCGATCGAGTCGAAGCGACAGTTATCCAGGTCGAAAACGATCGAGTGTTCGTTGACCTTGGTACGAAGTCAGAGGGTGTTGTTCCGATTGGCGAGTTGACCGAGGAAAATATTGAATCGGCCAAAGGCCACGTTCAAGTCGGCGACAAGATCCAAGTTATTGTTTTGCGACCCGAGTCCGGCGATGGCAACACCGTCGTTTCAAAGAAACGTGCCGACTTTGAAGACACCTGGAACAAGATCATCGCCAAGTACGAAGCAGGCGAGATGATCAGCGCCCAGGTGATTGACCGCGTTAAGGGCGGCTTGGTCGTTGACATCGGTGTTCGAGGCTTTGTGCCAGCTACCCATGTGGGCAGCGGTCGATTGCGCAACATCGACAAGTACGTTGGCGAGACTCTCCAACTTAAGATTATTGAGATTGACCGCGACCGCAAAAAGGTCGTCCTTTCGAATCGAGAGGCCGAGGAAAAGGCTCGAGCGAGTGCGAAAGAGGAGTTGTTCACCAAGGTCAAGCCAGGTGACGTTCTTGAAGGCACGGTACGACGACTTGCCGATTACGGCGCGTTCGTCGACTTGGGCGGTGTTGACGGCCTGCTCCACGTGAGCGAAATGTCGTGGATGAGAATCAACCATCCACGAGAGGTCCTGAAGGAAGGCCAAGAGATCAAAGTCATGGTGCTCCGGCTGGACCCTGCGAACGGGAAGATCAGCCTCGGCCACCGACAAGTTCTCCCCGATCCTTGGTCAATCATCCGACAGAACTACTCAGTCGGTCAGAAGTTGACTTGCAAGATCTCACGAATCGTCGTGAGCGGTGCTTTCGTGCGGTTGCCCGAAGGTGCAGAGGCGTTCATGCCGATCAGCGAAATGTCCTCGCGACGAATCAAGCATCCTTCCGAGGTGATTGAAGAAGGAGCCGAAGTCGAGGTACAGGTCCTCGATCTTCGCCCAGACGAGCGTCGAATGGTGCTCAGCCTTCGTGCTCTCGGAGCCGAACCCGAAAGGACGGGTGGCGGCGATAGCGACGATCCATTCGATCGACGTGGTAAGGGCGGCAAGAAGGGCGGTAAGAAAGGCGGCCGTGGTCGAGACGACGACGACTTCGACGAGTTTGTTGGTAGCCGCCGAGGCTTCGCAACAGGTGGAGCCACGATTGGAGAGCGCTTGGGCATGCTCAAGGGTCTTCTCCGGCCTGGTGATGACGCCGAGGAGACAGAAGAGGCACCTGCTGAGGCGCCCGCTGAATCTGAGGAAAAGACCGAAGAATAAGGTCTGTCTTTTCAGAGTTAGGGCGAGGTGATTCCAGATCACCTCGCCCTTTTCAGTTATGCTTCTTGAGAATGGTTGATGCGATTGCAGTCACCGGGGGGATTGCCGAGGGCAAAAGCACAGTCTTGGGATACCTGCAGGAAGCGGGCTTGGTCACCACTTCTGCAGATGCGGTTGCCTCAGAAGTCCGTCAGAGTGAGGCCGTAAGGGCTTTCTTGGTGTCCTCTGGCGTTGAACCCGCAGAAAAGGACGCAATTCGCAATCGTTTGGGAACTGACGAACAATTCAGGCGGGCGCTCAACCACCTGATGCATCCGTTAATCATGCAACGGCTCGTGGACTCCGGTGCGCAAGCGATTGAAGTGCCGCTACTCTTTGAAGCGTGCATCCATTACCAGTTTCGAGAAGTTTGGGTCGTGACTTGTGGCCGCGAAGAGCAGTTGCATAGACTGGTAAATAGACTCGGTAGCGTTGAACGGGCGGAGCAACTTCTTGCTCTCCAGATTCCTACCAGGACGAAATGTGCGTTTGCGCACCGCGTTATTCGAACCAATCAACCTGAGTTGTCCGTCATGCGATATGTGGTTGAGTGCGTCATTCGTGACAAGCCCTAGCCAAACCTATATGCCGTTCGTGATATACTGCCACATTCGTGGTAGGATGCCGTGTCTGGCATGCTTGCTGGATTGCCATGGAAGAGCAAAGGCAAAACCGAATACGGAGTTGCGTCCCCGAGAGAGGGGTGCATGTTGCCCATGATCTTCTACGAGATCTCGACCCACGAAAACTGCAGTCAGAACACCTTGGAAGAAATATGAAGAGGACCACTATGGAGGACTCGTCACTGTGAGACGCTTTATCCAATCCTTGCCCGGCCGCACGTTGAGCCAACTGCTTGCATTTGCTCTCGCGCTGCCTTTCTTGTCGTTGGCTTTCGCACGAACTGCGAACGCCCAGTTCCAGTCTCAGCCGCGCTGGGCTGTCGTTCCGTTCATTAACCTGAGTAAGAAGGGTGCGGATACGCTTGGCCAAGCCGCTGCAGATGCTGTCTACTCTGAGTTCGCCAAGACGGGCAAGTACGATCTTGAGGCTCCCGAAGCTGTTCAGCGAACGATTGAGACGCTCGGTCTGGCAAAGCCAGTTACCGAGAAGACCAGTTTGCTCCGATTGGCTCAGGAACTTCGAGTTGCCACATTGGTAACCGGTGAAGTCGCCGATTGGCAGATTCGATCTTCAGGTGGCGGCAAGCAAGCCGACGTAGCCGTAAAGGTGATCGTCCTTGACGTCGCTTCCGGTTTGCCGATCAATGGAGCGCTCATCAACGAGCATTCCTCAGTTCGCGCACAGGATCCTTCGGATGAAGTTCTCATCAACGAAGCCCTTATGGCTGCGGCCAGCCGTGCTGTCGCAGCGATTCAGGCTCAGACGCTGCCCACCGCAACCGTTTTGAATACTCGACCGGATGGCGCCCTCATCAACCAGGGTTCGCGAACTGGATTCAAGATTGGTCAAGAGGTCGTCGTAGTTCGTGGCCGAGAGCAGGTTTCAACCGCAAAGGTCATTGACGTCGAAGAGGACAGCTCGATTGTTCGAGTGACTCGCCAAATCAAGGGCATCCAGCCCGGCGATAAAGTCCGTGTGGTCGTTGATCCCGGTAACTTTGTTGCCAAGGGATTCGGTGGCAACGGTAAGGTCACCGAAGTTGGAATTCAGAAGCCACGACGAAGCAACAACAGTTCGGCGATTATCACGCTCGCGCTGGTGCTCGGATTGGTCTTTATTCTCCTTTCTCAGGGCCGAAGCGGAAACAACAGTGCTGTAGGCTCCTTCACTGCTGAAGCAGGGATGTTCCCGACCAACTCAGGTAGCCCTGCGGTTAAGTTGACATGGTCGCGAGACTTGTTCCAGCGAGGTTTGGACAATACGATTCAATGGCAGATTTGGCGAGACGATATTCTCACTTCGCCAGTCGTTGTCGCGGATCGAACAGCCAGTTTCGCCTACGACACAACTGCTGCTCGTGACCTCACGTACAGCACTGGCAACCTGGGTGGTCTTGAGTGTGCCGGCCTTGGTGAGGATACGGCTGACGCAGTCGCCGGTGTTATCCCCGGTCGACCGTACCAGTATCAGATCTCGCTCATCTACCGAGTGAACGAAATCGATGTTATTGGCAGTTCAACTGGTGGCGGCACGACTGGCACCGGTGGCACAGGTCTTAACACTGGCGGTGGCACGACCACTGGCGGTACGACCGCTGGAACCACTGGCACAACCGGTGGCACGACTACGGGTGGAACCACCGGTGGCGGTACAACAACTGGCGGTGCAGGTGGCTTCTGCTACTTCACCTCCGACAAGACGACCGCTTCTGGCTTTGCAACTCCGCTCACCCGAGTGAACCTGCAGTCGCCCGCTAACAATGCGACGGTGACCAGCTACCTGCCGTTCTCGTTCTCTTCAGCAGTTAACCCGGCATTCCCGTCGCAGATGGGCTATGTCGTTCAGCTCTCGTCTGAGGCTAACTTTGCACGAGGAGCAACGTTCACGTCAAACGAGGTGATCCGAACCGACGTCACGTCGATCAGCATCACGCTCTCGCCCCGATACCCTGGCGATACGTTCCTTCAGTTCCTGACGGATAACTTCCCAGGCAAGACCCAGTTCTGGTGGCGCGTCGGTGCTCGCAACGTCGCGGACAATCCTGGACCCGTAGCCGATGCCTCTGGCTTCCGATATGTGTTCAGCTCGCCGCAAAGGTTTGTCCGACCGGCTCCGCCTCCTGGAAAATAAGCGAAAAAACAAGAACCTGACTGCGTGGTCCGCGTCTAACTAGAGGGCGCGGACCACACCTCCCCTCAAGATTTAGGACTGAACTTAAGATGAAGGCACAAATTGTAAGAGCGATGGGCGTTGTTGGCGTGATGGCCGGCGGAATCGCCTCCTCTCATGCTCAAGGCGCAGATTGGGACCTGATCTGTATTGATCCAGCGAACACAGCCCCGTACAGTAACCCCCTGATTGTCAACACGATTGCAAACGAGTTGATGCTCACGTCAATGGGGATCACCGGAACGGTCGGCTATGGAGACGTTGATAACATGCCGGAAGGGCCATGTTTCGCTGACCTGCAAACGATGAACGTTGCTGGTCGGTTTGCCTTCTCTATTGGCTCACTCGGTTCGGTTCAACGCAGTAGCGACAACTTTAACGATAACGGCATGGCACTCACTTTTGGTGCACCGACATCGCCGATTGGTTCCTATTGCTATGCGACGCTCACCAAGAATGGCGCCCGATCGCTCTTTGGAGCGAATGCCTTGGGTGAAGCGTTTGTCGGATTTTCAAACCGCTACATGTCAGCGACCACAACGAACGATAACGTTCGCATCAAGTGCCAAGTTGAGGTCGTCGCTGATGTCGCGAGACTACGCTGGACACTGACCAACCTTGACGCTGAACCTGCGAATATTGGTCTGTGGTGGGGCGCAACGCTGGCGATGCTGACTTCCGGTGGCTCAACGAGTAACGCCGAATCTGGTGGTGCTCAAGTTAGCCACTATTTCGGTCAGAAGCCAGGATACGTTTGGGTTCCGACCGGACGACCGCCGCGAACCGATGTTGTTTACGATCGAGTCCTTCGACCTGCCGACTTCCCGCCCTACATCGACTTCGTGTTCGGCCAGACGGATTACTTCGGCATGCGAATCGAGAACATTCCGTCAGAAGGTCTTCTCGACCCGAATCCTGCAAACGCCCCGACAGAAGCCAACAAGGTTGTTATCGGGAAGCACGATTTCATCATGGGCGCTCCTGCTGCGGCGACGCCCACCTTCAACCCGGATGCTTTGTTGCCGGACACGCTGTTCACGGATTCAACCTCGTTCATTCAGCAGTTCCCAGAAGAGCAAGTCGCCGCTGGTGCGTCTCGACAAATCCTTTTCTACGTCCGATCTACTTGGGGTGTCGGAAACTATTCCCTGCCCTATGGAGCCGTTGTTGATGCGCCGAAGTTGATCGCCACCAGAGCGACCGATTTTGACGGCAATCCGGCCACGGGTGGCATCGTTCCCAATCCATTCCGAGTTCGGGTCTACGTGGACAACGTCGGAGGCTTTGCCTTTGATGGTCGCGAGTTCCCGCTTGAGAACGTAAAGGTCAACCTTGAGTTTGGACCGAACAGCAATATGACCATTTCCAATGGCTCTGAGCGGTCCATTTCGAGGGTTGAGCCCCAAGATATCCGGTTCGTAGACTACACAGTCACAGCCAATGCCGATGCCGCTGGAATCGTGCCCTATACGGTCACCATTACCACTGGAACGACAGGCGCAACCAATAAGCGCGTGATGTCTGGCACGATCAATATCGCAGCCCGACCTCGGCTTACGCTAAAGGATGACGTCAACTTCGTGACGACTCCCTTCGTCTACGCTGATAGTTCGTGGCAGGCGATTCTTGAGCAGTTCTTGGATCCAAACGTTGCTGGTGGCGAGGTGCAGGTCTTTGCATTCGACCCCGAGCAAGAAGGTTACATCAACGCACTTGGCGCAGAGCGCGGAAAGGCGTTCTGGATCGTTTACAAGAAGGGCAGCGCGGGTTCAATCACTGCAGACCTTGGAGGTCAGCCCACCCAGCCCGGCAACTTCTTGACCGGTGCCCCAACGCTCAAACTCCAGTCTGGCTGGAATCAGTTGGGTAACCCGTACAACTACGGCTTCCCGATCAGCCAGATCCTGGGCGTCAGCGCCTCAAACCCCAGCCAGAGTTTCACTTGGGCAGACCTGGTTTCCCTTGGATACGTAAGCAACTTCCTCGCTGAGTATGATCCGGCAACAGGCGATTACGGATACGTCGACGGTTCGCTAGGTCGAATGGAGCCAGGCAAGGGCTACTGGGTCTTTGTTTCCGATCCGAGTGAAATCACGCTCTCCTATCCTCCGTTGTTCGACGCTTGGGTGCCCGGGCAGTCGCGAACGGCCACCAAGGGCGGCAACGCTCCCACTGCCAAGGCTTGGACACAAAATGCGAACCAGTGGAGACTCAAACTCGCTGCTCGCAATGAGTCCAACCTGGACGCTGAGAACTATATTGGTGTTGCCGCGAACACTCGCGATATCGCCGCGCTTCGAGTATTCGAGCCGCCGATGGCTCCGATGAACGAAGTTGGACTTTCCATCCGTGAGACCGTCAATGGCAAGCAGACTCGACTTGCTCAAAGCCTGCAAACCAAGGGCGGCAAGAAGGAGTTTGCGGTTTCGGTAACGGCTCGAAAGCCTGGACAAGTCACGATTACGTGGCCAAACCTAGCGACCGTGCCAAACAACCTGCGATTCCACATTACAGACCTCGCCACGGGAACCACTCGTGACCTGCGACGAGCCTCTGGATACACGTTCACCGCCGACAAGGCTGGCGCCCGTGAGTTCAAGGTAACTGTGGAAGAAGGTGCAGTCAGCCGAGCCGTCATCGGTAACGTGGTTGTCAGCCAAACAGGCAGGGCCGCGGGCGACCGAAACGCTCCAATCACCATCAGTTACACGCTCTCCAGCGCAGCGGCAACTTCGGTGCGAATCCTCGCCAGCAATGGTAAGGAAGTCTATGTCGCCAGCCGAGGCCGAGCCGATCAAGCCGGTGAGAACACGATTACGTGGACTCTCCGCGACAAGGCAAACCGAGCTGTAGCGCCAGGAACCTATCGAGCGGAAATCGTTGCTGAAACCAGTAGCGGTGAGCGAGTTCGAAAGGTAATCGCGGTTAACGTGATCCGCTAAGGAGCGGATTCTCACTGAAGCCCCAGGAAGCAACTCCTGGGGCTTTTTTCTTTTGATCACGGGGTCATGAATACGTATTCACGGTTCCTTTGCTGTACAATGGGGAGTGGATACGCAATGAGGCAGCTTCGATATCTGCTAACCGGGTTGGGATTGATCGCCTCCGCATGTGCGCTTGGCGCGGAAAAGCGTGAACTTGTCATCTGGGGAATATCGGTTGGACCCGAGACCAAGGGTGCCGACGCTGTTATCCGTGAGTTCGAGCGGAGAAACCCAGAGGTCCGTGTTCGCCTGTTGAGCATGGGGGCTGGGCGCATGGATCCCCAAAAACTCATGACGAGCATTGTGGGGAACGTTGCCCCCGATGTCATCAACCAAGACCGTTTTTCCATCGCGGATTGGGCCAGCAGAGGAGCATTCCGACCCCTAGACGATCTGATCGAACGAGATAAGAATGATCCGCTTGCACCAAGAAAAGAGGGTTACTATCCGGCCCCATGGCGCGAAGCCCAGTATGAGGGAAAGATCTATGCCATTCCCAACAGTTCCGATAACCGAATCCTCTATCTGAACCGGGAGATTTTTCTCAAGAGATCCAAGGAACTCAGAGAGGCCGGGCTTGACCCGATGGGCATACCCAAGACGTGGTCAGAACTCCTTGCCTACAGCAAAGTTCTGACGGAGTTCAACAAGGATGGTTCCCTAAAGACGGCTGGCTTCATGCCGAATTACGGAAACACCTGGCTTTACCTCTACGCCTTTCAGATGAACGCTTCGTTCATGTCGGCAGATGGACGAAAATGCACCCTTTACACCCCAGAGTCAGAGGAAGCGCTGAACTTCATGATTCGGGGCTACGACATTCTCAGGGGATTTGAGAACGCAAAGAAGTTCGAATCTGGGTTCCTTGGGAAGGAGAATGACGCTTTCATCGTTGGCAAAGTGGCCATGAAGATTGACGGGGACTGGATAATCAATGATCTGTCTCGTTATGGACCACAGGTGCAGTTAGAAGTCGCCCCTGCCCCAGTTCCTGATGATCGATTCACCAAGCGCGGTCGCTTTAAGGGCGAGAAGGATACATTCATTACGTGGTTCGGTGGGTTCTCGTTGGCCATCCCGAAAGGAGCAAGGAATGTCCAGGACGCCTGGGAGTACATCAAGTTCGCAACCAGCACCGAGGGCCGAATGTTTGAGATGCGAGAGCAGGCCAAGTGGGAGCGACTGCGTGGGCGCCAGTTCATTCCACGGCAGATTGCGAACATTGAAGCAAACCTCCTGGCGGGTAAGGAGTTTCGCCCCGCCGATAAGAAGTTTGCTGCGGCCGTGGATATGCACACGCAAATGGCCCCATTTGGTCGTATCCGCCCACCGACATTCGTTGGCACACTTCTATGGTCGGAGCAAGTCAAAGCCCTTGAGACGGCCTGCTACAAGAAGATGTCTCCCAAGGACGCGTTGCTCGCAGGGCAGAGCGTTGTTCAACGCGAACTTGACGCGTTCTTCGAGAAAGACAAGTATCCAGTCATTGAGTTCACCAAGCCCATGTGGGGTGTTGGGCTGTTAACGGCAGGTTTGCTCACGTGGCTCATTCTCCGTTTTCGAAAACTGCCCCTGGGTCGCCTAGAGCGGGCCGAAGCCAAGTGGGGCTACCTTCTCTTGAGCCCGTGGATCATCGGGTTCCTTGTCTTGACGTTGGGACCAATGGTCGCATCGTTCATTTTTAGTTTCACTCAGTACGACGTTCTGAATGAGGCCCGGTGGGTGGGAGGGAAGAACTATGCCGACATGTTTAGCGCCGACTGGCTGAACGTGAGCAAGGCCTTGGGAAATGCAGCGTACATGGCATTCGTGGGTGTCCCTCTGGGCTTGGCAACTGGGTTGGCGGTCGCTCTTCTTCTGAACTCGGCCACGCGCGGCATGCGATTCTATCGAACTTTCTTTTACATGCCCTCCATCGTTCCAGTGGTCGCCAGCGCGGTGCTTTGGTCTTGGGTGCTGAGTGCCGATCCAAACAAGGGTCTGATCAACGCGGGTTGGGCCCAAACGATTTCACAGTGGATGAACTTGTCACCACCTGGGGGGCTGCAGTCTGCTGACTGGTCGAAACCCGCCATGATCACGATGGGGCTCTGGGGCGCCGGAAGCGGAATGTTGCTTTGGCTGGCTGGCCTAAAGGGCGTTTCCTCAACTCTGTATGAAGCCGCTGGAATAGATGGTGCAAATCCGACTCAGACGTTCTGGAAGATAACGTTCCCACAACTCAGCCCGATTATCTTCTTCAATGCAGTGATGGGTTTCATCGGTGCCATGCAGGAGTTTGAGCGCATGTACATCATGAAGCCATCGTCGGATGGGCCCATCGGCCCCGACGATACACTGCTTACCCCGGTCTATCTTCTTTTCAAGAACGGTTTTAGTTACTTCAAGATGGGCTACGCATCATCACTGGCTTGGTTGATTTTCGGAATCATCTTGGTTCTGACACTCATCCAATTTCGGCTTGCGCCAAAGTGGGTGCATTACGAGACAGACAAATGAAAGCAAGTCTCTCCGATGCCATTGCCATCGTTTCGACCTGGGTAGGTTCGGGATTTCTCGCCTACGCCATCCAACAAGGGCTCAGACGACTAATCCTGGGCTCTGGAGAGGGGCGTGGCGTCATTACCGGACTCGCCGTGGGGGTCATCGGGTTGGGTGTTGGCATGGCTATGAAACCACTGACCGAGGCGGATTCGGCCATCCATTTCCCGCTCGTTTGGTTTGTCATGCCCTATCCAGCATGGCTCGCATCTTTGGCGGTGTTATTCGGCCTGGTTCGGCTCTATCAGGCAGCATTTGCCCTCAACTCTCGAGAGCGTAAGGAAAGGTTGCTCGCGACCCTCATTTGGGGTGCAGTCGCTGTCGGAATGATCTTGCTTTACCAACAGGATCCTGAGAACAAGATTGAGATAATCAAGGGTGCAATCCCTTTGAGCCCGGCAAAGTTGGCTTTGATTGTCGCGCTGGGAACCCTTGGGTTCGCCGCGATGATTTCCTCGGCCAGAAAGGCCCAAGCCCGTGGTTGGGCCAAGACTCTTGTTACCCAAATCGCTCTTTTGGCCGGGTCTGTTGTCTTTGGGTTGCCCTTCGCGTTCCTCCTTGTGACCAGTTTTAAAGAGGATCGGGACATGTCCTCCGCCAATGGCATCATTTGGGTACCCAAGGTTCAAGAGACTGTTCCGTACATGGATCCCAATCGGCCTTTGTACCAGGGCACGTTTGAGGGGCAGACCGTCGAAGGAACTGTCATTGACCGACGTGCCGATGGAAGTGCACGCGTCGATATCGTCCGTCCCCTCGCGATCCGCGGAAAGACATTTGATGTCGCCTATTCGGATCTAAAGGAGATTCCGCGGCAAATCCCGTTGGTAACGGCAACGATCAACGGCGTCAGCGGAAAGGGCATGGTTGTTGAAGACCTGGAGGATGGGCGCAAGCGGGTTCGTTTCTTGGAACCACCGGAAGTCAAGGATAAGGAATCAACATTCGAACCTACCCAGGTTGAGCCCGTTCGCAAAGTCGGGTTGCGTTGGCAGAACTACACCGAGGCGCTGAGTTTTCTACCGCCAGAAACGAACAGTGGGCTTGTGTACTTGAAGAACACGATGCTGATCGTGATCTTTTCGGTCATTGGCACCTTGTTGAGCAGTTCCATTGTCGCCTACGCATTTTCGAGACTGAAGTTTCCAGGCAAGGAAACGCTTTTCAAGATTCTTCTGAGCACGATGATGCTGCCCGGAGCCGTGACCCTGCTTCCGCAGTTCCTTATCTTTCGCCAGTTGGGATGGATCGATACTCTCTATCCACTTTGGGCGCCTGCGTTCTTCGGAAGCGCGTTCAACATCTTTCTGCTTCGGCAGTTCTTCATGGGGATTCCCATGGAACTTGAGGACGCGGCAAAGATCGACGGTTGCACGTACTTGAAGACCTTCTGGGCAATCATGCTTCCGCAGATAAAGCCAGCCTTGGCGGTCATCGCCATATGGACCTTCATGGGAGCTTGGAACAACTTCATGGGGCCCTTGATCTACGTAAACTCGCCCGAGCAGATGCCGTTGAGTTATGCGCTGCAACTCTTCGCAGGAGATCGAACTGGCGAGCCAGGCTTGCTCATGGCGTTCGCCACGCTCTGCATGTTGCCGGTTTTGCTTTTGTTCTTCTTTGCCCAGAAGTATTTCATCGAAGGGGTCACCCTGAGCGGACTTGGAGGCAGATAGGCACTGAACATCTGCCGTTGATGTTAGTATCAGAATGGCCTCACGCCGTGATCTCCTGAAGGCTGCCTGCTTCGGCGCAGCAACTGGCGCCGTTGGAAAGTTCGGTTTCGACGCTTACACGGATCGGCTGGTTGTTGAGAGGAAGACGTTGTCACTTCCGCGCTGGACGGCTTCGGGCTTGAAGGTTGCTTTGCTTGCAGACATGCATGCCAATCGCCCACGGGCGGTTCAGCGGGCGCGTCGTGCTCTAGATTTGGCCGCTGAAGAACGGCCAGATTGTGTCGTTTTGGCAGGTGACTTCATTGATTTCACGCGATCGGCGATCGAGGATGATGCAGCAATGATATTGGAGCCGATTCGGAACCTGGGAGTTCCAGTCCTGGCGATCATGGGCAATCATGATTACTGGTCAATGGTGCCAGAGAGAGTCGTTGCCGCGCTCAAGGGAGCAGGCGCGCAACTACTGAGGAATGAAGTTGTTGAAGTCGGTGGCGTCGCTTTCGCTGGGGTCGATGACGCAATCGAGAAACGTCACAATCTCGATTTCTTTGGTGCCGGTAGATTCGACAAAAACCTGGTGGTCCTCATGCATGAACCTGATATCGCAGACGAGATGCCTCGTCACATTTCTCTTCAGTTGAGTGGCCATTCCCATGGAGGTCAGGTTTGTCTTGAGAAGGGAAAGCCCATCTTTCCGCCGCCCCTTGGGGAAAAGTATGTTGCTGGTTTCTACCAGGAAGGAGAAGCACCGGTTCCACTTTACGTCACGCGTGGCGTAGGAACTACTGGGTTTGACATACGGTTCAGATGCCCTCCAGAGGTATCAATCCTGACGCTAACCAGTGCATAAATCTCGTTTGGAGAATTGAGATTACTGAACTATAATTGAGTTCAAGCCGAAAACGGCATGTTGTTTGCAATCTACCGTAAAGGAATAGCCATGCGAAGAGTTCTCTGTGCCTTCACCTTGCTGGTTTCGTGCCTTGCCCTCGCGCAAGAGCAGCCGATCAACCTGCAATCCTACGTGAGTGGCGGAAGAGTCCATACCTTTCAGTCGTCGTTCAAGTTCGGACTTGATGGTCTCAAGTGCACGTTTAACACGGGCTCCTACCCGTATGTGTCGCTGACGGAGGCTTCTCCTCAGGATTGGTCCCAATGGGATGCTCTGCTCGTTGACATTCAGAACACCGAGAGCCGTGTCGCCAACATCTTCCTGCGCGTGGACTGGGACACCCGAGCGGACGGCTTTAACTTCTGCAGGACCGCGTCTATCAATATCCAAAAGGCTGAAACGGTAACCGTCGCCTTTCCTCTCCGGATCGTCCCCATGGACTTGGCGATGCGCACGCTACCTCCCATTGGTAACACCAAGTGGATGGCGGATAATCAGCGACCGCTAACGTTGACCAACATATTGAGTTGGCGGTTCTATATGGAGTTCCCCCAGTTCATCACACGGATCATGGTGCGAAATCCACGGTTGGTTCGTGCGGAAGGGTTGACCAATCAAATCGTTGATCCCTTTGGACAATTTACGAGGGCAGATTGGGACAACAAAGTCCATAGCGTTGAAGAACTCATCGCCAAGGACAAGGCAGAGGAGTTGGCATTGGCCAAGGAGCAGGCCGAAGACCCGATCAGTGACGAATATGGCTTGGGTCGCGATCGATTTGGCGGGTGGATTGACGGACCTGAGTTTCCCGCGACAGGAAGGTTTCGAACCACGTTTCATCGAGGGCGTTGGTGGTTCGTTACACCAGACGGATTTCCTTTTATCTCCTTTGGAATGGGAGGAATGGATATCATTGACCTTCCCACCATCGCCAATCCCCATCGTACGCAGATGTTCGAGTGGCTCCCACCCATGGATGGCGAACCCCTTTCCGATCATTATTATCCGGTGACTGGTGTTTTTGGTGGCCCGTTCAGAGACGGTTGGGCCTACAACTTCTTCACCGCCAATCTTGAGCGCAAGTATGGCCAAGATTGGCTCAATAGAAGCCACATTCGGTCCATTGACCGAATGAAGTCGTGGGGTTTTAACACGATAGGTGCCTTCTCTTCAGAAGAACTGTGGTTTATGCGCCGCCGGGTTCCGTACACGGCGTTTACCAAAATCAACGGCTCTCACCACCGTATCCCAATGGCAAACGGTGCGACGATGCACGACCCCTACGACCCGGTGTTTCGGACGTCGCTCAACACCTCACTCAACGTGATTGCGCCGTTTGCAGCCTACGATGAATATTGCGTCGGTTGGTTTATTGATAACGAACCCGGCTGGGCGAATCTGGATGGTGAAGAGAGCGGCCGCTACACGCTGGTGTATCAGTTACTTCAAGAGAACATGGCTCAGTCTCCTGCCAAGCAGGTGCTGATTAATGATCTTCGCGCAATCTACGGGACGATAACCGCATTCAACACAGCCTGGGGATACAACCTGACCTCGTGGGAGCAGTTGGAGGCGCCCATCAGTTTGAGTCAGAGCAACAGCACCAGTCTGCGGAGATTCGATATCCGAACGTTCATCACCAAGTTTGCGAGGGAGTACTTCTCGATCGTCAAGCAAGCCTTGCGCGAGGTTGATCCAGATGCTTTGTATTTGGGATGCCGCTTCTATCGTTCGACCAAGGAGGTCATGGAGGCCGCTGCTCTTAATGCTGACGTCCTTTCGTTTAACGCCTATGGCGACACCGTTCCCCTTCGCTTCTTCTACCCAGACATCGCCTACCTGCAGAAGCCGTTCATGATGGGTGAGTTCCATTTTGGCGCCACTGACCGGGGGATGTTCAACCCTGGCCTGGCTCCTGCCTTCGACCAAAAGGACCGATCCCGACGGTTTACGATGTACGTCAACAGCGTTGTGGACAATAAGGCGTTTATAGGATGCCACTGGTTCCAGTACATTGACCAACCTCTCATCGGACGCATGTTCGATGGTGAGAACTACAACAATGGATTTGTCAGCATCGCCGACGTACCCTATCCAGAACTCGTGTCCGCCGCAAAGGAGACTTTCAAAGGAGCCTACTTTCGACGTTGGATGGTTCCCTAGGGCTCAGGCGTGTTCATTTGGCGTCGTAGCGATTCTAAGTTGCGACGCTCCGTGGACGGCACGAATCCTAGGCGAAGGCTTCCGCTTTCGATCCTTGCGTAGCCGTCGTAGGATACGCCGCTCGCTGTCTCAGTTCTGACAGAATGTAGTTCCCCTGTCTTCGGAAGGCCTTCCAGTTCGTTTAGCAGCGACGAAGTCAATGGCACGCGGAAGAAAATAGCATTGATCTTCAGGTCTTGGCGAACGCGAGACAATCTACCAATACTGTCCGTGAAGCGAGGAACGGCGATTTCGGCTGCCTTGGTAAAGTCGCGAGAACTCATGTAGGACCCTCGAGTATCGAGGTTGATCAGCCAACCAATCCCTGCACAGCCCATTATAGACACCGTTAGTGCGATCACGAAGGCCAGCAGTCCACGCCTAAGAAGGGCCTCTTCAGTCATCACTACATTTGAACTTGCGAGGCTAACTCAGTCACGACCTCGGGGGGGACCGTGGCGGACTCTAACTTCCAAACCTTTGTGGGAAAGATCAGGAAAGACGTTCCCGATTCCTTGCGGAACTTCAGGTTGACCTCCCTTACGTTGAATCCAACTGCAGGGAAACGAAGTTCGATCCGCGCCGGCGAGTCGATGGTCGCAGAAACCCCGCTGACATTGGGTTCAGGGTTTTCGATCGTCAAGTTGGGTTTGGACTCCCGGATGAACTTGGCAATATTGGCTCGTCCGCCTGCAAACTCCTCGTTGACGGTGAAGTTACGGCTGAGGAGGTCGAGAACACTGCCCGGTCGACCCTCTTTACCAGCCTCAATTGAGTCTTTCAGCGCCGCTTTGATCAACTCGGCGTCCGAGGGACCCGGTTTGAAGATCATGTACCCAATTCCAGCGAGAAGCAAAACCGCAAGGATTCCGAGTTTCTTCATTGTTGCTCTAACCTTACGTCAATATGGTTCGAATCTGTTCGACATCGTGCACCATCTGCTCGCGAAGTGACTCAAGATTGGCAAAGGACTCCATTGTGCGAATCTGCCCAACGAACTCAAGTCTAACGGCCCGACCGTAAAACTCGGGCCCGTCGTAATCAAGAAGGAAGGCTTCGATTGTCCGGGCGTTGTCGCCCAAGGTCGGGTTCGTACCCACACTGATTGCCGCGCCGTACACTTTCTCGCCCAGTTTGAGATGTCCAGCGTAAACTCCGTCTGCTGGTACCGCGAGGTCTTCAGCCAAGGCCAAATTCGCCGTCGGGAAGCCAAGAGTTCGTCCGATTTGTTTTCCACGAACTACTACTCCGCTGATGCAGAAAGGACGGCCGAGGTAGCGATTTGCCGCCTCAATGTCGCCACTCCGGATCGCCTCCCTCACCACCGTGCTGCTTACCCGGATACCGTCGACGCAGAATGGGCTGACGACGGTCGTTGCGACGTGCTGTGAAATCCACTCACCGGGGCCTCGCCTTCCCGCCCCAAAGCCGAAGTCACCGCCGATGACGACGTGGGTCGCCATGAGCAGTTTGGAGATGACATCATTGTAGAAGTCTTCAGCGGTCGTCTTTGCTAGGTTCTCATCGAACGAGAGCACAAGACAAACATCTGCTCCGCATGACTCAAAAGTTCGCAGGTTCTCGGTCAAACCTTGAATGGAGGGTGGCTTGAGGTCTGGACGCAGGGTTGCAGCAGGGTGTCGGTCGAAAGTGATGACCACAAGCGGTAGGCCGACGTTGTCAGCAATCAAGCGGGCAGTCTTGATGACCTCCTGATGTCCGAGATGCACTCCGTCGAACGTGCCGATGCAGCAGATGCACTGCGACCAAGTTGGCTCGATTCGGCCAGTTCCGAAAAAGGTGAGCATTCGACGCAAATTCTACTTTGAAGTGGACGCGACGACCCCGAGAAGGGCTGCGGACAAGATGACCATTCCGAGAATCGTTGGTATTTGAGTCCAGATTAGCGCCGCTTTGAGGGGCTCAGGAATCTGTTGGATTCCCGATTTTGCATTGGTGAACAGAACCACCATCGTCACGAGGACGCTGGCATGTGCGATTGGCAATGTCGCCACGAAGGGAAACCGCATTGGTCCCGATGGGAATAGGCTTGGAATCAGTCCCCCGAGGGTGGCAAGGACGAACCACGCGGCTACTGCGAAGGCGACCTGAATGAGTGTCGTGGTCGACCACCAGGGCAGTTCCAGTCGCACCTGTTCGTAGATCGCGGCTGCGGCCGCTGATAGCACCACCCACAAACCGATGTCCAGGCGTCCGACAATTGAGCGCCTCATACCATTGAGCCTACGATGATTGAGCGGGTTTTGGTTTCGCCTTGGACTTAGATGCGGATGGCTTGGGTTTTGTCGTCGCCGTCGCTCTGGTTGGCCGGCTTGTGGCCTTCTTGGGTTCGGGCTTGGGCGGAACATCAACGGACTCGGTCTTAACCGGGTCGTGCGGCTCTTCCGCGGTTTTGATCAGCATGTCGCCGACTTTGGCAAGGCCCTTGCCGACTGCGCGAGTGACTGGGCGCATCTTTCGAAGAACGATTGGGGTGAGGGCCGCGGCGAGTACAACGAGGCCCGCCTTTCCGGGGGGTATGACGCTTTTGCTCATGTTTGGTTAACGCCGATTTGAGCGATCAGGTTTCGAATTGCGTATGCTGAGGGCATGAATCGGTTCAGAATCGGTCTGGCTCTTCTGGCATGCGGTGTTATCGGGTCCGCCCAAACACCTCCGAGTCAGCGTGTTCAGGAAGCGGTGAGGAAGCATATGCTTGCGAACAAGGTTACGGGAGCCTCAGTCGCTATTTCGGAGGGCGGTCGCCTTCAGTTTCAGGCTGGATTTGGCGAGTCTGATATCGAGAACAAGGTTCGAGCGACACCGGAGACCGTTTATCGCTTGGCTTCCATCAGCAAGGTCATCACTGCCACGGCAGTCATGCAACTTGTGGAACAAGGCAAGATTGACCTGGATGCTGATATCCGCACCTACGTTCCGGAGTTCCCCGACAAGGGAAAAGTCGTTACGGTGCGTCACCTCCTGACCCACACGTCTGGGGTTCGTCACTATAAACTGGGCGAGCTTGACAACACGAGCCCGTTTGCGACAGTCACGGCTTCATTGAATCGGTTCATCAACGACCCATTGCTCCATGCTCCTGGAGAAAAGGAAACATACTCTACTTATGCCTTCAACCTCCTTGCTCGAGCGGTTGAGACACAAGGTGGACGTTTCTTTCGCGAGTATCTGAAGGAGAATGTCTTTGACAAGGCACGGATGGCAGCCAGTGGACTTGAAGTCCAGGCGGAGATCGTTCCCAATCGTGCACGGGGATACTTGTTGAAAGGTGACCGAACGGTTAACTGTGAGTTTGCCGACATCTCTTACAAATGGGCAGGAGGCGGAATGTTCTCGACCGCGCCCGACATGTGCCGCTTCGGTGACGCGCTGCTCTCTGGGTCTTTACTGAAGGCTCAGACCTTCGCGAGCATGATGGAGCCACAGAAGTTGGGAGATGGCAAACCTCTGCCCACTCGGGGTCTTTCTTGGGCACTTGGCAACTTCCGCGGCTCGCGCGCAATCGCGCACGGTGGTGCGCAACAGGGCACCAAGACCTTTTTGCTGATCGTGCCAAACACGAAGACCGTCATTGCGGTGTTGACAAACTTTGAGAGCCACAACCCGGGAGAGTTGGCGAACGCCGTATGCGAAGCGTGGTTTGGCGAGCCAAAGTAGCGAGAATTCGCTGAAGCCCAATAGGTTCAAGACGGTGAGATTCGTGGCAAAGAATCGGCTTTTTTGACGAATTTGCCTGGTTGGCCTTGACATTGGGGGTGGAACCTGCCACAATATTCCTCGCTGTCCACCAAAGACAGCACGCACTTTGAAAGTTGAATAGAGACGCGAAGTAAAGTGTTCAAGGGAAATCGAAAGATTATCCCCGTCATTCGCACCCCAAGCCAAAACGTGGGTGCGGCGCAGTATTAGAAACTGCGGAAACAAATCCCTTCGAAGGGAATCTTTTTCTTCGGAGAGTTTGATCATGGCTCAGGACGAACGCTGGCGGCGTGCCTAAAACATGCAAGTCGAACGAGGTAGCAATACCTAGTGGCGAACGGCGGAGTAATACATAAACAACGTGCCCCTATGACTGGGATAGCCCGGGGAAACCCGGAGTAATACCGGATGTGGCGGAGTGGAGGCATCTTCATTCCATTAAATGGTTTTTCGCATAGGGAGCGGTTTATGGCCTATCAGGTAGTTGGTGGGGTAATGGCCTACCAAGCCGACGACGGGTAGCGGGTCTGAGAGGACGATCCGCTCGAGTGGGACTGAGACACGGCCCACACACCTACGGGTGGCAGCAGTTGGGAATCTTGCACAATGGGGGAAACCCTGATGCAGCGACGCCGCGTGGAGGATGAAGGATCTAGGTCTGTAAACTCCTTTTTCAGGGAAAGACTTAGGACGGTACCCTGAGAATAAGCACCGGCTAACTACGTGCCAGCAGCCGCGGTAAGACGTAGGGTGCAAGCGTTGTCCGGATTTACTGGGCGTAAAGAGCGCGTAGGCGGTCTGTTAAGTGTGAAGTGAAATCTCCAGGGCTCAACCCGGAAACTGCTTTACATACTGGCAGACTTGAGGAGTGCAGAGGTTAGTGGAATTCCTGGTGTAGCGGTGAAATGCGTAGATATCAGGAGGAACACCGATGGCGAAGGCAGCTAACTGGGCACTATCTGACGCTGAGGCGCGAAAGCGTGGGGAGCAAACAGGATTAGATACCCTGGTAGTCCACGCCCTAAACGATGGATACTAGGCGTAAGAGGTATTGATCCCTCTTGTGCCGCAGCTAACGCACTAAGTATCCCGCCTGGGGAGTACGGCCGCAAGGTTGAAACTCAAATGAATTGACGGGACCCCGCACAAGCGGTGGAGCATGTGGATTAATTCGATACTAACCGAAGAACCTTACCCAGGTTTGACATCGATGGCAAAGCCCTGAAAGGGGCTCCTCTCCCACAAGGAGACCAGAAGACACTTGTTGCATGGCTGTCGTCAGCTCGTGCCGTGAGGTGTACGGTTAAGTCCGCCAACGAGCGCAACCCTCGTTCTATGTTGCCAGCGAGAAAGTCGGGAACTCATAGGATACTGCCCGTGTAAGCGGGAGGAAGGTGAGGATGACGTCAAGTCAGCATGGCTCTTACGCCTGGGGCTTCACACATGCTACAATGGGCG
>CALMEF010000217.1 GCA_937862825.1 uncultured Armatimonadota bacterium
GGTTTGCTGGGAGGAGTCTTGTTGCTTTTGGCCGACCTAATCGCGCAGCGATGCATTCCGGGCACGGAACTGCCCGTAGGGGTCGTGACCGCCATCCTTGGCGCACCATTCTTATTGGCGATCCTCAAACGTGCCTAGCGTGGGATAGAATGTCGGGAGCATGAGAGCCGCTCTCGGATTCGTTAGCCTTCTTGTTGTTGCTCAGGCAATCGGTCAAACCGTTGACTCTAAAGTCTATGAGGCCATGCGGTGGCGGGAGGTTGGGCCGTACCGTGGTGGACGCTCGGTTGCAGTTTCTGGTGTGCCCGGCAAGCCAGATGATTTCTACATGGGAACCTGTGGTGGCGGTCTTTGGAAGACAACGAACTCGGGACAAAGCTGGTCGTGTGTTTCCGATGGGTTCTTTGAGACGGGCTCGGTGGGGGCGATTGGTGTCAGCGAATCGAACTCAGATGTCGTTTACGTCGGCATGGGCGAAACGGATATTCGGGGGAATATCACCCATGGAGATGGCGTGTACAAAACGACGGATGGCGGAAAGACCTGGACAAACGTTGGTCTAAGGGCGACAAAGTACATTGCTCGGGTCAAGGTTCATCCGACGGACCCCAACACCGTGTACGTGGCCGCTTTGGGTCCGGTTTATGGTGCCAGCAGCGAGCGCGGAATCTACAAGACCAAGGATGGCGGTTTGTCCTGGGAAAAGATTCTCTATGTTGATGATCGAAGCGGCGGCATTGACCTGGTGCTCGACCCGAAGGATCCCGACGCGCTTTACGCGGCGACTTGGACTGCTTGGAGAACGCCCTTTTCGCTGAACTCGGGTGGGCCGGGAAGCAAGTTGTGGAAGTCGATCAACGGTGGTTCAACGTGGATGGACCTTAGCAGCAACATTGGAATGCCTGCTGGACCGTTAGGAAAGATTGGGATCGCCGTTAGCGGTGCCGATTCGAAAAGGCTCTATGCGTCCATAGAAGCCCATGATGGTGGAATCTTCAAGTCTGAAGATGCGGGCAAATCGTGGACGCGGACGAACGAGGACCGCAACTGGCGCCAGCGTGCTTGGTACTACTCACGCATCTTTGCCGATCCGAAGAACGTTGACACCGTTTACATTTTGAATGTTGGTTTCGGCAAGTCGACCGATGGTGGCAAGACATTTCGGGGCATTGGTGTGCCGCACTCGGACAATCATGATCTTTGGATTGACCCCACTAATCCCCAAGTGATGGTGAACGCCAACGACGGAGGCGGAAACGTGTCGAAGGATGGCGGACAAACCTGGACCGCTCAAACCTACTCGACGGCTCAAATCTATCATGTGAGCACGGACAACGCGTTTCCCTACCGCATCCTTGGAGCCCAGCAGGATAACTCGACGATTCGCATCGCGAGCCGCGGTCCGGACATGGCGAACTGGACGTCAACTGCTGGTGGAGAGTCGGGCTATGTTTCCGCTCATCCGAAGGATCCTGATATTGTGTTCGGTGGCAACTACTCGGGCTCGCTAGACATGCAGAATCACCGCACGGGGGAATCGCGCAGTGTTGATCCGTGGCCAGACAATCCAATGGGCCATGGGGCGATTGATCTGGTTCAGCGGTTCCAGTGGACTTACCCGATCATCTTTTCGCCCCATGATGCGAACACGCTTTACACATGCTCGCAGTTTCTCCTGAAGAGCAACAACCTTGGAAAGTCGTGGTCGAAGATCAGCCCTGATTTGACTCGTAACGATCCGAAAACCCTGGAGTCCAGTGGCGGTCCGATCACGAAAGACAACACGGGCGTTGAGTATTACGCGACGATTTTCACCTTCGCCGAATCGCCGAAGAAACGAGGGGTTCTCTGGTGTGGAAGCGACGATGGATTGGTGCACGTTTCCCAGAATGGAGGTCGCAACTGGACCAACATCACGCCAGCGGGGATGCCAGAGTGGGGTTTGTGCAGCATGATTGAGGCCTCCAGACACAACGTGGCTACGGCTTATCTTGCGGTTGATAACCATGAGAACAACGATCATGCGCCGTACATCTACAAGACTGAGGATTTCGGGCGTTCTTGGAGCAAAGTTGTTGGCGGTCTGCCCCGCGACGTTTTTGTCAGAGTGGTTCGTGAGGACCCGAACCGCAAGGGATTGCTCTATGCAGGGACCGAAACTGGCGTCTGGGTGAGTTTCAACGACGGAATCTGGTGGCAGCCTCTACAAATGAATCTGCCGAATGTGCCAGTGCACGATTTGACCATCAAAGAGGATGATTTGGTGGCGGCAACCCATGGTCGTGGATTTTGGATTCTGGACGACATTTCGGCGTTGCGCCAGATGGTCTCGCCGATGCCGGAAGCCATGCTCTTCAAGCCAAAGGATGCGTACCGAGTGCGCTTCGGCGGTGGCTTTGGTGGTGGTGGAGGCCGTCGAGGCGGCGGGAATACTGGGCCGACGTTCGCGCAACCCTTGAGCGGCGTCGTGGTGAACTACTATCTTGCCAAGGAAGTCAAGGATCTCAAGTTTGAGTTTTTGGACAAGACTGGTGCTCTTGTGGCTTCCTCAACCAAGGTTGGCTCTAGCCTTGGTTTTCAACGGTTTAGCCAGTGGCTCCAGTATCCGTCGTATCGCAGCGTTCCGGGAATGATCTTCTGGGCAGCAGGGCCGCAACCGATCACGGCGCCTCCGGGCGAATACACAGTCCGAATGACCGCTGATGGAAATGTTCAGGAGCAGAAGTTCCGATGGGTAAAGGATCCCCGCAGTTCCGCAACCGACAAGGACTTGGTCGAGCAGTCCAACTTTGCTCGGCAGATCTCCGCCAAGACCGACGAGGCCAACAACGCGGTCGTCAAAGCTCGGGATCTTCGAACGAAGGTTCTTGCCGGGAAGACTGACGGCAAGATCGAAGCCGGAAAGGCTGATGATTGGGTTAAGCGCCTTACCGAAGTAGAAGAGGCTATCTATCAGACCAAGATGAAGAGTGGTCAAGATCCGCTCAACTACCCGGTTCGCTTGAACAACAAAATTGCATCGTTGCTGGGCACCGTGCTCTCTGGCAGTTTTGGTCCGACCCGGCAGACCTATGACGTCTACAACATGTTGGTCAAGCAGCTTCAAGTTGAGTTGGACAAGTTGAAGAAATTGGAAAGCGAAATCGGAGGCTAGGGGGCTTCTTGGTTGGAGTTGGGGTTGGTTACCTGGACGGGTAATCTGCCCCAATGATGCTCGGGATGCTCGTACCCCTTATAGCGACTTCAATGCAGGGCGCTGAACTCAAGGCCGGAATGACAATCACGCGGTCATTGAAGGTCGCCAAACGAACTTACAATTTGCCATCCAGTGACGACCTTGGGAAGACGGCCGCGGTTGTGGTGAAGGGCAACAACATCACCGTGGACTTTGGCGGCTCAACCTTGCTGGGAAGGAGCCTAAACCGTGCGCCCGATACGCGAACTGGAACCGCGGTTTTGGTGACTGGCAAAAACGTCGTCATTCGGAACCTCAAGGCACATGGCTACAAGATTGGACTCATTGCACGAAACGCACCGGGACTCAAGATCGTTGACTGCGATTTCTCATACAACTGGAAGCAGCGCCTTCTCAGCACGCTTGACAAGGAGGACTCTTCGGACTGGATGAGTTTCCACAAGAATGAAGCCGATGAGTGGCTTCGTTTTGGGGCGGGAGTCTATCTTCGGAACTGTGACAACTTCGAAGTCAAGAACGTGACTATTCGCAATGGTCAGTGCGGTCTAATGTTGACGAACTGCAACAAGGGTCTGGTTTGGAACAGCGATTTCTCGTTCTTGAGTGCGATCGGCTTGGGAATGTACCGATCCAGCGAGAACCGGATCATGCACAACAACATTGATTGGTGTGTCCGCGGTTACTCGCATGGCCGCTGGAATCGGGGACAAGATTCTGCCGGGATTCTGATCTACGAACAGTCGCATAAGAACAAGTTTGCTTACAACTCGGTGACCCACGGCGGTGACGGGTTCTTCCTCTGGGCTGGTCAGACCACGATGGACACTGGTGAGGGCGGGTGCAATGGCAACCTGCT
>CALMEF010000218.1 GCA_937862825.1 uncultured Armatimonadota bacterium
TGGCTAGACCCGCACCAGATTGATGTGTATGCGACGGGAATGTGGCACATCGCCTACAACTTCACCGACGACGAGCAACGCTCAGATCGCCGGTATATTCCGTCCGCACTTGCACTTGGTAAGGAAGGCGTCAAGCAAAACCCCTACACCTACGAACTCTTCTTCGAAAACGGTTGGCTCTGGTACCACAAGATCGGCGACGACTACCCCAAGGCGGTCAAGTGGTTCGAAGAGGCTCACAAGCGTGCGGACATTCCTCCCGGACGCCGGAACATGCTTTCGAACGCCTACCAGCGAAACAACCAGATCGAGGACGGTTTGGCGCTGTACTACAAACTGCTTGATCAGGCCGAGAAGCGATACGCCGAAGACCCCTCACCCGGCAACAGCAGTATGCGCGACACGATTGAGAACAACATCGACACGATGTTGGTTCGAATGGTGCAGCGCGGCTGGGTAGCGAAGAAGCGCAACGACGGCTCCTTCGAAAACGGCCCCTACGACTCAAATCCTGCCTTTGACGTTGGGTTCAGCGTTCGAGCAACGATCGAAGAGCCCAAGGTGATTCGATTCGTCGGCACCTATAATGTTTTGCCCGTCGGAACCCGCGTCCGAGTTGTGTTGAGAGATACAAAATATCCCAACGCGATTCCGGCCGCAATGCAGTTTGATCAGTCGGACGATGTCAACCTGGATCCTCCTCGTGACCACGTCTTCATGCAAGACGAGTTGTACATCAAGAATCGCCGGTTCAACAAGCGCGTTGATCTGAGCAAAGACCCAACGATGTATCCGATCCGCCGAGACGGCGATTACGTGCTCGAGTTCTACTACAACCCTCGGCACGCGCCCCCTCACATTCAAGACAAGTTTGGATACAACGGCGAAGGATTCACCGACTCCAACTTCTTGAACACCGAAATCCGACCCGGCCAGCGCGTGTTGTACACCTCGATGAAACTCACGGGCGAGCAGTTGCTCCGAAGAGGCAAGTATTCCTCCGAAGTACCTGCGGTTCAGACGAAGAACTTCAAGCCGATCAAGACGGTTCGAGATGACGATGTCATCGCATTGCCGTCACTGCGCGACGCGACATCAGGTCCGCGACCAGTAGGCGAGTAAGGAACACCCATTAGACTTTGAGGAACAGGTAGAGCGCGAAACCAAGCGTATCTCTACCATGTTCCCGGTACATGCGTCGCCACTTGCGAATTCGCTCGCGAAATGCAGGCACGTCTGGGTCACTGGGATTCTCAAGGCAAAACCGCTCGATGTTGTGGCTATAGCGCCCCTCAAACTCGTCCCATTCTCGGTCCGTTGAAGTAAGACTTAGAATCGGAACTAGCCCCGCCGCGACTCCGGCTTCCTCGTTTGAGAAGTGCGAGCCCATTTCGTCTTCCGTGGCACCCAAGAAGTCCAAGTACTCCTTGGAAGGCTGCCTTTTCCAATACCCTTCTCCCATCAGAACATAGCCTCCGTGGTTCAGGTTCTGACTGGCGGTCTCGAGCGCCTGATGGTAACTGCCCCGGCAATGGCTAGCCCCAATGCATAACATCAGATCATAAGGTGCTTCTCTCGTGACGGCCAAGGACGCATCTTCGCATCGGAACTCCGCCGGAAACCCGTGCTTTTTGAGCTCATTTGCCCAAGCGATCATCTCTGGGCTCAGGTCAACGCCGAGGGCGACCAGTCCTGAGGTTTCCAGATTGCCACAAACCGTCAGCAGTGACTCGCCGTTTCCGCAACCGAAGTCAACCACCTTAGCCCCTTCTCGCAACGTGATGTCGCGAATAGCCTCCGTGAGTGATTCGTATGAAATCGGACTCCCATAAGGTTGGCGAAGTCCGATTTGGGAAAACTTTGACAGGGGGGGCACTCAGTATTATGTGCGCCAGGTTTCTAACGAAGCAGGGATGCGATTACCGCCACAGCCAGCACGTGAACGACTACCGACGTCCAAAACATCGCTTGGAAACTGCTCTTTCGTGTCTTATGCCTGAGTACTTGCTGGGCGATCAGACCGCCCGGCCATCCACCCAGGATGTCCAAGACAATCAAAGACTGTTCAGGTGTTCTCCTATGGTTGTTATTCGCAGCGGCCTTGTCAATGGAGTAGTTCGTGAACGACATCAAACTCAAAGCCACATAGAGGAGGAGGAGAGTCGGAGTCGAACTCAGTGAGGTGACGATTATCACCAATCCAATCAACCCGGCAAGGAGGGGGACGGTTGCGACTGGCGCGTAGACCTCAGGGTCCGGTGTCGAGACGCCGACATAGGCAACATGGTGGGCTTGCGGCCTTCCACGGTCATCCTCAGCTAACTCAAAGCTGACGACCTCTCCACCCTCAGGGCGCTTTGACGCAGCGGCCAGAGAGGATATGTGGAAGAAAACCTGGCGGCCACCGCCGTGGGGCAAGATGAAGCCATAGCCTTTCGCGTCGTCCCACTTAACCACCTTGCCAACCTTTGACATGTCCCAACACTTTATCGAAAAGTATGTTGACATTTTTCGATTTCGATGGCTTATAAGATGATGGTGCGCTACTATGAAACATGATTTCTTGTCTTGCCCTCGCTACGCTCTGGCAGACGACGGTTGTGGTTTCCACCGTTCCCGAACTCCGCAGTGCAGCGTCTCGGGCCAAGCCTGGAACGGCGATTCTGGTTGCTCCAGGAACCTATGAGAGTGGAGTCTTTCTCGAGAACCTTCATGGAACGGAAGGTCAGCCCATCGTGATTCGGAGTCAAAACCCGAAGAGTCCGGCCGTGTTCAAAGGCAGTATCCAACTCTCCTCAGTAAGTTACGTTGACCTCATCTTCTTGCGAATTGAGGGAGCCAAAACCAACGGCTTGAACATAGACGATGGCGGAAAGGTGGACAAGCCAAGCCACCACATCACCATCCGAAACCTGCAGGTTATGGACTTGCCAAAGGGCAACCACGATGGTATCAAGTTGTCGGGAGTACAGGATTTTCGAGTAGAGAACTGCCACGTCGAACGCTGGGGTGGCTCCGGCGTGGACATGGTCGGCTGCCATCGAGGAATCATCGTCAACTGCAGTTTTCGGGATGGCGGCGACAGCGGAGTGCAGGGCAAAGGCGGCACATCCGAAGTGGTGGTGCGCCAATGTCGATTCTTGAATTACGGACAGCGCGGGGTCAACCTGGGCGGCAGCACCGGAATGGAGTTCTTCCGCCCGCCCGTTGCCTCGATGGGAGCGGCGAAGTACGAGGCAAGAAACCTCAAAGTGGAAGGGTGCACGTTCATTGGCGGCGTCTCACCAGTCGCCTTTGTGGGAGTTGACGGGGCAGAGTTCTCGTTCAACACGATTGTGAACCCTGAGCGCTGGGCGGTGAGGATTTTGCAGGAGACCCGCGCAGAGGGTTTTGTGCCATGCCGCAACGGGCTGGTTGCCGACAACCTGATCGTTTACTCGGGGCTGGAGAGTGCCAGGCTGGTCAACATTGGTGACGCAACCAGTCCGCAGACCTTCAAGTTTAATCGAAACTGGTGGTACCGCTCCGACGCCCCGGACCGAAGCAAACCGAACCTACCAGTCACGGAGGCGGGGGGAACATATGGCGTTGATCCGAAGGTAACGGTTGAAGGAATGCAGGTGGTCTTGGGAGCGGGTAGCCCTGCGTCCAAAGTGGGTGCCGGTGGTTACCAGGTTGCGAATGGCGAAAAAGATTGATCATTTCCGTCTAATCAGCCACTTGCCAAGACAAGACTTGTCAAAAGGCACAGTATGTTCCAATTTCACCAGACGTAATCTTCACTCGTGCTCGCTCCAAGGCTCAGATAGTTGACTTCAGCCTCGGTCAAGATTGTCATTGAATTCCCAAAACGCGGTTCATCCCGTAGCAACGCAAGATTCTTCACCCAAACGGTGTCTGAACTCTTGCAACCGCGACCGTCAAAGCCGGACAGCGCCACACACGCAAATCGCACTGGCCCGCATGTCATGGCCCGGTTCGCATTGCTCGCCTCTTACATACCATCCATATGCTACACCCGCCTATAAGTCCTAGCACTGAAGATGGCTCTGGCACGATTGTGTCGATTTGCTTGATGTACATGGCCTGGACTCCGTCGCCACCCGATTGTGTATCAAACTCGAACGTTAACGAGTCAGCAATGGATAGTTGCTCAGATGAAAACGGAAAGAGGAACTGGCGCCACTCGTCATCCCGCGACCCGAGTAGGCGCGAAACACGGCCGAGCTCATTGCCAGAAGACCTCAAGACAGCCTCAACAGTTAGCGCTGCAGTGCTACGATAATCGTTCACCAACATTCTAAACCCGCCAAGATTTGGAAAGATCGGCTGGCCCGCTCCAATATTGTTGAGATGCTTGTCTAAACCCGTATTACCTACTTCATCTCCACTGCCGTCATACTGAAGAAACACGCGACCGTTAGCTGTGCCGTTTCCGGCTCCTGGACCTGAGACACCCACGCGAAAAAAATCGCCATTAAACAAGTCATGGTGCTGCCAACGTGCAAAAAACTGCGGTGGGTTTATGAACGTTCGCTCTCGCTGGACAAGTTCGACGTCCCTCTCACCTCCCAGGACGCTACCTCCATAAGAGTGTACAAACGATCTGTTGACGTATGTGCGATCTCCAAACGTAAGGTCATTGGCGTGGTCCACTGGCAAGAAGTCATCAATCATGACAGCGTGGCCTGATCCCGTTGCAATCATCAACAGAAGTAGTGAGGCAGGTTTATTGTGGCAATGATTCATTTTCGTCGTCTCCTTTAAGAAATTCCTTGTGCCAGTAGTTACCTTTCTCTGGCGTATAGGCAGGCGTTAAGTCGAGAGATGTTGTTGGAAGACCTGCCCTCCGTGCCCAAACCTGGGCCCCCGTGTATGTCTTTAGCAGCTGGAGAGAAGGCGAGTTAGCGTTCGACATTTCGTACGAGAAGACGCCGTACCGCTGATCAAGATCGGAGTCTTCTGTCGCGTTAGTGATCGTATACCAGGTCACATGCAGGAATTCTTGATCGAGTTCACGCAAGGAGTCCAAGTAAGCGAGAGTAGCCTCCATCGTGCGCTTGTAGTTAATGAAGTAACTAGCCGTGCGAGTCGGTGTGGTGCTTGTTCCGGGCGCATCCTGACCCAGGATTAAGTAGTTGACTCCTGCCTCCGTCACAACAATCCGACTGTCACCTATTCGCGGTTCAGCCCGAAGAAGCTCCAGTTTCTTCTTCACGCATACTGTGTCCTGGCTCTTGTAGCCACGACCATCGAAGCCATCCAATGCAACTCGGGCAAAACGAACCGGGCCACAAGTGGGCCAAACGTAATTGAACGCATGCGTCCCGCCTATGTTGTTATCAAACACCTCGTAGTACAAGTTGATGGCATAGATCAGTTCAGTCTTCTTGCGTACCACGTCTATCCAGTTGTAGCCTGTAGTCCAATCCTGGTCAAAGCCGTCAGTACCCAATTCGACACTCAGGGCTTCGGAAGCAAAGGTAGGTGCAATAACCCGAAGCCCATGAAAATCTAAGAGGTCGACTTCTTTGGTAAGAAACTCAATAAAGGAACAACCCTTTGCCGCGTTGGCACCTGCCGTGAACTTGTCCCACTTGCCGATACTTGTCGAATAGGTGATGCCAAAGGTGGTGTAGAAGGCACTTCCCGAAACCGGAGCGCCAGCCGAGCCGATCGCGGGTTCGTTGCCGATTCCAATGTAAATCCAATCATAGGGTACGAGCCCGTATGACTCGTAAACGCCGATGGCGAGGTCAATAACCTCTTGCTTGATCTCGACGATCCTGTTCAGCACTGCGTCGCTGGGCCCAAGCGGTGGTCGTTTGACACTATCCCAAGGCGTGCCACCCGTGCCATTCAAGGTTTGCCAGCCCGAGTTAGCGGGGTTGGGCCCCTCGCCACCAATGTCCAACTGAACTTTGAGCCCATTCGATGCCAGGCGGTGGAGCAGGTACTCGACGAACGACGTGTCTATGGTGCCCGTTGATGTGCCGATACCGTCTGAATCGCTGAGGCCGATATTGAAGCGGACACCAGTGAACTGTCTGTGAGCCAGAATCCACTGGAGTTCGGCTTCCCATCTACTGAAGTTGAGTGGCACTCCACCGTCGTAACGGGGAGCCGCCGAGGTCATTCTCGCCCAAAGATTAACCATCGAACCACTCCTCGGTGAGCAGACCGACATCAATGTTACAGATTCGCATCGTGCCCTGGATATCCGTATAGTAGAACAGATCGTTAGGGTCTTCCGTGGCTGGAGAGTACTCAGTGATTACCGCCGGGTCAATGAGCGAAACATCGTAAGTGACGAACCTGGACATGATGTCTCGAAGTCCGCGAGCGTAGCCATCAAGATATGAGCCGTAGTACTGAATGGATCCCCCCGCATTCGATGAGTCGGTTGCGATCATCACGTAGTAAAGGCCTGGCATTACAATTTCGACAACGTTTGGCAATACGAAAGTGACGGTCTCAAACGTCGTTGGTCCGGTGGCACCGTCTACGATCGGAAGCAGGGCTGTATCTCGACGTGTATTTGTGGAAGTGCCGGGGTTTATCGTCCGAGTAGTGTCCGAACCTTTTAGCGCGGGTCCGTACGGCAGACCTGTAAACTCGTTCGCCTTAAGAAGGGCAAGCCGCCAATCTCCAGTGCAGTTCTTGCCGCAAAACTGGTAACCAGACACTCGCAGTTTCCGGGTGACAACAAGTAAGTGGAATCCGACAATGACGCCTTCGTCCAGTTCATTGAGCGTGGTCACTACGTTGCGGACGCAACCATGTGGCCTACAATAGGCCACTTCTTCCCAGTGTCCCCCCCCCCGCACTTTTCAACACACGTATTTGTGCTGCATGCGTTGCTTCCCATGACGTCATTGTACGACGACTCCCGGGAGAGTTCGCCTGGTAGGAATACTAGATCGTACTTTTTGCTGTCGGTGGCACTTGTGGTATCAACTGATTTTAGAATGTTCGGCCCGGGCTCGCACTTTCCGGGGCCGTTATCCGTCAAAATGGCACGTAACACGCCATGGCATTCGATGAGTTCCAGTATGGGCCGCACATGCAGTCCAAGAAGTTTCGCCTTATCCTGCGCGAGCAGGGCAGCACCCGAGATATGGGTGGTGATGACATGTCCATTGCCGTCGGCATTGTTGATAGCATTATCACCTCGGCCCTTGAGACGGGAACGTCGGACATTCACCTCCAGCCAGAGCGCGACCAACTGAAGATTCGGTATCGCCAGGATGGAATTCTGCATGAGAACGGGACCCTGCCGGGCGAACAGGCGCAAAACGTGTTGGCGCGATTGAAACTTGCAGCGGGTATGCGTATCGACGAACAGCGCGAACCTCAGGACGGACGAATTGATATGGAGTATATGGGACGTCGACTGGCTGCCCGTGCTTCTTGCGTGCCTTCGTTAAACGGTGAAAAGTTCGTCATGCGAATTCTCGACCCAACCGCTATGCGGGTTGAACTTCCCAAACTGGGAATGCCTGAAGACGTCCTGAAGAAATGGAATCGAGCCATTCAAGTGCCCTACGGCTTGATTCTGGTTACTGGTCCGACCGGTAGCGGAAAAACCTCAACGCTTTACGCTTCGCTCCACCAACTGGACCACAAGCGGCGCAATATCGTGACCGTTGAAGATCCGGTCGAATATGAGTTCGATTCGAACATTGCTCAGGTTCAGGTCACTGAAAAGATGACGTTCCCGCGCGTCATGCG
>CALMEF010000219.1 GCA_937862825.1 uncultured Armatimonadota bacterium
ATTATTGAGGCTCCCGAGCCTTCGGTCGTTCCAGGTTCGGTTAAACTCAAACTCGAGGCGGCGTCAGTTTGTGGAACTGATCTTCACATCTACTCTTGGGACGCTTGGTCCTCCTCCCGAATCAAGCCGCCTAGAATCATCGGTCACGAGTTCTGCGGAACGATCGTTGAAGTTGGCGAGGGGGTAAGTAACCGTAAGGTAGGAGACTTCGTGGCGAGCGAGTCGCACATCGTATGTGGTCGCTGTCCCCAATGTCTCGCTGGTCAGGGCCACGTTTGCGTCAACACAACAATTCTGGGGGTGGATGTTGATGGCGGCTTCGCTCCTTATGTGGTGATTCCAGCCGACAATGCGCGCCCGACTTCGCGGTCGATTCCTCCAAAACTTGCTGCCTTTCAAGACGCGCTTGGGAATGCGGTGCACACCGTCATGGCCGGTCCGGTCAAGGATTGTCGGATTCTCATCACTGGCTTGGGGCCTATCGGTCTATTCGCTGCCGAGATTTGTAAAAAGTTGGGAGCAGCGCAAGTCATTGGCACCGAGATAAGCCCATATCGAATCGAACTGGCTGAGCAGATTGGCGTTGATGTCGTATTGAATCCAACGAAGGTGGACGTTAGCGCAGAGTTGAACCGGTTGGCTCCAGCCGGGCTAGACGGCACTTTGGAAATGTCCGGACATCCATCTTCCTTGGCTCTCGCCGTTCGCCATACGCGCCCAGGGGGGCGAATCAGCCTCTTGGGCGTCTTTGCCGAGAACCAGCAAACTCTGGCTATTAACGACGTTATCTTTAAGGGGATCGATCTCCAAGGTATCGTGGGGCGCAAACTTTGGGAAACCTGGGATCAGATGGCGAAAATCCTTGAAGGTGGCTTGAATCTTGATCCGGTGGTGACTCATGTGATGCACTACACCGACTTTCAAAAGGCGATGGAACTCATGAAGGCCGGACAGGCTGGTAAGGTCGTCTTTACCTTCGAAGGGTAACCTAGGCAAAATGAAGCAAGCGCTGATGGCGATCACTGCAGCAGGCTTCTTGGCCATGCTTGGTACAGGCGGATTGGCCTTTCGTAACCCGAAACGATGGCTCGTTGTCGCCTTGGTTTCGTTCTTTGTGTTTCTTGGTGGCACCATTGGCCTCGGAGTGATGGAAGCCAGGGGGCTTGAAGGAGAAGGGGCAGGCTGGACTCAGCCGAACGGCACCAAGCCTCAAGGGTAAACTTCCGCTTCCGTTGCCGGATAGCTCAATTGGCAGAGCGCCTGACTCTGGATCAGGAGGTTTCAGGTTCGAGACCTGATCCGGCAGCCAACGGCCTTCCCGCTACCCAAAGAACGGTAAGTTCTGCCGCAAGGGAAGCGCTCAAACTCACGCTTGCGTTCACCACTCCTGGCCATCGGCCGGCGATTCCGATTCCCAAAGAGAGGACCAGAACGACACTGCCGACAACGATCGCTGACAACCGAGCGCGGGTTCTATGCTCGGAGGTCAGTATTCCTCTGTAGTACGACTGGATTGCCCCGATGAGCGGGAGGGGGGCACAGACCAAGAGGGCAAGCCGCGCAGGTTCAACAAGGTGCGCCTCGGCGTCAAGCACTTTTCGCAAGAACCATCCATCCAGAGTCGTGAAGTGAAGGAGAAGTAGCGCGCCCGAAGCACCCAGGCCAACTCCAATGGAGAATCGGCGAAGGACGGCATCAAAACGCCCATTTGCCCGCAGGGAGATTACGACCTCCGGCAAGGCAAAAACGATCGTTCGAGTTAGCCAGAGAAGCGAGAAGGCCAACTGCCATGCCGCCATCGACGCGGTGGGCGAGGGGGCTCGGGCAAGGGCAAAACTGAGAACAGGATTGCCCATGAGGACGAGAAGAGTTGTAGCGGTTAGGGGCCAGTGAAACCGTATGAGGTCCTGTGGCCGCAACTTGGTTTCGGGCCCGTCGGTTTCTAGAACGCGTTGCACGACTGGACGACTGGCGTGTTCGATGAACAAGGCTTCTGCGGCGACCGAAGCCATCAGGGCGATGGCAACGAGGAGCACCCCATCAAGTTTTGAAAAAAGATGAAGCGTCAGCCCTACGGTTCCCATTGTGATCAGTCGGACCCAAGTTCCTTGTCCGATCCGCCTGGTCTCCCCATTTCGAATGAGCACTCCCTGAAGAAATCGGCGCCACCCTATGCAGGCACTCCAAAGGAGCAACGCTGCTAGACCCGGGCGGGCCGTCTTCGCTACTTCATAGGGCAACCCAAGGATCTGGGATACTACGCCATAAACTGGCGTCAGGACCACCAAGAAGTGAATCAGGGTGACCAGGCCCATGAGACTCCAAACAAATCGTCGGATCGCCAAGAAACTCTGGCGATCCTTGGAGAGAGTTGTTGATGTGGAGAGCAAATCGATGACTGGGCTTTCGATCCACAAGGCGAGGCTCATCATGACCAGAAACGCAGCCGTCGCCGCCTCGGCAAACGGCCTGCGAGAGATAATCGCCAGCGAAATCGGGCTCTCAATGGCCATGAGTAACCAGGACAGCGCCAGGGGGCGGTAGAACTTGAGGATTCTGGCGCTGTCGAGAGGTGATGCCACGTTTACCACCTCTCGTTGGGAGACCATCACTGAGATCGTACTCTATGCCGTGCTCTATCGTTCCCTATCTTTCGACAGGTTCTGGCGCTCGCCAAACCCGTGATTGTTGAGGCCCTTTTATGGTACGGGCAACTTGAGACTCTCTAGTTCCGAACGATACTTTGTTCTCAGCATTTGCTTGAGCGCGTTGACGTGGACGCGCCAGGTGACAGGATCCTCGCCAAAGGTGTCAGTAACGCTGTCAAAGCCGTACGACTCCATAACGGATTGATCGGCTTCGACTCCTTTGACACGGGCATACAGAGCAGATGCCGTAGTCAGCGGAAATCCCTTACCAACAACAAATTCCGCGTACCAAGCCTTGCAGAGATAGTTGTACAAATTCGTAGCAGGTAGGTCATCGGTTGCGAACGGCGCTGCGACCGCCTCAAAGGACTGTCCGCGCGAGTTGACAAGATCGAAATAGGCAACTCCCTGCGAGTGATCGTCGTTTGTCTCAACCAGTGGGCCTTCCCTGAGTTTGTAGTCTTTTAACCTGGGGTAAATGAGTTGTTCCCATATTGCACGCACCTTCTCTCGGTTCAACCCATACAGCGACTCGTGATAGTCTCCCAAATAAGGGTAAACCTCATCAGGGTTATTCTCGACAGACAAGTAGGCTAAACGGCGGGCATGCTCACCAATAGACACCGGGCGGGTCAACCATGTGTACACGAGTGCTAAGGTCAGGCCAAGCCCGCCCGTAGCCATCAGTCGCACCTTGGTCTTAGTTTCCACCGCCACCCGGCGTATTCGAGATGCAGTCTCCAGTAGGTTCATCGCACGTAGCATCCTCGATCACGTGCCGCGTCGACTCTTGTCCCCAGCGTTCTAAGTAGCCATAACAGATGTATCGCTTTGGCCACCATACACAACGGCAACAGTAAGAGCCGTTAGTATAGCAGTCGTCCTGAGTTGCTCCGTCATCCTGGAATGCACACGTTTCCAAGTAATCGTCGAGGCAATCATTGGGAGCAAAGTTAAAGTTGCAGGGTGGTGCGAG
>CALMEF010000220.1 GCA_937862825.1 uncultured Armatimonadota bacterium
ATCCGACAACTTTTCCGAAGCGGTGGGCGAAGACCCACGATTCTGGATTTCGCTAAAGGTTAGTGCTCTCTACACGCTGATGGCGGTTCCCACAGGTCTCGCATTCGCCTTGCTTCTCGCTCTTTTACTGAACGTGAACGTGAAGGGAATGCCCCTTTACCGAACGTTCTTCTATCTGCCAGCCCTTGCCAGCACGGTAGCGACTTCGCTCATCTTCAAGCGAGTGTTTCAGGCGGAGGGGGGCTTTCTAAACTCGATTATTTATGGGTCGGGTGACCGAAATCTTCTGGGCATCGGAAGCCTAATCACCTCTTATACAGGCAAGGAAGGGCCAGCGAACTGGCTCGGTGATGAGAAACTCGCGCTGCCAGCGCTCGTGATCATGTCTCTGTGGACGGTTGGCGGAAGCATGATTATTCTGCTGGCTGGGCTCCAAGGCATTCCAAACCACTACTACGAAGCAGCAACACTTGACGGAGCGAGCGGTTGGAAGCGCTTCAAGGCGGTGACATTTCCCCTGCTAACTCCCGCGCTGTTCTTTTGCCTGATCACAAGCGTGATCGGTAGTTTTCAGACCTTCACGCAGGCCTACGTGATGACGAACGGGGGCCCAAACGATTCCACCTACTTCTATATCCTCCACCTTTATCGCCAAGCATTCGACAACCTGAGGATGGGTTATGCCTCAGCGCTCGCCTGGATTCTGTTTGGGGTTATTCTCGTGTTCACCTTGATTCAGTTCAGGCTGAATCGTTACGTCCACTACGAGGCGGGAGGATAAGATGCCGCGGCTTGGGAAAGTGGAGTATTGGTTGGTCACACTTGCCTTGCTCGGGATTAGTGCGGCCTTTCTTACACCGTTTGCCGTGTCACTGATCATGTCGGTGAAGACGCCCGCGGAACTGAATACAACCGACATCTGGGCGTTGCCCCAATCGCCCACCATCGCGAACTACCAAGAGATGCTCGCCAATCCGAATGTGGACTTCATGCAACTCTTGCAGAATACGATTTTGATCGCAACGTTCTCCACGCTGGGTGCAGTTGTTTCCTCAGCCATGGTCGCCTACGCGTTTGCTCGACTCAAGTTCATTGGCCGCGATAAACTCTTTATCATTCTCCTCAGCACCATGATGCTTCCGGGAGTCGTTACGATGATTCCCACCTACGTGATTTTTAAGCATCTCCACTGGGTTAACACCTTCCTTCCCTTGACGGTCCCGGCCTTTCTGGGCGGAGGTGCCTTTAACATCTTCCTGATGCGACAGTTCCTTAAGAGCATCCCGATGGACCTTGACGAGGCTGCCAAACTTGATGGAGCGAGTCATTGGCTGATCTTTTGGCGAATTCTGATGCCTCTGTCTGGCCCCGCTCTCGCAACCGTCGGGGTCTTCACGTTCATTGGCGCATGGCGAGATTTCTTGGGACCATTGCTGTACCTAAACGACGTTGAGAAGCAAACCCTTGAACTTGGTCTCAACACCTATACCTCTATGCAGACCACTGCGCCTTGGCACCTGATCATGGCTGGAAGCGTTTTGGTCATGTTGCCGCTCATCGTTATCTTCATCTTCGGACAGCGCTACTTCGTGAAGGGAATCACGATGACAGGAATCAAATGAACTTTGGAAAGGACTTCATATGGGGAGCGGCAACGGCCGCCTATCAGATTGAGGGGGCTCACAACCTAGACGGAAAGGGCCCTAACGTTTGGGATCGGTTTTGCAGGAAACCCGGTGCTGTGTTTCAGGGCCATTTGGGTGATGTGGCGACAGACCACTATCACCGTTTCTTGGAAGACATCAAAATCATGAAGGATCTCGGCCTTCAGGGTTACCGATTCTCCATTTCATGGGCACGGGTTCTACCGGAGGGCAAGGGTCGAGTTAACGAGAAGGGACTCGAGTTCTATGATCGCCTTGTGGATGGATTGCTCGAAGCAGGTGTCCAGCCGTTTTGCACGCTTTTTCACTGGGACTATCCACAGGCCCTGTTTGACCAAGGTGGGTGGCTAAATGCGGACAGTCCGGGGTGGTTTGCCGATTACACCACGCTCATTTCGCAAAGGCTCTCCGACCGAGTCCATGACTGGTATACACTGAACGAACCGGGCATTTTTTTAGTGCTCGGTCATGTTGAGGGAAGTCACGCTCCTGGCGTCAAGTACGACGCACCCGGTTTCTTTACCATCCTCAAGCATTCACTGCTCGCCCACGGTTTGTCGTGCCAAGCCCTCCGTGCTAATGCTATGGCGAAATGTCGAGTTGGTTACGCCCCTCACTGCATCGTCGGCGTCCCGGCGACCGAATCCAATGCGGACATTCAAGCCGCGAGGGACTATACGTTCGGGAATGAGAACAACCACCGGCAGCTTTGGCGGCAACGTTTGTTTC
>CALMEF010000221.1 GCA_937862825.1 uncultured Armatimonadota bacterium
CCGATTTCGACGGACATGGCCAAACGCGTCGCCGAGGCGGGCGCCTACACCGGATCCACCAAAATGCCCCCAAGTGGCAAGCTTCCGCCGCAAGACCTGGCAGCCGTCGCCGCTTGGGGACGTGCGGGAGGACCTTGGCCCTCAAAGGTTGTTGAGAAGCCAAAGGACCAGTTTTGGGCGTTCGTGCCGCCAGTGGTTAAGGCTCCAGCCGCTGTCAAGACGAAGGGCTGGGTGAAATCCCCACTTGACCAGTACGTACTTGCCAAACTTGAGAGTAAGGGTCTTAAGCCAGCACCACAGGCGGACAAGCGGACCCTGATTCGGCGCGCGACTTTCGACCTCATTGGGCTTCCACCAACCCCCTCAGAAGTGGATGCCTTCTTGGCGGACAAGTCTCCGAACGCCTTTGAGAAGGTTCTTGACCGTCTCCTGGCTTCATCTGCCTACGGCGAGCGTTGGGGTCGCCACTGGCTGGATGTTGCCCGCTATGCTGATTCAAACGGGCTTGATGAAAACTTGGTCTATCGGAATGCGTGGCGCTATCGAGATTGGGTGATTGGAGCAATCAACGCTGATATGCCCATTGATCAGTTCTTCCAGGAACAGATTGCTGGCGATCTAATGCCTGGTGCAGGCGACGCGCAGATTATCGCCACCGGTTACCTGACCCTTGGCGGAAAGATGCTCGCGGAGGACGACCCTCACAAGCAGGAATTGGACATTATCGACGAGCAGGTCGATACGCTCAGCAAGGGCATGCTCGCCATGACCGTCGGTTGCGCCAGGTGTCACGACCACAAGTTCGATCCGATTACGGCTAAGGACTACTATTCGATGGCGGGCATCTTCAAGTCCACCAAGACTATGGAGAAATTCACCGTTGTGGCTGAGTGGCTGGAGCGTCCGATTGGTCCCAAGGAACCTCAAGAGCAACTCAAGCGAATTGAGGCATCGCTCAAAGAAAAGTCAGCAACGCGTGACAAGATTCGAACCGAAGAACGCAAGTTGCTGCTGGATAAGATTCAGGGCGACAAGGACCGGTACGAAGCAGCCGCGAAGGAGTACGTGAAATCTGAGAAGGACCTCGGCACCATAAAGTCGGCCCTTTCAGACCGTGACGGAACGTTGCCGGTCGACTCTGTACTTGTCGAAGCGGAGAACTTTGTTTCTGGAAATCTCACGAAGGATCTGAGTGGCTATGGGGCGGGAATTGGGGTGGTCCACAACGCTGGCACCTATCCTAACATCGCGGAGTACGACGTCATTGTCAAGAAGGCCGGGCCGTACCAGATTGACCTTCGCTATGCCTCGGGTGAGGTTCGTTCGGTACGCGTCTATGCCAACAACCAGCTTGTCTTACCCACCGCGGCCGACCAGAACACTGGCGGTTTTTATCCTCAGCATCAAAAGTGGGTCAGTGAGGGCATCATTCTTTTGCAGGAGGGCCAAAACAAGATCAAGTTGGTGAGGGAGAGTTACTTCCCGCATATTGATCGTCTCCTCTTGAGTCCGCGCCCTGGCGCCAAGCCCAGTTGGGGCAGACAGGATGGCTTGATTCCTGAAGTTGTTGCCCTTGTTGCCGATCAAATCAAGTCGGGTGCACCGATCAAAATTGAGTTGCCGGAGATTGCGGATCATCTGTATTCTCCTGAGAAATCCAACCAGTTGACGATGCTCAATGCCGAGATCAAGCAACTGGAGAGCTCCAGGCCCACCATTCCTCTTGCGATGGCCGTCACCGAGGCACCACCGAAAACGCTCAAGGTCCATGTCCGAGGCAGTTATCTCACGCTGGGCGAAGACACTGAACGCGGGGTGCCGGTAGCCTTCACCAAGTCCAACCCCCTGCATATTCCAAAGGACAAGAGCGGGAGGTTCGAGTTGGCTAAGTGGGTTACCAGCCCGAGAAACCCTCTGACGGGCAGGGTTTTCGTCAACAGAGTTTGGCGATGGCATTTTGGACGCGGGCTTGTGGGATCTGTTGACAACTTTGGCGTTCTTGGCGACTTGCCTACTCACCCGGAAGTTCTGGATTGGTTGGCGACGGCATTTGTGACCAAGGATAAGTGGAGCCTCAAGAAGTTGCACAAGCGGATCATGCTGACGAGCACCTATCAGATGAGCAGCCAGTTTAATGCCAAGGCTGCCGAACTTGATCCTGACAACCATATGCTGTGGCGATTCAATCGGAAGCGCTTGGAAGTGGAAGCGATCCGGGACAGCATCCTTTTTGTGGCTGGCAAGTTGGACCGAACTATGGGAGGCACTTTGATGAACTTTCCCCCGAGGGCCTACGTGACGAGTACTGACAGCGGTCAAACGATTGACTACAGTTCGCCTCGCCGGGCGGTTTACCTCCCCGTTGTTCGGGCCGCAGTTTACGATGTCTACACTGCCTTTGACTTCGGCGATCCTACGGTCATGAACGGCGATCGGCCCAGTACAACGGTCGCACCGCAAGCCTTGTTCATGCTCAACGCTCCCATCGTACTTGATGCGACGAAGACGCAAGCCGAGTCACTCCTGAAGCAAACTGCGCTATCCGACGATCAGAGGATCACGAAGATTTATCGGGCCTGCTATGGTCGGCCCCCATCAGCCGCGGAGATTGCGCGAGCCAAGCAATATCTGAGTAAGTTCAAATCGGCCTATGTCCGTGCGAACTCCAAATCACCCGACCTTGGTGCATGGCAAAGCCTTTGCAAGTCCGTTATCGCATCCAACGAGTTCATTTATGTTGAATAACAATCCGCTCTCACGCCGCGAACTTTTAAGGGCTAGTGCTCTTGGGTTTGGGAACTTGGCTCTCCTTAGCATTCTTGCCGAGCAGGCGCTGGCCGAGCAGGTTAAGTTCGACCCTCGCAACCCACTTGCGCCACGACCTCCGCAGTACCCCGCGCGAGCAAAGCGAGTGATTTTCGTGTTTCTGCACGGCGGCCCCAGTCAAGTTGATACGTTTGACCCCAAGCCACTGCTGACTCGCGACCACGGTAAGCCGTTCCCTGGGGAGATGCCTCGGATCGTTTCGAGCCCAACTGGAAACCTTCTTAAGAGCCCGTGGGAGTTCAAACACTACGGCGAAAGCGGAATTGAAGTGAGCGACCTCTTCCCGCACGTTGGGTCTTGCGTCGATGACCTGTGCTTCATCAACTCGATGCACGGCTCAAACTCGCGGCACGGCGCCGCGTTGCTGGAACTCCATACAGGCTCGGACACGTTTGTCCGACCGTCAATGGGATCTTGGGTCACTTATGGGCTTGGAACCGAAAACCAAAACCTGCCTGGATTCATCACCATCTGTCCAACGCTTAGCCACGGTGGCGTGAACAACTGGAGTTCGGCGTTCTTGCCCGCATTCACACAAGGCACGCCGATCGGAAACTCGGTCATTGATGCTCCCAACGCGAAAATACCGTTCATCCAGAACTTTGAGACCCCGCAGGAAGTGCAGCAACTTGAACTCGAACTCCTCAAGGGAATGAGCCGAGAACAACTGGCGCATCTCGGGGTCGATCCGGTTCTTGAGGGCAGGATTAACTCGTTTGAGTTGGCGTTTCGAATGCAGTTGGCAGCACCGGAACTTCAAGAGATCAAGGACGAAACCGAGGAAACTCGGAAGCTCTATGGGCTTGACGATCCAAAGACCCGTAACTTCGGACATCAGTGCCTGCTTGCGCGCCGGTTCAGCGAAAAGGGTGTTCGCTTTGTTCAGGTCACTCACTCCTACAAGTGGGACCAGCACGAAGCACTTCGAAAGGATCACGCCAGCAATGCGATGGAGGTTGACAAGCCGATTGCAGGTTTGATCAAGGATTTGAAGTCAAGAGGAATGCTGAAGGACACTTTGGTCATTATCAGCGGCGAGTTTGGGCGAACTCCCGTAGCCCAAGGCAACGATGGCCGAGATCACAACCCTCACGGATTTACGACAATCCTAGCGGGCGGAGGAGTCAAAGCAGGAATCAAGTACGGCGCGACCGACGATTACGGGTTCTTTGCGGTTAAGGACAAGGTTCACATTCATGACCTCCACGCGACGATGCTCCACCTGCTGGGGATTGATCACACCAAACTGACCTACTTCCACGGCGGCAGGAACTACCGTTTGACGGATGTTCACGGGAATATCGTGCACGACATATTGGCGTAGCAACTGCATGACGGTAAACGACATACTCTGTGAGTTAGAGCAACTTGGCAGTGAGAGGGTGCGAGAGCAGAATGCTCGCAATGGGGCTACTGGGCCGCAGTTCGGGGTCAAGATGGGCGATATTCGAGCGGTTGCGAAGAAGATCAAACCCGATGTTGACTTCGCCCGCGCCCTTTGGGCAACTGGCAACATTGACGCGAGGCTGGTTTCCGTTCTGGTGACCAAACCCAAGCAACTCAGCAGCGACGAAGTTGAGGCGATGGTTTCTGAGGCCACGTATCCTTGGCTTGCCGATTGGTTGAGCACGAACATCTACAAACAGCACCCCGAGAAGCAGAGTCTCCGAGTGCGCTGGATGCATTCTGATGATCCGATGCTTGCTCGTGCGGGCTGGAGTTTGACAACCGAGAGAGTCGTCAAGAGCCCTGATGGGCTTGACCTCGGTGCGCTCCTCGACCGGATTGAGAGGGAGTTGCCGACTGTGCCAGAGGCCTCGGCTTGGACGATGAACTTCTGTCTTGGTGAGATTGGGATTCACCATCCACAGTTTCGTGAGAGGGTCTTGGCGATCGGGGAGAAGATCGGGAAGTACAGCGATTATCCATGCTCGAAGGGATGCATCCCGCCTTACGTGCCGGTCTGGGTGCGCGAGATCGTGGCCCGACAGGGAGGATAGTTTGGAAGTTACGGTCGTTGACCTCGGCAACATCGCGTTGATGGATTCGGTCGCCGATGGCGTTTTCGATCATGCGGTTCAGCCCGAACTCCTTCATGAGTTTCTCACGAACCCGGCCAATGTGTTGGTGGTTGCGGTGGACGGAGGTTCGGTGATTGGTATGGCGACGGGCATTGTTTACGTCCATCCCGATAAGCCTCGTCAATTGTTCATTAACGAGGTTGGGGTTGATGACGCCTTTCAGGGGCGCGGTATCGGCAAGCAACTCGTTGCAGCAATTTTGGACGCAGGCAAGCGCAGAGGCGCAAGGGAAGCGTGGGTTGCGACAGAAATGGAGAACGCTGCCGCACGCGCGCTTTATCGCTCCACTGGTGGCAAGGAAGACCCGGACGGGATCGTTATGTACCTCTATCAGATCGAGGGGTAGCCTATCGAAGTGGGGCCGATCAACCTCGCCGCAAAACTGGCACTCATTGGCGACCATTGGCACCCGCGAGTTATCGCTGAACTAAACGACATTCAGTTCAAGTTGGTTAAGTTCGAAGGCGACTTCGTGTGGCATCAGCACGACGAGACCGACGAAGCGTTCTTGGTTCTTGAGGGCGAGATGGAAGTTGTGTTTCGGGACCATTCAGTTTTGGTTCGAAAGGGCGAGTTGTTTGTGGTTCCCCAAGGCGTTGAACACATGACTCGAGCCAATGAGGAATGCCACGCGATGATTATTGAACCGCGTGGCGTTGTGAACACAGGCGATGCCGTCGGAGTTCTGACGGCACCGCTCGACGACTGGATCTAACTGCCCGTTGCCTTCTTGACCTGGGCAGAACCGCCTACTAGAGGCATGGTGATCTTTGTTGCGTCAAGATCGACGGTCAACTTCGTACCTGCCTTGGGCCAAATCGTAAAGTCGCGGTCGCTGGACATGATCATGAGACCGATCCTCTTCCCTGCCGGGATCACTTGATCGTCAGGCTGGAGATCGAACGTGAGGGTAACGAACTCGCCCGGTTTCAGCGGGTTTCCTCGTTCCATCGAGTGGAAGTCACCACCCTTGGTGAGTGACTTCCAATTTTGTGGATCCGCCCATCCTCTGGTGATCAGATTCGCCGTTCTGACCGGCCCCTCGGTCCAAGGTAACTGGACCAGGTACACCGACAAGTTCGCCGCAGGAGCGCTGGAAGACATCCGGATTGTGATCCTGGGGGTGCCCGAAAGATGAAGGGATTCCTTTAGTTCGGGCGTGGCGTAGATAAGCCGGTTCTGCGACTCGGTTGCCGTTGCCAGTGCAGGAGCCCCGAATGCAACGTCGTCAATGAGCGATTCTTGTCCCTGCTTCGGCCCTGGAGTCAAGGTTAGACTGCCGATCCCGTTGCCTCGCTTGTTCAGGGAAAAGGTCACATTTGAAGCCGCGGGGTTGGGGTAGTCGGGGTAGGGCGTCGGTGCCTGCCCGGAACGAGGCGCACCGGGGGTTCGCTCGCGAACGATGAAGGCCTTTGGCCCCTTTTCGACCCCATTCTCAATCCCATAAAGGAACCGGGTGTACCACTTGTTTTGCAGGTCCATAGGTGGATCACCTCCGTGTCCGCCTTGGTGGAAATATTGAACTAATGGAACCTTGCCCCTAACGGCCTCGCTGATTCGAACGCTGTGCTCGGGAACCACGTTCCAATCGTTAAATGCGTGCGCCATCAGGACGGCGCGCTTGATGTTTCCAGCAAACTTCAGCAGGTCTCGCTGAGCCCAGAATTGATTGTAGTCGCCAGTGATGCGGTCTCGCCCTTTAACGAACTCGCCGTCACGGTACAGTTTATCGCTGTTTGCCCTGCCCGCTGGGTCCCCGCTGTTGATGAAGTCATATAGGGAATCAATGTCTTCGCCCAGCCATCCGCCAGGATGTCGGACAAGACCGTTGGACCTATAGTAGTGGTAATACGACGTGTTCGGTGCCACCGGAATGATGCACTCAAGTCCTTGGACTCCTGTTGTCGCTGCAGCAACGGGGATCGTCCCATTGTACGAGGTTCCGGTCATACCAACTTTGCCAGTGCACCACGTCGCTTTGATCTCCGTAGTGCCGTCGATCGTCGTGAATCCCTTCACCCGGCCGTTGAGCCAGTCAATGACGGCCTTTGGTGCAAGGCGTTCTGGATCACCGCCGACGGTTGGGCTGCCCTGGGAAAGACCCGTTCCCGGAGCCTCCGAGTGCACAACCGCAAAGCCTCTTGGCACCCAGGTTGAGACCAACGAGTTGGAGATTCGCAAGCGATTGGGGTTGAAAGGGACGTTGGGTCGGGTCGTGCGTGCGGGTGGCTCAGCCCCTAATTCGTGCTTCACATCCCACAGGATTTCTCCGCCGCCGCCGGTTCCGGCGAAGTAGGGCGATGACTCATAGATCACGGGCACCTTAAGCCCTTCCGTTTCTGTTTGCTTTTGTCGCGTCAAGTCAACATGGACCCGGTCCCGTTTGCCATTCTTGTCTGAGTCGAACTCAGTCTCTACCCATAGGCGTTCGCGAATCCACTCTTCGGAGTTTGAAAAGGCAGGAACGACCTGTGCTTGTCCGTTTTCGAAAACTGGCTTGGCTGCCTGAAGAGGGCTTAGCAGCAGAGTGAGGGTGACACCGAGCATGACACCGATTATGGCGCGAAGTTGAGGCGCTGAGTCGCCTCTTCACTCTGACCCTTCGTTGCGCCAAGAGCAGTGCTACCGAACTTGCTAAAGCGACAGCACCACTTGGCTCTGGTACTGGGCGACTCCATAGCACCGCTCTGTTGTCTCCACCACGATAGTATCCGGCGACGTTTAGCCGGCCTTCGTGAATCCAAACGGCCGTAGCCCTTGATGAAATGGCCCATGCTGGAAGCGATGTGGATAGGTCTTCCCAGGAATTGGCTGAGCCATACCAAATTCCTGCTCTCTCACGCTCGTTGAACTCAGCATAGCCGACCTGGGTGTCAAATATGGTCGCCAATGCTTCGGAATTTCCATCGGAGTCGCGGGGCTTCAAACTCATGTATGAAGAATGTGATCCTTGCCAGAGGCATGCCTCCATTCGATCAGACTGGGAGTAGCCAACTTGAGTCCCGCTGTGCGTGCCATACGCTTCGGTTCGAAAGAAATCGAAACTACCTAGTTGGACGAAACCATCATTTGTCCAAAGACTTGCCATCCGGAACGAACCTTGTTCGGCATATCCAACGTGGTTGTCTCCATCGGTTCCATAAATTTTGGATGCTTCCCAACCTCCTGGGTGAAGGTCACGTCCCGATTCTGCAGAACCTCGCCACTCAAAGGCTCGACTCCTCCCGAACTGCATGTATCCAACCTGAATGCCATTTGCTGCGTCAAAGGCAATCCCCGTTCGATTCGTTCCTGAGAGGTCAACCCAGGACTCAGCGGTTCCCCGCCAAAGGCTAGGTACGGTTCGGTCAGGGAACTGAGCACTTCCGACTTGGGTTTGCTCATCCCCCCCATAGGCTGCCGAGGAATGTGCACGATTCGGATTTAGGGAAGTCCATGACCCATTGAGGTTCCAATAGCCCGCATAAGGAACAAATGGCGTCAGGTTTGTCCCAACGATTGTGCTTTGACCGCCAGCATTGGCTCGAGACCCCTCCGAGCCAGCGTAACTGAAAGTGCGAACATCCCAGTTTGCCGTCGCTGGCTGGCAAACAGACACTAACGTCAAAAAGACTACGGATGCTCTCACCTCTCCATTGTAGGCGGAACTTGCTCACTTTCGGCACAGAATTATCAATTGTCGCGAATCATCTAGACCGACTCTGAGAACGACTTCTGCTCTCAAGTTGATGGATACGGGATTCAGAGCAAACTCAGATATACGCGCCCCCTCGAGTTCCTGACCGATTGCCAAGACTGGCTGTGAGTCGGATGAGAAAATCGTCAACTCACCTCCAACCGGGGTTGCATAGTAAATCCACGCATCTGGACCTTGATATAACAAGCCGCGGAGGCTCTCGAACCTGTTACCTACTTCAAGAACCACATTGACCTGGCCTTCTCTCCAAACAGCACCGAAGCCGTCCGTCACGAAGGACACTTCGCCCGAATCATTGAGAAACGGGAAGTTACCCAAGGAAGTAACCGAGCCGCCGAGCTCAATAACGGGAACTAACGAGGACCCTCGGCTCAAGTAGATGCCGTTCTGGGAACGATAAACCAAGTCACCAAGACGATTGACTACGGGTAACCCTTGTAATCCGGAGTGCCCCTGAGCAACTTCTAAACAGTAGCCTTCGCGCCAGAGGTACACGGAGTCGTTTGCACGATAGCCAATGAAATCACCGGCTATCGTTGGACCCAATGGGCCAACTGGCCTTGCTAAAATCTCTGCTCGTCCTTCTCTAATCAAAACTAACCCGTCGTCAGAGTAGAAACAGACGTCCCCAACTTCGTTCGCGTCGGGATGACTGCAAGCACGCGCATCTTCAAGAATGGCCGAAACGAACCCGTCCCACCTATAGACCCCGCGCTTCCCGTCTCTGGTTTCCGCTTGGAAGTGAACTACCCCATCATCATTGATAGAGGCGACATATGGCGAGAAGTCGACAAACTCCTCCCCAGTTTCGGCAACAATTTCTAAGACCATGCTTCTCTAACCACGTCCCAGAGGCCAAAATGGCTCAATTGGTCGGAGCAGAAGATCACGGCACCATCAACCCCGGTCGAGTCGATGGCATGAAGGGTTTCTGCAACCTTGTCCTTTCTTATCGCCACCCCGGACTCATGCTCTTCCTTAAACAGGAAGTTTGCTGCGATGCCTATCCACAAGTCCATGGGGCCCGCCCAAATCTTTTGTCTCTCGATGGTTTCTTTAAGGAGCGCAAGGTAGTTCTCGAAGGAACCTGGAAAGTGATCTCTATAGTCCATGGGAACCGCGATATCCATCCACGGGATGAAGTTGCGCCAATCTTGTCCAATGAAGCGACCGCTGTGGACTGGGTTCTTGAAGATTGCCCCCGATAGTTTCGTCGTCGGGTTAACCGCACGAACCGCTTCTGCGGACTTGCGGGCAAACTCGTTGATATGGTGGATTCGATAGAGATAGAAGAAGTAATCGAGGTCCTGCCGTCCCATACCAAAAAATGATCCGTTCAGGAGAAAATCGGCCTTCATGTGCCTAGGAAGCCGCTCCCACTGCACAGGAAGCACCCGCGGCGACTGCTCCCAATGGGATTCCAAGAAGGGCCGGTCGTAGAGTTCGTGGTGGAAAGGCTCGCTGGGGTAGGCCTCGTTGATGTATCCGGCAAACTTGGGAATAGCATCAAGACAGTAATCGCAGAAGCAGTAGGTGTCTGGGGCCAGATCTCCCGGATAGCGAATGTAGTCGTGATGGATTGACGCCAGCGGGTAGCGTTCAGCCAGTTCTCGATAGATCGGGACGAGCCACTCGTCGGTGTACCCGTTTGGTCGGGCTGGACACATCCATACCGCATCATATCGCCGGCCCCTCAAAGTGCATTCTGCCGACGGTCGCCCATTCGGATCGAGGGCTGCCCACTCCGGATGCTTCGTGTACGCCGGGGAGTGCTCTCCCTCGTAGTAGTCAATCAGCCAGCCATGTACGGCAATCCCTCGTTTGGCTCCTTCCTCGCACAAAACCATCGGGAGATCAAAGGCTTCGTACTCGGGCTTGACGGCATCCGGATGGACTGACGATGGCCAGCAAAGTCGCCCGTCACCTTCCTTGATTCCCATGAAAACCTGGTTGATTCCCGAGGCCACCAAGCGGTCCAAGTACCTGGCAACTCCATCAGTTGTGCTCCCACATTCGCCTGTTCCGCCCCAGCATCCCCGAACCTTCATTGAGGCGAGAGAATACCGCTGGAATTGCTGGTAACTGATGCTGATACCAGGAACCCCGTAAATTTAGCGAATCCCAGTAATTTTACTTATACTGGCTGGTATTCAGACCTGGAATCTCCTCTGTGGATAGTGCACGCAATGGGTTTCACACGGACGTGGCCCGAAGCGAGAAGAACTCTCACGGAGGATCAACAAATATGTCATTTCGAGTAAACAACAACATCGCAGCCATGAACGCGCTGCGGAACGTCAATCAGACCGGGTCGGAGTTTGGCCGAGCAATCAATCGACTTTCTACAGGTCTCCGCATTTCTTCAGCCGCCGATGATCCGGCAGGCCTTATCATCTCCGAGAACTTTCGGGCGCAAATCTCGAGCCTTGAGCAAGCCGTCCGAAACAACCAAGATGCTGTTAACTTCGCGAAGACCGCTGAGGGCGCGCTTGACGAAGTCAACCGACTCTTGCGAGACGCTCGGTCGCTCGCCGTCGCCTCGGGTAACTCCGCAACGCTCAGTAGCGAGCAACTTCAGGCCAATCAGAGCCAGTTGAACTCGATCGTCTCCTCGATCACCCGAATTTCAACGTCAACCGCCTTCGGAACCAAGAAACGGGGCAAACTTTGCTGGCATCTCGTTGTCAGGCCAGTTCAACGGTTCGGCTTTGACCACCAACGCAGCGATCACCGTTTCGGTGACGACCGCCGCCGACAAGGCCGCTGTCGCTTCTCAGACGTTTGCCTTTGGAACCACCACGGTCAGTGCAGGATCCTTCACGGTCAACGGAACGACATTCACGACGGCTGCAACCGACACGGTTGATGATGTAGTCAATCGAATCAACGCGGCAACGGCTCAAACCGGCGTCGTTGCCAACTACACAACGGGTGGCGCAGTTACCCTCACTCAGACGAATTGACTTGAGCGATGCTAACGCCGTACTGCTCGCTGCAGCGGGAAGCGCTTCGGACACGGGTACCGACGCAGTGGCTGATGTCATCATCGACACCAACGGTACGACGGCGGGTGGTTTGGTGACCGTCACCTTTACAGGCGGACGATATGGCCAAAGCGCTCTCAAGTTGACCGACAACGATGGCAACAGCATCACTCTCACTGGAGCAGGCAACGCTGTAGCCTCGAGCCTTGCTGGACAAATCTCGGTCGGATCGGCCAGTTTCCAGATCGGCGCGAACGCGGGTCAGCAGATCAGCCTCTCGCTAGGCAACTTCGCCGCAAGCCAACTTGGCAGCAGCGTTGTGAGTGGCAGGAACCTCGGAAACATCGATATCACGACGACGTCGGGTGCTTCTGAAGCGATGAGCGTCATTGACGCTGCCATCGCAGAGGTCTCGAAGTCTCGAGGTGCCCTGGGTTCGTTCCAGCGCAATGCCGTTGAATCGAACATTCGAGCGCTGGGCATTGCCAAGGAGAACCTGTCCGCTACCGAATCGTCCATCCGAGATGCCGACGTCGCCCAAGAGATGACCACCTTCACCAAGTTGCAGATTCTGCAGCAGAGCGGTCTGGCGGTCCTCGCTCAAGCGAACTCAGCACCTCAAGCAGTCTTGTCCTTGTTGCGCGGCTAATCACCTCTCGCAGCACCATCCACGGGTCGGGCGTAATGCCCGGCCCACTTTTTTGTTTCGGGCACGAGCGAATCCGGTAACATCCCGAACCCATATGGACGATTTCTTGGCGGACCGCCACGAGTTCACCGGGTCACTTGTCAGTTTAGAGTTTGGCCCTGCTGGAAGAATCGTTCAACTATGGGCGAGTGACCCAAACTTGCCGGAAGAAGGGGAGGAGTTCCAGTTCGTCCTCCCACCCGTCAACTTTGGCGAGGAGTATTCCGAAGATTATCTTCCTGGCACCATCCTTCTCAGCGCTCGTACGGGGCCCGAAGAGCCCTGGATTTCCGGCCGCAGCATCTCAGCAGAGCGAACTGACGACGACTCGGACCCTATGTCCATCGGCTTCGAATATGACTTGGGGCTCCTGTCTGACGTTCGATGTTTTGGGCGTTTCTTTGAAGTTCCAGGACGAGTCCCCCGCGTGGTTTGGGAGATCACCCTTCGGAACAGGGGAAGGAGGAGCATCGAGGTTGGAGAACTCGCTTTTCCAATGGCTCTCAACAACCTTTATGAAGGCTTTGGAAGACAAAAGTCGACGGGCAAGAGCATCTGGCTAGACCGGGTGTACCTTCACAAGTTCATCGGGGGCAGCGCGAGTTATCTGTTTGCACAAAGGCTTTGTGCGGAACCTCCGGGCCTGTTGGTCTTTCCGGGAGAGGAGACCTCCTGGGAGTTCTTTGCCCATGCCGCAACTTCGTTGGAAACCCCATTCCGTTGGGAAGGAGTTCCCGTGGTTTACATTTATAGTAAGGCCACGGTTGAGCGTGAGGGATGGGGGCAGTGGCATAACGAGCACACTTCATTGATCCTTGAGCCCGGAGACCAACGGACGTTTCAAACGTGCTTTGTCTCGTGCGAACGTGACCGTTTTGACTATGTCAGCGGCGCCATGGCCATGAATGGCAAGCCGGCGATCAAACTCCTGCCCGGAGCCGTCGTACCCGTGGACGTGGGCGTCGCCGCCGAGGTGGCCGGAGTGACGCCGACTCGGTTTTACGCCAGCGGAGATGCAGACTTTGAGACCGACGCTGACGAAGAAGGCGGCTTCTGCTTTGTGAAGGCAAAGCAACCCGGCCCCCTACGACTTTCCTTTGAGGACACGCGAGGTGGACGGTCACATGCCCACCTGTTCTTTACGGCACGGATTGAAGACCTGATCAAGGCGCGGGCGAAGTGGATCGTCAAGAACCAGGTTCAGCGATCGCCAGGCTCATCCCTTGATGGGGCTATCCTTCTAACCAACTCCCAATCCAGTTCGTTTCCAGATGGAAGGTTTGAGGTTGGATCTGCCTTTGCGGTCGAGTGTGGACTGGCCGACGCCTGCTTCCTGGCAGAAAAGAACTCGATCTATCCAGACAAGGACGAGATTCTGGCGCTGGATAACTACATCTCAGACTTCCTGAGACATGACCTTCAGAACCCAGGTGACGACACAGTGGGAAGCGCGTTTGTCGATCCCCACTCGGTTGCGGTCAACTATGGTCGACCCCAGATTTATCCCCTTGTCTATTCGCTTTACCAGTCAATGGCCAAGGTGTCGCAGTTTTACGGCGAAACCAAGCACGACGCCCGAACCTACCTATCCTTCGCGGCGCGGACCGCCCTGGCGATGTTCCGCTATGCCATTCGAGGTGCGAACAGGAATGCTGGACTCCTTGGTAACTCAAGGGTCTTCGAACTTCTTGAAGACCTTATTCGAATGGACATGCAAGACGAGGCCACCAAGATCTTGCGGTTTATCACGATGCGGAATGCCGACCTGCTCAGGCGTGACTTCCCCTATGCGGGGGACAACGTTTGGGATACTGCTGGGTTCGCAGAAGTTTATGCGGCGGCGCGCTATGTGATGGACGACGATCACCTGGAACGAGCGTCTCGTTGTGCGTTCGCAGCGCGATCCCTTTCGCCGAGTTGGTGGTGGTACGGCAGCGATGTCAGACAGTGGGACCCGGCTGAGGGAGTGCCTACCAAGGAGGTTGAGGACAACGGCGAGTTCTGCCTGGGCTACACAACGCCGATCAACTCCTCACTGTTCTTTCAGTCCGTTGAGACGGACTACAGCCACATTCC
>CALMEF010000222.1 GCA_937862825.1 uncultured Armatimonadota bacterium
GTAGAGCAACCGCCTTGTAAGCGGTAGGTCGTCGGTTTGAATCCGTCAGGGGCCTCCAGGTTTTGGGGTCAAGTGAGTCAGCAGCGCGTTTTAGTTATCGATTTCGGCGGCCAATACTCCCAACTGATCGTACGTCGAGTTCGAGAACTGGGCGTTTTCAGTGAAATGGTCGCATGGCCCGACGCACCAAAGTCCATCGCAGGCAATCGCCCAGATGCCGTGATACTCAGCGGTGGACCTCGCTCAGTTCTGGAAGTAGGCTCGCCTAACCTTGATTTCGCGCTCATCGAAGGAATCCCCACGTTAGGAATTTGCTACGGTCAGCAACTGATGGCTCTCCGACTTGGTGGGGAAGTTAAGCCAGCCGATCACCGTGAGTACGGTCTTCGAAACTTGAAAGTGTTGTCTACGGTTGGTGCCGGAAACCGAAGTTTGGTAGACGGTCTTCCAGCCACCGAAGTCTGGATGAGCCACGGAGACCAAGTCATGCGCGTGCCCGATGGGTTCACCGTGACGGCCACGACGGACACTTGCCCTGTCGCGGGAATGGACAATGATCAATCGCGGATGTACGGGGTTCAGTTCCACCCCGAAGTGACCCATACGGCGTCGGGCAACGAAGTCCTTCGAAGATTTCTATTTGAGAAGGCAGGCTTGTCCGCGACTTGGACAAGCGAGAACTTCATTGACGAGGAGATTGAGCGAGTCAGAAGCCTTGTTGGTCCAACTGGCAAGGTGCTCTGCGCGGTTTCCGGAGGCGTTGATTCTAGCGTAATGGCGGCCCTGTTGATCAAGGCCATAGGTGACCGAGCGGTCTGTGTGTTCGTTGATCATGGGTTGCTTCGCAAGAACGAGGCGAAGCAGGTGGTGGACATGTTCAGCGGTCAGTTCCACGCCAATCTCCACGCCTTTGACGAGCGCGACCGCTTCTTTGGTGCTCTAAAGGGAATAACGGATCCAGAGACGAAGAGGAAGACGATTGGCGAGCAGTTCGTTCGCGTTTTTGAGGCGCACGCGAACGAACTCGAGGGGTGCAACTTCCTGGCTCAAGGGACGCTGTATCCTGACGTCATTGAATCGGGTTCGTCAACTGCCGCAAAAATTAAGACCCATCACAACGTGGGTGGGCTACCAGAGTGGATGAACCTCAAACTCATTGAGCCGCTTCGGTGGCTTTTCAAGGATGAAGTTCGAAACGTGGGGCGAAAGCTTGGACTTGGCGATGAGCTCGTAGACCGGGAACCCTTCCCCGGCCCCGGCCTTGCGGTTCGGATTCTTGGCGAAGTCACGCCGGAGCGCGTAGCAATCGTTCAAGATGCCGACTACATCTTCCGATCTGTCTTGAAAGAGCAAGGGCTTAACCGAGGTATTTGGCAGTCATATGCTGCTTTGCTCGATGTGCGTAGCGTAGGGGTGATGGGTGACGAACGAACCTATGAGCACCCAATCGTGCTGCGCGCGGTGGAGAGTCAGGACGCGATGACCGCCAGAGCGGCCAACATTCCGTTTGAAGCCCTGGAGCATATCGCGACTCGCATCGTTAACGAGGTTGCTGGCGTCAATCGTGTTCTCTATGACTTAACGAGCAAACCGCCGGCAACGATCGAGTGGGAGTAAACCCTCGGGTTCCTACTTAGATTTTCGTCGTAGGGCGAGATATGCCGCCGCAGGCGCCAGTAGGAGAGCAGTTACGGGCTCTGGGACGGGAGGTGTTTCCGAACCTCCGGTGCTTGTTATGGCTCCAAACGACGTGAGAAGCCCAAAGGTGATGATGCCAAAGGAACCTGGCCCTGTTGAGGGAAGCACTGGCACCTGCTCAATTGGCTCAATCGGAGGTGTGATCGGGGTGGACTCGGCGAAGGGCATTGGAGACTCCGGTTCAATGTTCGCTGTGATCAGTTCTGTACTCGAAGACGATGTAGTTTCAGCCACGACTTTCATCGGTTCATCTGAGGAAACGCTAGCCGACGACAGAGTGCTGCCGCGCTTAGGTCCCAAGGTCATGGGATTGGCGCAGATGTGTCGTAGGATCGGTTTTCCAGTCGAGTTGACATAGACCTTCGTGCCTTTCTTTAGGTTGAAGGTTCGAGCGCGAATGACTCCGTCATCATGAACGTTGTAAACGATGTAAACACCGTCGGCCCTTAAGACGTCACTTCGCAGGGGAGCAAGGTAGTCAATAACTTCTTCCTTGGACATTTCGAAGTGCCTCATCATTCGATCGGCCACTTCGGGGTCAAGCCTGATTTGCCCAATCACTTCTTGAATGGTTTTTGCGGGGTGATTGAGGAAGGCTCCAGTTTCTGGTCTTGGCCCCTTCATGTAGGGTGGAAGGGGTCGCTTGGCTCCTTTTGCCTCGGCTACAGGGGTTCCTCCCATGGCGATACCTGCCATTAGGATAAGACTCAAGGATCGAAACTTCATGATCGTCACCAACGATCACAGTTGCAGAAATGGTGCCGTTAACCCAGTTTCGAGAAAATCAGGTTGGGTTAACAGGTTGGGATCCGAGATGTTCGAGGGAACCTTTTGCAGAAAACGCCCATAATTAGGGTTGGTATGAAAACCACACGCACGATCCTGTCTGGGGCTGCTTTTTGCGCCTTGGCAACATTGGCAATTCGTGCAACCGCAATGCAGGACGGCCTAAAGGATGGGACCAAGGCTCCGGCGTTCTCGGCTTCGGGAACTGACGGCAAAACCCACTCTTTGGAGAGCCTTTCCAAGAAAGGGCCTGTTGTTCTGTACTTTGTGAAAATCGGTTGTCCCGTGAACCAACGGGCAATTCCTCACTTCAACACCTTGTCAAAGACTTACAAGAATGCGACAATGGTGGGTGTCATCAACGGCAGCATGGATGAGGCGAAGAAATGGAAGTCACAAAATGACGCTCCTTTCACGCTCCTTGCCGATGCTGATCTCAAGATCATTCGCAGTTACAAGGCGATTTATTCGCCGTGGGCTGTGTTGGTCAAGGGTGGCAAAGTCTACAAGAGCCTTCCCGGAGGATCCAAGACTGAGCTGACTGAAGTGAACAAGTTCATGGCCGATGCCGCAAAGACCAAGGTTGCCAGTCTCCCATTTGATGGGGCGCCGAGAGGCGGAGGGTGAGCCTTCTAAACTTAGGTTTCCCGGTGGGAAGCCGCTTAACCTGAAGCCCGTCCAGGACAATCGACGGGCATTTCCAATTTTGAACCTTCGAACAGTTCAAAACCGTCTGACGTAGAACAGGTAAGTCTGCTGTAAGCGTCCATGCAGGCTCTGTGAGAGGATCCCATGAAATCATTTCGTTCCATGCTGACGCTGTGCGCTCTTGTTGCCACGCAAATGGCCACCGCCCAAGGTGGTACCGATATTGTGCGGCCTTACAAGCGAGTTCAGCTTCCTGCGCCCACCGTCGTTTCAACACACGACTTCTTCCCCCAGGTGAACCCGGGCTATTCGTTGCGAGGTATTCGAGCACCGCATGACCCAGGATTTGAACCGCCCCGACTCGACAGGAACTCTCTAGTTGCTGGGCAGAACACCGAACTTCAAAACGTTCTAAATGGCTCGAAGTGGCCAGCTATTAGCGCGACTGGTTGGACTCCTCCCGATCCCGATCTCGGCGTTGGCAACAGCCATGTTGTCGTTGTGGTCAACTCTTCAATCGCGTTTTTCACGAAGGCTGGCGTAAAGACCTTTGAGCAGACCTTCGAGAACTTTTTCTCCTCGGTTCCCGGAGTTACCAACTTCCTTTTCGACCCGAAGGCAATGTACGATCCGATTGCTCAGCGCTTTTACGTGGTCTGCCTTGAGCAATCCGATGCGGACAAGATCAGCAAGGGCATCGTCTGTGTTTCCGATAACGCAGACCCCAATGGAAACTGGTTTATCTATCGGGTTGAGACCAAGCAGGTTGTTGGTGCCAATGAGTTTTGGCTTGACTACCCAGGTTGGGGCTTCAACAAAGACGCCATCGTAATGACCGGCAACATGTTTGGATTTACCGGGGGCTACAACGGAATCCAGTACATCGTTATGCCCAAGGCAGGAATGCTCGCAGGGACCGCACCGGTGGCCAGTTACTTGACTACCCCGGGCGGGACGGCTCATCCAGCCCGCACGATTGACGCCAACCTTGACAAGATCTACTTCGCAACCGTGGCTAGCACGAACGCAATCCAGGTCGGCGTGCTAACCAACTTGACTGGCACCCCTACTTTGCAGACGCGCAACGTGACCGTGCCGAGTTTTGAGTTCCCGAACGCATCGGAATCAACCAACGGTCGCCAACTTGACGCGATTGGCGGACGACTGATGAACGCCTTTTGGCGTGGTGGCAGTTTGATCGCTGCACATACCGTGCGACCAGCCGGTGGTCAGCCCAACGCGGCACGCTGGTATGAGATCGCGACCAACAACTTCCCCGCTGCGAACCCGACACTTGTCCAGTCCGGCAACGTCGTTGGACCCAGTGGCGTTCACTACTCCATGCCGGCCGCAACTTCGAACAGTGCGGGCGATATTGCCGTGGTGTTTGCACGTTCAAGCGCCAGCATCTGTATGGACTTCATGGGTGCGGGACGAAAGCGGACTGACCCTCTCGGAACCATGGGCGCAGCCAAGTTGCTCTCAACCAGCCCTGGTAACACCTATGGTGGCCCCGGTGGTAACCGCTTTGGCGACTACTTTGGAATCTGTGTGGACCCCGTTGACAACACGACGTTCTGGGGTGTTGGCATGGTTGCACAAACAAACGGTAACTGGCTTACAGTTGTGAACAGTTTCCAAATCAGCACTCCTGGTGGCGGCGGTGGTCTGCCAACCTTCAACCCGACATCCATCGTCAAAGTCCAAGGTGGAGCCTCGTTTGGCACTGTCGCTGACGCGACGAACTCAGACAATCGCTACTTTGGCGTTCCGTCCATTCCAGTTGCTCGAACCGGTCAAGTGGCTTCTGCTGCTGCAACCTACACGGTCAACAAGTCGGGCACCCAATTTGGGACGATGGGCCTCAAGTTGGAATCGTCGGCGGCAACTGGCGTCACGGTTAGCATCTTTGGCTGGGACTGGGCGAATGGCTCTTACAAGTACCTCGGCGCGATTCCGAGCGGCGCTGCAGACGCATCCAAGACGTTTGTCATCCCTGCTTCGTCGATTCGAACGTTCGTGAGTACCAGCCGCCAAGTCAAAATCTTGGTCCGCGGAATCTCGCCGCAGCGAACGACTTCTACGCCGGTGCCGTTCAACTTCAGAATCGATCAGATTCAGTTGTACGGTCAGTAGGTAAGTCGCGTTATACGGGCTCCCTCGGATTCGTCCGTGGGAGCCCTTCTTTGTGCCTCGTCCCGGTATAATCTGCCCCGGAGAGGTCGCATAGTGGTCTAGTGCGCCGCACTCGAAATGCGGTGTGGGGCAACTCACCGTGGGTTCGAATCCCACCCTCTCCGCCATTTTATTGGCTCCGCTTCTGGAGCACTTTGATCGTGTATCCGCCGATCGTTGAGCCGTCGGACTGCGTCACCATCCAATCGCTGACATCACTGCGCACGAAGTTCACTGGATCGCCATACTTGAGGTTCTTCAGATCAACGGGGTCGTTAGCAAGTTTGCCACGCAGCGAACCTCCAGCGCCCTTCTCGATGGAATCAACCCAGATATGCTCCTTCGAGCCTCCGGGCACTGGTAGTCCCACCTTGATGAGTAACTCGGCGTCAGCCTTGCCCAGGTAAGAAAGCCCCTCATCCAGCGTTTTTCGGGCGGTGGCCATCGCTTGGTTAAGCTCCCTATCATCGGTCTCTGTTTGAACATAGTTTGGATCCGCTGGCTTTGAGGGAGCTTGAGCACAGCCAACAACCACTGAGAGGGAAAGGAGGAAAGCGAATCGCCACATGACGAGGATTATGCTCGCTTTCTTGGACCAGCCAACGAATCATGGAACTTTTACATACCCATGGGGGTATATTATGATTGATGGACACTGAAGAGAAGAAGTCAATCGACCGCAGGCTAGCCCGTATTGAGGGCCAGATTAGGGGCATTCGTCGCATGGTTGAGAAAGGAGAATATTGCTGTGACATCTTGAATCAGATCGCGGCAGTAAGTTCAGCTCTCAGTCAAACTGCAGCGTCCGTAGCGTCTCAGCACGTGAAGCACTGTATCGTTTCCCATGACTGTGAGTCGGCGCATTCGCAGGCCAAGACGATGACGCAAGATGAACTTCTTGATGAGCTGGATGAGGTCTTCAGTAGGCTGATGAGAGCCTAATACCCATAGGAGTATACAAAGATGAAACTGAAAATAGAAGGCATGACTTGCCAAAACTGTGTCCGACATGTAACGGAGGCTTTGCAGCGATTGCCTGGTGCGACAAACGTGGCCGTAGACCTGCAGGCAGGAAGCGCGGTGGTGGAAGGCGTTACGATCGCCGATGCCATAGCAGCCGTTGAGGAAGAAGGATATGAAGCACGAGCCGCAGACTAAACCGGTTGAGACGACAGAGACTGAGCTGAAGATAGACGGAATGACCTGCGCATCATGCGTTCGACGGGTTGAGAAGGCGCTATCTAAGGATTCCGGAGTCAGCAACGCCTCAGTAAACTTTGCCACCCATACGGCCACTGTTCATCACGAACCTGGACTGGATCCGTCGAAGTTAGTTGCCGCGGTGGATGCTGCTGGCTATGCTGCTAAGGTCATTGAGGATGACATTCACGCGCATCATTCGGCCTCAGAACATGCGGAGCACCTTCGAATGGAGTCTGCAGGTGAACTCGCGAAGATGCGGTCTAACCTGATTCTTGCGGCCGCGCTCACGATCCCACTGGTTTTGATCTCCATGCTTTGGCATCCGCGACCCGAGTTGATGAACTGGCTATTGCTAGCCCTAGCGACTCCCGTGACCTTTTGGTGCGGTCGGCAGTTCTTTACTGTGGCGCTAAAGGCTCTTCGACACGGTACGACGACCATGGACACGCTGGTGGCCCTTGGCTCGTTTGCTGCTTGGGCCTACTCGACCTATGCCTTGTTCCGCCATACAGGACATGGTCATATGCAGAGCGAGCACATCTACTTCGAGACGGGGGCTGTCATCGTTACCCTCATCTTGCTCGGTCGGTACTTGGAGGCGAAAGCCAAAACTCGAATGTCCGACAGTATTCGGAAGTTGATGGACCTGGCCCCGAAGGTTGCGACGGTAGTCGGAGAAGACGGCGAGCGGCAGATTCCGGCCTCAGAACTTACGGTCGGAATGGTCGTTAGGGTCAAGCCGGGAGAGTGCGTGCCGACGGACGGAAAGGTCGTCGAGGGTGAGTCCTACGTGAATGAAGCTATGGTGACTGGTGAGCCCATGCCAGTTCACAAGACGATCAGTTCGACGGTAACAGGCGGAACCCTGAATGAGCAAGGCACGTTCGCGTTTGAAGTTGAGAAGGTTGGTTCTGCGACGATGCTTGCACAGATCACCAGGCTTGTTCAACGTGCACAGGGCTCAAAGGCGCCTCTTCAGGGACTAGCGGATCGGGTTTCCGCTGTCTTTGTGCCCATCGTCATCCTCATCTCCATTGCGACGGTCGTTGCCTATGTGCTCTTGGGCCATGGATTGGAGCAAGGCTTGATCGCTGGCGTTGCAGTCCTGGTGATTGCCTGCCCTTGCGCCCTCGGCTTGGCCACTCCTACTGCACTGATGGTGGGAACGGGGCGCGGTGCTGAACTTGGCGTTTTGGTTAAGGATGGTGAGGCGCTGGAAAGAGCCGGGAATGTGAAGACGGTCCTGTTGGATAAGACGGGAACGCTCACCGAAGGCAAGCCTCGGCTAACCGATGTCATGGTGTTCGGCACTTGGACGGAGGGAGACGCTATTGAATGGGCTGCTGGTTTAGAGTCTGCTAGTCAGCATCCGGTCAGCAAAGCTGTCGTTGCAAGGGCCATCGAACTTGGACTACCGGTTCGAAACCCCGAGACTTTCGAGGCCGTTACCGGAATGGGGATTCGCGGAAAGTCCAACGGGAAAGAGGGCTTGATTGGAAGAGTATCGTGGGTCGAAGGCGAAATGGGTCCACTTGGAGACCGCGAGCGTCAGGTTGTGGGAGAACTGGTGGACGCAGCCAAGACGGTGTTTGTGGCTCGAGTTGGTCGGGACGTCGCTGTCTTTGCCGTTTCTGACGTGCTTGTGCCGACGGCAAAAGCGGCTATTGATGAACTCAAGGCGCTTGGAGTCAATCCGGTTATGGTCACTGGAGATAACCAACGGACCGCAGAGGTTGTGGCTGCCCAAGTTGGCATCACCTCAATCGAATCTGAGGTGCTTCCGCATGAGAAGGCAGAAGTAGTTGAGAAGTTCCAGGCTTCTGGCTCGACCGCTATGGTTGGTGACGGTATCAACGATGCTCCAGCCTTGGCCAAGGCCGACCTGGGAATCGCCATGGGGCACGGAACTGATGTTGCGATGGAGACCGCAGGCATCACCTTGTTGAGGGCAGACCTGAGGGGCGTCGTGCAAGCCATTCGGCTTTCTAGATCTACTCTCTCAACAATCAAGTGGAACCTGTTTTGGGCTTTCATTTACAATGTCGTGATGATTCCGCTTGCCGCCTTTGGCATGCTCAGTCCCATGCTCGCAGCGGGCGCAATGGCCTTTAGTAGCATCTCGGTCATTCTCAACTCGTTAAGGTTAAGGCGATTCGCTTGAGGCAATAAGGTCTAATCTCTCGAAACGCGCTTGAAAAACTCGACAATCAGCGGGTTGACCTCAGACAAGTACTCGTGGCCTCCTTCGTGAAGGTAGGTCACGAGATCGCCCTTCGGCGAAGGATAGTGGACCAAGGGTCCCTTGCCCTTTACACCTTCTCCAGATTCATTGAGTTGTTTCAGCCCAGCAACGCTCAGCTCGATACTTCTAAAATCAACGATCGCGTCCTTCTTGCCGCCCATGATGAAGGCGGGCTTTGGCTTGAGGTCCTTTATCAGCCCGAGACCGCCTGCGCAACAAGGTGCAAATGCCCGAAACTTGTCGGCTCGTTCCGCCCAAAGTACAAAGCAGAATCTCGCGCCATTTGAATGTCCCATTGCGAACACGCGAGCGTCAACGCTAAACTTCTTACCAAGGTCGGACAACATCGCATCAACGAATTTGAGGTCGCGATCTCCATCCTGACCAGGCCGTATCTGCCAGCCATTTCTCTTGCCTTCCAGGTCGTTCGGTGTTTTGGTTGGCACTCCGGTTGGAAACACCACAATCGCCTCTGGCCACAAAGTATGGAAGTCCATCTTCCGCTCTGCGTATCGGCCGTTGCCTCCGTGACCGTGAAAGGCGAAGATGACCGGCGCCTTGGCAGATCGCTTTGTCGGGGTCCGCACGATTGCTGTGCGTGTTACACCGTCAATCTTGACCTCAAGAACTTGACGATCCGAAAGAGGTGTAAGAGCGAGAAGGAGAAAAGAGCCGATCATGGTGTGTCAAGACGAAGAGGCTCCTCCAGAGTTCGCCACCGACAACCGAAACTGGTAGAATATGGATTCCCGCGCGGTCAATTTGATCCCGCGTTGGTGCCTGGAGAACACATTCAATGAAGAAGGTTTTTGCTGTGCTGGGAGCAGGAATGCAAGGAACTGCTGCCGCTTACGATCTCGCTAAGTTTGCCGATGCCCAAGTGATTCGAATGGGCGACGTTGACCTCCATCAGGCCGAGAAGTCGAGTCGCCGAGTCAACGAGTTGATCGGCAGTGCGATTTGCGAGCCTCATCAGGTGAATGCCTTGGAGCCAGCCAACCTCTCGAAGTTCCTTGATGGCGTTGACGTTCTCATCAGTTGCGTTCCCTATTGGATGCATCCGAAAATTGCAGCGGTTGCCGTTCAATCCAAAACGAGCATGGTTGACCTCGGAGGCAACACCGACATCACCATGGAAACGCTCAAGTTGGACGATATGGCCAAGTCTGCGGGAGTGACCCTTGTGCCCGATACCGGCTTGGCGCCGGGATTGGTGAACAGCCTCGGTCTCTGGCTCATCGAGCACTTGGACACCTGTGAAACGGTGAAACTGTACTGCGGTGTCCTTCCACAAAATCCAAAACCGCCATTCAACTACAAACTCACGTTCAACTGTGAAGGATTGGTCACCGAATACGATTACCAGGCAGTCGTCCTCAGAAACCACGAAATCGCACTCGTAGACACGCTCACGGAAACCGAGGAGTTGTTCATTGATCAACCCGAACTTGGTCAAATGGAGGCCTTCGTGACCTCTGGAGGAACCAGCACGGCTCCGTACACCCTCAAGGATAGGGTGACGAACTACGAGTACAAAACCATTCGGTTCCCAGGCCACGGATTCCTCATGAAGATCTTCAAAGACTTCGGCTTCTGGAACGAGGAGGCTATTGACGTGAAAGGGACAAAAATCGTCCCGAAGGATGTTTTCAACGCAGTGTTTGGTCCGGAACTGGCCAAGTTCGTGGATCGAGACATGTGCGCGGTTCGAGGCGTCGGCATGGGAACTAAAGACGGCCAACCGAAGACCCTCCAGATTGACATCTTTGACAAGGAGGATGAGGTCACCGGGTTCACCTCGATGGAGCGCTTAACTGGGTTCTCGGCGTCAATCTACGCGATTGAGATTGCCAACGGTCATATGCCCGACGGCGCGATCCGATACGAAAACGGAATGTCCGGCACCAAGTTCGTCCAAGAACTTGAACGCCGCGGGATTCAACTTACATATTCGTAAACTGAGTTCAGTTTAGCCTGATTTGGACCACGTTTCCAGGTTCAAATCAGGCTACTTATGATCAGTGCTCACCAGTTCCTACTTCGATGGTTTCGCTGGCTGATTGATCCCACGACGTCTCAGGTCTTGGAAGTCAATCCCACGCTCTTCAGACTGCCCATGCTCCTTCGGATGAAGGTACAGGCCCTGATTTTCTGGCTCCTTCTCAACTTCTGGCTTCACTCGGTGCGCGTTTGCGTAGGCGTCTTGCCGAACTCCAGTGACTTCCCAACAAACGGCGATGTTTGGTTCGCTGGTTCGGATCACAAATGTGTTTCCTTTGATCCGCTGGACTACCTTCGCAAGCACGAACTCCTCGGTGTTGCCGTCGTCCACAACCGTCAACTGGTAGCGGAAGTCTCGGTTCAGCGCTTCGAAGTAGGTTGGAAGCATAACTGTAGCAAAGCCCCGGTCATCCGTTCGGACTTCGCCGTTGTAGATGTTCATCATGTCCGGCGATTCCACAAACGAGTGGTAGAGGTACTTGCCTTCAGGATCCAACGGGTGGTCAATCTTGAAGGTTCCTGAGGACTTGCTGATATTCCCGACAACTTGAACGTTGCCAAAGAAGTATCCGGCAGTACCGCCATTGTTATAACCGTACACTGCCAAACCGGAAGTGCTATTGGTCCTGCCGAACACCCCAATTCCATTTGATTGAGAAAATCCGAAGACTCCAAGACCGGTTTCTGAAATCCCTAGCACACCGTCTCGCGAACTCGAACCTGCTGCATCTCCTCGGATTGCTGCCCTGTCAGAAAATGCATAGGTCGGGCTAGTCGTGCCAATCAAAGCGTGGATTGAGTATCCAGAGACATTGGAGTTGTTGAAGTACGCCAAATCTCCGGTCGTGTCGCCGAGAACGTGCAGTTTGCTTGTGGGCGATGACGTACCCAAACCCACCCGTGAACCTCGAACGCTCATCGCGCTCACGTTATTCGAATAGACATCAAGTGAACCATCTCCGGCCCAATTCAAGCCGGTGTCATTATCGCCCAGGGCAAACATTATTATTGGGGTTCCGCCAAACCCGTTCTCAACGTATAGATTGCCACCTCGAATATGCAACTTGGACTCTGGGGCAGTGGTACCGATTCCGACATTGCCATTGCCCTTTACGCGCATCGTTTCCGTGAAGAGTCCACTGCTTCCATAACCAAACGTAACGTCCGAGCCAACCGTATCCGAGTGGATCTGTAACATTCCGGACTGGACGCCGAGTCCATAGTGCTGACCACTTTGTCCCCAAAGG
>CALMEF010000223.1 GCA_937862825.1 uncultured Armatimonadota bacterium
GCCTCTGACAATGCTGTTCGAGGTTGGAGAGGATCGGATCGGAGGTGCCTTTGGTCAGTGAACTCCCCGGGTACCGTGGGTGCACTGGCTATCTCGCCCAACAATGCGGTGTTCTTCCATCGTAACAACGATGGACCTGACAAGATTCAAGTGCGATATACGGCAAGTGGAGATCTACGTGAAGAGTTCACCTATCCATTTGTTAGTGGCACGGCTCAGATTGTTTCTGAGTCAGCGACGAAAGTCTACATCTTGCACGGAGCTTATGTGGATGAAGTCAAAAAAGAAGGTTCAACCTGGTCGAACACATGGAGATGGGACTTGGGTTTATCGTCTTCTCATGCATCTGATACCCGGATCGCGCTCGTGGGGAGTCGTTGGTTACTGGTCTTCCGTGGAGTTAGTTGGGTTAACGTTTACGATCGCCTTAACCGGTCATCAGTCGTTTCGGCGACCATAGACCCGTCGACCTCTTCACTCTATGATATTGCGGTTTCACCGGACGGAACGCAAATTGCCATCGCTACGGGATCCAAGGTCTATGTTCACCGAACTTCCGACTGGGCGCAGACCAGCTTCTTCAGCGCGCCTTTAGGTGTTATTGAGGCGGTTGAGTGGTACGTCGACGGCGATCTGGCCGTGCAGGGCGACGTAGGCTCCAATAAAGCGGTTTTTAAGACCTCAACAAGCGGAACCATTCGATGGAATACTCCAGGTGGCTATGATGACGGCTACGCGCCGTCAATTTGCGTTTCCCGATCGGGTCTGCTTATGTGGTTTGCAAACTACAACCTTCACATGGCCTCCAAGTTGGGAGCCGACTTGGGCCGATTTGGTTCCACGGGCTACGTACGTTTTGTGGCTCCGGGCGATGATTGGGTGTTCACTGCGAACAACTATTGGGAAGTGATTGGATACAACACGACTAATGGCGCACTCAATAGATATCAGAAGGCACCAACCGATAACAATGGCATTGAGGCTGCGGCATACGGTGGTGGGCGGATGGTGTGGGCTACGGACGAGAACACTTACATTCTGAATCCCGCAGGCAATACGATGTTAACGCCCATCCCCGGGGGAACGAACCAGCGTGGGATCGGTTACCGCATGCTCCATGTGTCTCGAAACTCGGTTCCAGCTGCAGGCTCAGCACTAATTGCGACGGCAAAGGCGGGGAACATTACGATGTATCGGACGACTAACGGTTCTGGCTTTCGAACCCTGAACCTAGGTGCGACCACCATTAGGTTTGTCCAGTTCGCCGACAATGGGCAGCGCTTTATGGCGCTGACGACTGGGCCCAAACTGATGATTTGGTCTACCAGCACACTACCGAACTCGCCAACGCCAGAGGCCGAGATTGATGTCCCCAACTGGTCAACTGCCGCGATGAGTCCAGACGGAAACACCGTGATCATCGCGACTCATTCGGAAACCCTTCGGTTCTACAAACGCAACGGGCTGGGCCAATGGGCCTTCACGGGCGAGGTGGACTTGTCATCACAGTTGTATCAAGCAACGTCCATTTCGTTTAGCCCGGATGGCGCCAGGTTCTTGGTCGGAACCGTGCCCGCCCCTTCCGGAAAAATAGAGATTGGGAACACGAACCCCGCCGTTAGGCAGTTACTCTATTCCATTCCCGGCTACTGTGAGGCGGCAGCGTTCAGTTACTCGGGACAGACGTTTTACTACGGGTCTCGCTTTGACGATACCAACGATGGCCACTTGGTCTGTGCGTGGAACCCATTCCGCTTGTCAGCGCCGTGGACCTTGACTGCCCCGTCTTCTTCGGTGGTTGGAGGTTCTCCTGTTACCTTCACCGTGACGTTGTCGAAGCCTTCGCCCGGTAACGGATTCTCGGTTCCGCTGGCCTCTTCGATGCCTTCTGTGATTAGCGTGCCGTCTTCAGTTATCTTCAATGCAGGTGAGACGATGAAGACGTTCCAAGCGACGACTTCTGCCGTTGCTTCTCAAAAAAGTGTCGTGGTTTCGGGAGCAAAGAACGGTTCTGTTGCTAAAATGACGTTCACGGTGAAG
>CALMEF010000224.1 GCA_937862825.1 uncultured Armatimonadota bacterium
TCAACACCGAAATTGATCGGTATGCCCAAAAGTCCGTTCAGAAACTGGTTGACCGATACCGAAGGCGCAAGGTCACAACCGCAGCCTTTGCCTTGGTGGATCGGCGGGGGCAGATCAAGGCGATGGCCGGGGGCTACGACTTCCGACGCAACCAGTACAACGTCATTTACCAAGGTCAACGCCAGCCAGGTTCGAGTTTCAAGCCGATTGTGTATGCGACCGCTCTAAGTCGTGGGGTGATTTCACCGAACGACTACATCTCGAACGAGAAATTCACCTGGAAAGACCCTGCTACCGGCAAGGTTTGGGCCCCAAAGAACTCGGGCGGTGGATATGGTGGATCTTATTCGGTTCGAAGTGCGTTGGCCTTCTCAAAGAACGTGCCTGCGGTTCGGGTCTGCGACGCGGTTGGTCCTGCGACGGTGGTGGCATACGCACATGACGTATTTGGCATTGACAGCAAACTAGACCCTGTGCTTTCTCTGGCTCTTGGTAGTTCAGCGGTAAGTCCGCTGGAGATGGCACAAGCCTACAGCGTTTTTCAAACCGGTGGGAACCGAGTGAGACCTTTCGGCATTTTGCGGATCGTTGGGCCTGATGGCAATGTTGTTAAGGACTACCAGCCCGAAATCGCGGAGAATGTGTTGGATCCCCGCGTTTGCGAGGAAATGGATGGCTTCCTGCGTGCGGTGGTCACTTCGGGCACCGGAAAAGAAGCCCAAGGCGTTGTGGGAGCACGCGGAAAGACCGGCACGACCCAAGATAACAGGGATGCGTGGTTCTGCGGATATACCGGCAACCTGATCGGTATCGGGTGGATCGCCAACGAGTACTTTGACGAGAAGCGGAAGCGATGGCTCTATGACCCGATGCCGAGAGTTTTTGGCGGAACCGTTACGGTTGAACTTTGGGTTGATGTCATGAAGAAGGCTCAGGACATCTTTGGAACCGGCGAACAGTTATTGCGAAAGCCAACGAAGGTCGAAACTGCTCCTCGTGATCTACCCGACGAAGAGCCCATTGACGATGTAAACCCGGACGATGAGCCCATGCCTGGTGCGCCAACCAACAACCAAGACGCTCAGCCGGATGTTCAGCCCGAGGTGGTTCCCAACGAACCGCCAGATACGGTGCCTCCAGATCCTCAACCTGAAGAGCAGGGGGACGTTGTATCTGTTGAGATTTGTGCCGAGACGAATCGGCGGGCGACGATCTATTGTCCTGAGACGGTAACTCGGCGGTTCCCGAAGGGATCTGCCCCCGGACGCACTTGCACGCGGCACGGAGGTTAACCCGTGTCTGTGATTCATGCACCCCGTAAGCAGTCACTCGAACTTCGCTACGTCGTTTTTCTGATTGGCGTGTTCGGGGCCTTACTAACGATCTTCTTGCGGCTCTGGTATCTGCAGGTGGCGATGAATGCTGAACTGAGTGAAAAGGCTGAGTCCTATCGAACATCAAGCACTTCAAGCCTTGCACCACGCGGGATCATTGAAGATCGAAATGGCAAAGTGCTTGCGAGTGTCAAACCCGAAACCGTCGTTACGGCCATTCCCAGTGTGATTCAGAAGGAGCCCTGGGTACTGGCAAAACTGGCTGCGCTCCTTGGCGTGCCTGAGGAGAAACTCAAACAGAAACTCAGTGAAAATGGGTGGCGGCCGTATCTGCCTGCCCCTATACATGTTGGAGTCAGCCCAGCAGTTGCAACGCGCATTGCCGAGGCCGGAGGGGACCTGCCGGGGATCAACGTCGAAAGTCAACCGATGAGGACCTACGCCGACACCCTCTCCTTGGCCCACATTCTTGGTTATGTTTGGACCCCAAGCGAAAAGGACGTGAAAAGGCTTGAGGCTGAGAACATCAAGCCGCCTCAATACGTGGGCAAGATTGGGTTGGAGTACATCTATGAGAAGGATCTCATGGGTGTTGAGGGAAGAGAATCGCTTGAAACCGACGCCAAGGGGAGACCGATGCGGGTTGTTGGTCGAGATAACCCAAGGCCGGGTAGCAAACTCACCCTCACAATTGATTACGACCTGCAGAAACTTGCCAACGAACTGCTTGCGGAAGCGCTCAAGGACATGGGAGCACCCGGGGCGATAGTCGCTATTGATCCACGAAATGGAGAGGTGCTCTGCCTGGCGAGCAGTCCAACGTACGACACCGCATTGTTTCAAAACGGAATCAGTTCAACCGATTGGGAGCGGCTTCGCGGTAATCCACAGCACCCGATGACGAACCGTGCGATTTACGGGACCTATGCTCCCGGATCGACCTTCAAGATCGTTACCGCGCTTGCCGCTGAGCAAACCGGACAGTTTAGTGCAGGCAGGACCGCAGTGTGCCGGGGTTACTATGAGGTTGGAAACCGCAAGTTTCGTTGTTTGGGCAACCACGGTGCCATAACCTTTCTTCGCGCGATGACGAAGTCGTGCAATGCCTACTTCATGGACCTGGGCATCAAAGCGGGAAGGGAGGGAGTTGTCACGGCTTGTGAGTCCATGGGGCTGGGACACCGAAGTGGAATCGACTTGCTGGGTGAAGGCAGGGGAACAGTCCCGACTGAGGAGTGGATACGTGCCGTGCAAAAGGTTCCTGAAGGGAAGCCATTCACGTGGTATCTCGGCAACACCGCCAACATCAGCATCGGACAGGGTGACGTTGGTGCCACCCCACTCCAGATGGCTAACGTTGCAGCAATGGTGGCTAACAATGGCGTCGTGTATCGACCCCATTTGGTTCGGACCATTCAATCAACGGAGCCGAACGGGAAGCCAGTGGCAGTAACTCCGGAAGTGCTCTATCGCGTGGAAGTCTCTTCGGGGTTCTGGCCCCTCATGAAACAGGCTCTCGTGTCCGTCATTCAACAAGGTACCGCTACCGGCGGCACGAGCATTCCAGGCGTTACCTGGGGAGGGAAGACGGGCAGTAGCGAGCACTCCAGAAAGGGCACGAAAACCCACAGTTGGTTTGTTGGGATTGCACCCATGGATGATCCACAGATCGTCATTGCCGCGGTCGTGGAGTCTGCCGGCCATGGCGGTGAGGTCGCGGCGCCGCTTGCTGCGAAAATCGTCCGAAAGGGGTTGGTGAAGGGTGAGAAACCGGCCCGGCCCGCTACTGGAAACTAGTTTGGGATTCTGAAACCGCTGAGGCGATGCTCGCTTCGGCTTGGTCCGTAGCCCTCTTAAGTTCACCACTAGGCTGCCCCTCGCGTTCAAGGAGTTGAATCGTCTTTCGTGAGAGTTCGATGCCACGCGTGAGTTCCGAGACGGACATGCCAGGGAGTGGGAAGTTCGCCTTGATTGCTGGCAGACCCCGGGGTACGGTGACCGACAGGAACTGCATCAAGAGAGCCTCCGCTCGTGGCAAGTGGTCCCTTCCTGGTGCCCCATTTTCAACAAGGAATAACCTTGCAACAACCGTTTCTAGCGGCACCAATTCTGGAATCGCGCGCACCTTGAAATATGTTGAGTTTTCTTCGATCTCAACCATCCTCTTGGCCGTTGCTATGGCGAAGTCAGTGTCAACCTTGGCTTGCTCTTCGAGGAGCCTTTCCAGCGTGGGGAGGTTGTTCGGGTCGAGTTGCAGGGCAGCGTTCAGAACCTGGATTGCCCTCTCGTGATCGTTCTTTGAACTGTAAACTTGGGACTGAAGACGGAATCCACGTAGCGTCGGACCAACCTTCGACGCGGTCTCCAAAGCGGTAAGTGCTTGGTCTGCTGAGGACGCCGACAGCGCGAGCAGAATCTGTGCGCGATGGTCCAGCGCATATAAAGGGCTAAGCGCTTGGCTGACCTCTTCACGGTCGGAAGTTAAGAGACTGGCTGACTTCGATAGGGCCGTTTCGTTCCAAGCGACGATGAGCATTGCCACCAAAGTGAGCGCACTGACTCCGAGGACAGGCCAGCGGATGTGTGCCCTGGAGAACTCGGGTGTCGTTCCATCAACTGATGAGTTAACCCCGATTGCCAACACGACAAAGAAGAGAAATCCCAAGCCGAAGTGCTGGAGATTGCTGTCCACGACGGAGTGTGCCAGAACGGCCAGAACAGAGCCCATGAGGGCGGCCCGGGTTACTGGCACTGGTATGGCTGATCGCAGTCCACGCCCGACCTCCACCAGCCAGATGCCGATAACGGCGAGGGCTAAGCCGAGCCCGAGCCAACCGGTTTCAACTCCGATTTGGAGCGGCGAACTGTGTGCCATTTGGGTCTGCGTTGTTCGTCCAGTTTCTGCGCTGTGGTACTTGAAGGTCCCGATCCCGGTGCCAAGGGGATACTTCTTCATCAGGTCAAGTGAGGTCTTCCAAAGCAAAGTGCGGAAACCGCCAGATTGCTCAGAGGTTTGCGAGCCTGCCACTATTCGGGTTGTCGCCTCGATTTTGAGCCGTCCAGATTGAACGGATTGAAGTTGATTTCCTACGAACAGTCCGCCCAATGTTGAAAGCAGGGCCAAGCCAAGAAACACTCCCTTAGTTTTGAGAGGTTCACGGGTTATCAGTGCCAGAAGTGCGGTGGCGGTCAGTCCAATCAAGAGTCCAAGGGTTCCCCCTTTTGAGCCAGTCAGGAAAACCGCGGCTGATTGACTGAGGCAACTAACAACACCAAGCCAACGCATTCCCAGCGGGATGAGCGCCAAGGAAACAACTGCCCCGAGTGTTAGCGCTGCTGCGGCAACGTTGGGATGAACCCAGCCTGCGAAGATTCTCCAGTTGGCATAAATTTTCGTCAAGACCCCGCCGATCCCCCGCAATGCCATCACGAAACCGCCGATCGAAATTGCTGCGAGCACGACTTTGGGCCCTTCCTTTCGCCCGACAGAACTGATGGCCAAGAAGAAGACGGCTAGATACGAAGCCCATTCCACTGCAGCGGCAAGGCTAGTCATTCGGTAGCGACTAACAAATACGGACGCTACGGTGACCAAACCAAAAAGGAGGACGACAAGGGTCACCTTTGGAGACGGCAAGGTCAGGACCTTGCGGCGCAAGGTGAGCACCATGGACCCCGCCAGGGCAAGGCATGCAATGATCGCGTGCGACAACATTGCTGCCTCGGGAGTCCCTGCCAGTGCGGAAGAGAGCGCTCCAGATTCGAGTGGAAGCGGCGGATCCTGAGGCAGGTAACCGCCAATCAAGAAAGCCATGAAGCATAGCACTCCCACAAAGTAGGCTCCAGGCAATCGCCTTATCGCTTCAACCATCGCTTCACCTTATCAATTTTGTTCTTTGTTATGAACAGTCCGGCTCTCAGAGAAAGGGCTAATGCTGCACCCGCAAGGGCGAACGGTCTGACTATTGGGCTCTGTTGTGGAACCATGTTTTTAGCGTAAAAGTGGAACATCGAACGATGGAATCGACCGATCATGCGGTTCGGTGCCTTGTCGGTGCTTCGCCCTATGGCGTGAGTGATGACCGCTTCAGGATAGTAAAGCACCTTGAATCCGGCTTTGTGAGCCTGAAAGCACCAGTCCACATCCTCACAAAACATGAAATAATCGGGGTCAAGATGCCCTACCTTGTCAATCATCTCTCGAGTGGCGAAAAGGGCTGCACCGCTAACCCAGTCCACTTCGCGCACTTGATCGTGGGCAAAGTCCTCCATGAGGTACTCGCGAGTGAACTTGTTCTTCGGGAAGAGTTTTCCGAGCGGGGTATTTCGGAACAGTGCCGCGATGGGATTTGGGAATCTGCGGCATGACATTTGGAGCGTTCCATCTGGATTGAGGAGTTTAGGACCGATTACGCCAGCCTCCGGGTTTGCTTTCGCAAAATCGAGGAGCGATCTGAGGGCACCCGGATGGACGATCGTGTCGGAGTTCAATAGCATCGCATTGCCGCTGCGTCGATGCTCTAAGGCGAAGTTGTTGCCGCCCGTAAATCCGAGGTTGGTTGACATGCGGTGCAGAACGACCCACGGGAACTGAGATTCAACCATATCTGCCGAGTCATCTTCGGAGTTGTTGTCTATTACGAGGACTTCTAGGTTTGCTGACTTCGTCTCGTGCTCAAGACTCTGCAGGCACAGCCGGAGATCATCCACTGTGTTCCAACTGCAAATCAGAATGCTAACCTCGAAATCCTGCATAGACTCCTTTTGCCCGTACAAACGCGGCAGGGTAGGCAAACAAGGCAAACAGAACAGCCACAACAATCCCCTTGTGCTTTCGAAAATAACGCACGGCTGACCGGTGAGATTCCCAAATCATGTTCTTTCTCACCTGCTTTGTGCTCTCGCCGCCGTGGTGCAAGATGTGGGCTCGAGGTGTATAGAGACATGGCCAGCCCGCGTCGAGCAGTCGCTTAAGGAGATCAACTTCGTTGAAGAAGATGGGGAACTGGGGATCGAAGGGGCGCTTGGGATCGCCAATCAGTTCAATGGCCTCACGACGGAAAAGAAGGAATGTCCCCATAGGCTGCGGCGCGGGTTGTTCCTTCTCATAATCGAAGCTGGGCAGGGCGTAGGTAGGGTTTAGTCGATCCAGTCCGACGAACATGGCCAACATTCCCCAAAAAGATGGAAACCCTCGTACCGAGCGTTGGGTTTTTCCGTCCGACCCGACGAGTTTGCATCCCAGGGCACCGTAAGACGGATTTTCACTCAATACGGTCAGGGCCGTCTCGAGAGCCCCATTGCTGATTTCTGTGTCCGGATTAAGCGTAAGGAGAAAACCGCCCCGTGCATGTTCACAGGCGAGATTGTTGCCTTCGGCATAGCCCAAGTTCTTTTCCGAAGCGGTCAGTGCAACCCATGGGTACTTGGCCCTGACCATCTCTGCGCTACCATCCGATGAGTTGTTGTCCACGACAATGACCTCAAATGGTGTCTCCGGAGGATTCAACTTGATCGAGGCCAAGCACCGATCCAAGAAGTCTCGTGTGTTCCAATTGACCACGAGGATGCTCAGCATGTGAGGAGAAGATACCCAGCGCCAACTTTGGTTGCGCGAGTGGAAACTCGCGTGGTACAATCTCTCTTCGCGTCAGGCACGCAGGCCATTTGGTCGCGTCCAGACACGCCAACCTCAATATTCACAGACGGAACAACGACCATGAAAGTACGAGCGAGTGTCAAAAAAATGTGCGACAAGTGCAAGATCATCAAGCGCAAAGGCGTGGTTCGAGTTCTGTGCGTGAACGCAAAGCACAAGCAGCGACAGGGTTAATCGGAGAAAATCGAGAACAAGCATGGCACGTATTGCAGGCGTAGACCTTCCCCGCGAGAAAGCGATTCTTTATGCGCTTCCTCTCATTTACGGCATCGGTAAGCACAACGCTATCGAAGTCATTGAGAAAGCCGGACTTGATCCGCGCAAGAAGGTGAAGGACCTTTCTGAATCAGAGGTTGGACAACTTCGCGAAATTCTCGACAACGACTATCAGGTTGAAGGTGACCTTCGACGTGAGGTCAGCACGAACATTCGTCGCTTGATCGAAATTGGTTCCTATCGAGGGCTTCGCCACCGCCGTGGTCTCCCCACTCGCGGTCAAAACACGCGAAGTAACGCTCGAAGCCGCAAGGGTATCAAGAAGACGGTTGCCGGTAAGAAGAAGGCTAAGAAGTAACGATGGCAAGAAAGCAAGTTAAAGGCAAGCAGAAGGAAAAGAAGAATGTGCCTGCTGGCGTGGCGCACATTCATGCCACCTTCAACAACACGCTGATTTCGATCAGCGACCCGCAGGGCAACGTTGTCAGTTGGTCAAGCGCAGGAGCGAAGAACTTCAAAGGAAGCCGAAAGGGCACGCCGTTTGCGGCTCAGGTTGCCGCTGAAGATGCTGCTCGCAAAGCGATTGAGCACGGCATGAAGAAGGTTGAAGTTCGGATCACCGGACCTGGGTCTGGGCGCGAAACTGCTGTCCGCTCCATCCAAGCCGCCGGATTAGATGTGTCGTCCATTACCGACAAGACCCCACTGCCCCACAACGGGTGCCGCCCGCCGAAGCGACGCCGAGTCTAATACCAAAAACCTATGCCTCACATTTCAACGTTAGATCTCAGTTCCGAATACGGGAAGTTTGTGCTGGAGCCGCTTGAGCGCGGTTACGGTCAAACCATCGGTAACGCGCTTCGCCGCGTGCTGTTGAGTTCAATCCACGGTGCAGCAGTCTGTGCCGTCCGAATTGACAAGGTGTTTCACGAGTTCGCCCCCATTCCTGGAGCCAAGGAAGATACAACCCAGTTTCTGCTGAACTTGAAGGACCTCGCCGTTCAAATCGATACAACGAATGGTGCGCCTCTCGAAGACAAGACGCTTCGAATTGACGTCAAGGGGCCTGGTCGCGTGACAGGTGCTGACGTTATCTGCCCCGAGGGAGTTTCGATTGCCAACCCCGAGTGCTACTTGGCAACACTGAGCGATGCAAAGTCTTCGCTTTCTGTCGAAATGTACGTAGGCTGGGGTTCCGGCTACGTGTTGCCCGAGAAGCAGGACAAGTACAAGGGCATCATCGGCGTTATCCCGACTGGCTCACAGTACACGCCCGTCAAGAAGGTCAACTACACGGTCGAAGCGACCCGAGTTGGCATGCGCACTGACTACGAGCGGTTGGTGCTGGAGATTTGGTCGAACGGAACGGTGCCGCCCAACGACGCACTTTCGCAATCGGCTCACATTCTTGACAAGTACTTCCGAATGTTCTTCGAGGTCGGTCAAGTTGGATTTGATACGGACACCTTCGGAGAGGACGATCTTCCGCCGGAGTTGGCCAACATTCCGGACATGCGAATCGAGGAACTTGACTTCTCGCAACGCACGTTCAACTGCCTTCGCCGAGCGGGCCTTTTGAGCCTCCGAGCGCTGGCAACCGCGACTGAGTCGGATCTCACGAGTATTCGTGGGTTCGGCAAGAAGTCACTCGTTGAGGTTCGAGACAAACTCCATGAGCACGGCCTTGAACTCAAGCCGCCGAAGGGTGGTTAC
>CALMEF010000225.1 GCA_937862825.1 uncultured Armatimonadota bacterium
GTTTTTGCGAAGGGTGGCATCGAAACTAATGGCCGCGATGCCAGAAAAGGAGCGCCAAACTTGGCAGTTTTCATTCGATGTTATTGATTCGAAGGAGGTGAACGCGTTCGCTTTGCCAGGCGGCCCGACATTCTTCTACACCGGATTGCTGGACAAATTGAAGACTGAGGATGAACTTGCCGGAATCCTTGGCCATGAACTTGTTCATACAAGAAACCAGCATTGGGCCAGTGCCTATGCCGACAACCAGAAACGTCGGCTGGGAATCACGGCGATCCTTACGATTTTAAGAGCGAAGGATATTGTTTGGGATCTGGCCAGTATTGGCGACGACTTGATTTTTGGGTTGCCTTACAGTCGAAGGCACGAAACGGACGCTGATATGATTGGCCTAAAGAACATGGTAGATGCTGGCTATAACCCTGCTGGCATGGCCAACGTGTTTCGGATGCTCTCGCAACAGGGCGGTAAACCGCCAGAGTTTCTTTCGACGCACCCCGAAGACAAGAACAGGGTGAAAAAGATCGAGGATGAAGCAGCGAAAATGAATCGAACGTTTCCGCCGCTGAAGCCACTCCCGTGGGCCAAAGACTAACCCAAGAGTGAAAGCAGTTCGTTCAGTTCCGAAATCGTAGCGCTCGGCTCGGGCGCGTCTTCAGGCTTGTCTTCGGGACCAGAGCGACTTGGGGCGACGTCGCTGGGCCGACGCACCCATATGCTCTTCCAGCCGCGTTGAATCGCCGGAAAAACATCGTGGGCGTAACTGTTCCCGATGAATGCCAACTCTGAGGGACTTGCCTCGGCCGCCTGCTCAGCACGTTCAAACACGACATCTGCTGGTTTACCGATGCCCATTTCACCCTCAATAAACACCCAGTCGAAGTAATGCCCGATTCCAAGGGTTGCTATTTCTTGCCGCTGAATGTCGGCCGGCCCATTGGTGATGAGTCCGAGTGGATACTTTGCCTTGAGCGTTTCCAAAACACCCTGAGCATCATCGAACAGTTTTAGAGCCCTATCTCTTTCGAAGCCATACGCATCGCTAAGGCGGCTGGCGTGGCTCTCGTCGTAGACGCCGACCTCGTGAAGGGTCATCCGCATCTGTTCAGTTCGAGTCACTCCACCTTCACGGCAGTAGGTTTCATACCAGTCAGAGTCTTTTACTTTTGGGCTGAACTTGCGAAAGGCTTTTCCCCAAGCGGTGACCATTTCGTCAACCGTTCGTCCTTCAACCGGATGTCGTCTGAATGCCTCGCGAAGCCCGTGCTTCGAGGCGTCCCAATAGCCACAAAGTGTGTCGTCTAAATCGAAGAAGACGGCCTTTAGCACGGCTTAATCAACAACCTCAACCTCAACCGGAGGAACAAGTCCAGCGTCGGCTCCCATCTTCAGCAGTAACCGAATGGCCTTAACGCCCTCATCTCCCATGTCAAGCGTTCGGTTGTTCACATACATGCCGACAAACGTGTCGCTGGTCTGAGAATCCATGCCGCGCGCAAACTGGAGAGCGTAGTCGAGCGCCTTTCCGCGGTGGCCAAGGCCAGCGGTGATGCTCTCGCGCATACATCGGCTGATCTCTTTAACTGCGTTTTCGCCAAGGTCCTTTCTCACAACGTTAACGCCCAGGGGTAAAGGAAGGCCGGTCATCTCCTTCCACCAAACGCCTAGATCAACGACGAGGTGCATCCCCTCTTCTTTATAGGTTAACTGCCCCTCGTGAATGATCAGTCCCGCCTCAAAGCGGCCCTCTTGAATCGCGGGGATGATTTGGTCGAACGGAACGACTTCAAACTTGGGTTTGACATCGTTCCCAAACGTCTTGGCGAAGAATAGGTTGAGTTCAAGAAAGGCGGATGTGAGTTTGCCTGGGACCGCGATGGTTATGCCCTTGATCTCATCAATGGTCATTGGCCGCGAAGTAACGACCATGGGGCCGTAGTCGTCTCCAAATGATCCGCCGTGGCGAAGAAGGGCGTATTTGTCGGCAACGTACGCAAATGCGTGAACGCTCACAGCAGTGGACTCAAGGCGACCTTCCATTGCCCACTCATTCAACGTTTGAATGTCTCGCAGAATGTGTTCGAACTCGTAGTCGCTCTTAACTTCGCCGGAGGCCAAGCCCCAAAACATAAACGCATCGTCACTGTCTGGGCTATGGCCAAGTCGAATCTTCATCAATGAAAAGGGTACCCGTTCAGGGCTCCATCAGGAACCAGTTTGAACCATCCCGATCAGTCCAGTTTCGAACGTCTCCGGACTCGCGAGCGGCCAGGAGCGCATCGAGATCAAGGTCAGCCACGGCGACCCCTTCGCCGGGGCCAGTTTCGGCAAGAACCGCCCGTTCCACAAACGGCTCAACACTTGGTGCGATGACCGCAGACGTGCCCACCGCCGAAGGGACCGGCTCCCGCCCCAGAGAACCGACCAACGAACTATGAACCACATAGGTTTGGTTCTCAACTGCGCGGGCTAGGCAGCACCAGCGGACTCTTTGAAATCCTCGCTGCGTCTCGGTATAGGCCGGGACGCAATGGACGAGCATTCCGGCTTCAGCGAGTAATCGCGGACCCTCAGGAAACTCCGAATCGTAACAAATACTCAACCCAACCTGGTGGAACGGACTTTGTAAACCTCGTCCAGGCGTCAGACCCCACTCCTCGCGCTCATATGCGGTCAGTTTGTTCTTCGCCTGGAATCGAACATCCCCGGATGGCATGCAAACAGGGCATACATTGTGAATGCCCTCAGGAACTTGTCGAAAGTGAGATCCACCGACGACAATCGCCTGCGAGCGCCTTGCGAACGAACTCAAGACTTCGACGATGCTTTCGAAGGTCTTCGCCAAATGCGTTGGCACGCGAGAGCCCTCCAATGTTGGATCAAGCGAAAGAAGTTCCAAACTGAAGCACTCGGGCAAGACGATGAGGTTCGCGTCGGAGCAACGGTCGAGCAAAAGGGTGAGGTGGTCAAGAAACTCATTGACCGAGGTCAACTCTCGAATCTCCCAGTTCACCGTCGCGGTTCGAATTACGGTTCCCATATCAATAAAGCGGCAGTGTTTCCAGACTCTTCGTCCTCCATATGATTCTCGATCACACGATCAAACTCGAGCCCCAGTTTCAGTAGCGGTGTTAGTGTGCGGTCAGTGAGGACTCCCCGAACGACAGCCTGGACATATTCGTGAATGTTCTCGACTCCGGAGTGGATATAGTCGGGCAGTCGACAGGCCGTTGCGTACCTGAGAAGGGAGTTCATGCGAACGAACTCAAAGCGCTTGGCATACAGTCGGCGAGCAATGCCTCGTCCACGGAAGTTGGGGTGCACGCTGATATCCACGCCGAACAACGTCGATCCGCACGGATCATGCGCGTTCAAGTCATGTCCTCCCACGGTGGTTTCCCAATTGGCATGGGATTGGAAGTTGGCTTCGGAAATGATCAGGTTTGAAGCGGATCCGACAACGGTCTCTGCAACGGTGGCGACAAACTGACCGGTGGGGAAGACCTCCAGATGTCGAAAAAGGTGTGCCGACTGCCAAAGCAACTCTTCTGGAAATGGCGGGGGAAAGCACGCGCGTTGGAGTGCGACGGCCCCTGGGACGTCATTCGGTCGGAGTTGATGAAACTCGATCTCCACCTAAAGTTCGAAACCTAACAAGTCGACAACTCTGGCAAGATCGTCTTCAGAATAGAACTCGATCACGATTGAACCGCGGTTTTCGTTCCCCTTCAACTGAACTGGCAAGCCAAAACGTTGAGAAAGCCCCGATTGGATGCTCTGCCAAGTTGGATCAACGGATACGGTTGCTTTGCGTTTCGGCTTGGTTTCCTGAACTCGCTTGGCCAGAGCCTCCGTTTGGCGGACGGAGAGCGAGTTCTTCAGAACAACGTCCAGAACCGCGAGCATTTGCGCTTCATTTCCAGCCTGAAGGATCGCGCGAGCGTGCCCTTCCGTGATCAACTCGTCTTCCAACGCCTTTCGGACACCAGAAGGGAGCTTCAGCAATCGAAGGGTGTTGGTGACCGTAACACGGGTCTTGCCAACTCGTAAGGCAACCTCCTCCTGTGTCAAGCCAAACTCGTCAATAAGCATCTTGTACGCGTCGGCGCACTCCAAGGGGCGAATGTCTTCACGTTGGACGTTCTCGATGAGAGCCAATTCCAACGTTTCTTGCTGATCGGCGGCGCGAACGATAATGGGAACGCTCTTTAGTCCTGCCAACTCGGCTGCTCGCCAACGACGTTCGCCAGCGATGATCTCAAAGCGCCCCTCAGATATTGGGCGAACCACCAAAGGTTGGATGACTCCGAACTGCCGAATCGAAGCGGCCAACTCTTCAAGGGCAGTTTCGTCAAAGTGTCGCCTCGGTTGTCGCCGATTCGGCGAAATCTGACTCAGTTGAGCCTCTGTTGGCGTGGCATCGGCCTGTTCGGCGATCAACTGAGAGAGTCCTTTTCCGAGCGCGTTTCTCATGGGTGTTTCCGAACGGTTAGTTTATCCGTCTACAATGCAACGGATGGGAAGTCTTGTTGCAGCGCTGGTGGGAATGGGGGTTGCGCTCGCCTTTATTGCGCTAAGGGCACGGGCATGGTCAGGCGCGGTCGCCCTTGGTCAGGTCAGTTTCATTCTGATCTTGGTCGTTGGCGGTCTTGGAGCGATTCTTCTCATTGCGGGCTCAAACAAGGGCGGCGACGCCGGAATGGCTGCGATGATGGTCTTGTTCTTTGGCCTCTTGGGAGTCGGCGTTTCTGTGGTGGCTGCGCTTTTGCTCGGCTTTGTTCAAGGCTCGGCGTTGCAAAGACCCTCGTGGCCTATCGCAAGAACCGTCTTCGCTGAGGTCGCGATAGTGGCGTTGATCGTGTATTTCCATCAGAGCAACGTCGTCGCACCTCGGCAGTCTAACTTGACGAACGACTATTGGAAACAAGAGACCGCTCGGCGGAATGAACTCAAGAAACTCTACGATCGCATTCCAGAGCAGTATCGAAGCATTGACGGACAGATCCTCAACATGCGCGAGGCCCAAGCACGCGAACTGGCGAAGCAGGGAATTAAGGTGCCTCCGATGGTGCCGAAGGAAGTGGAGAAGGCGATTCGCGATTATGAGAACGTTCAAAGGAACCCGCTGCCCGGTCCTCCACTTCCCGACTACGAAGGATTATCGAAACAGCGGACAGACTTTCTAAAGGGCATTGTCATTGGGTGGATTCTCGGGGCTTTTGGGCTTCCGTGGCTGTTTCCAAGGCCCAAAGCGGTTGCCGCGCCGCCCATTGTCGAGAGTCCTGTCGAAGGTTCTTCCAGTTAGCAGGAGACGCCCCACCAAAGCACGCACATTCCCAAGTACACTGAGTCCAAAGGGTTCGCCCAGGAGGAAATAGTGTCATCGCTCAATGCCGATTCGCTCGTTTATCATGAGGAGGGTCGGCCCGGGAAACTGGAAGTCGTCCCGACCAAGCCGTGTCTCACGGCACGCGATCTTTCTCTCGCCTATTCTCCAGGAGTTGCCGCGCCTTGTTTGGCAATCGAGAAAGACCCTCACTCTGCTTATCGCTACACTAACCGAGGAAATCTCGTCGCCGTGCTTTCCAACGGCACCGCAGTGCTAGGTCTAGGAGACATTGGCGCATTGGCCGGGAAACCTGTCATGGAAGGCAAGGCCGTTTTGTTCAAGCGCTTTGCCGGTGTGGATGTGTTCGATATCGAAATCGACACGCACGATCCGAACGAGGTCGTTCGCGCCTGTCAGTTGCTGGAACCCACGTTCGGTGGCATCAATCTCGAAGATATTAAGGCTCCGGAGTGCTTCGAAATCGAAGAACGACTGAAAGCGAGCATGAAGATTCCGGTGTTCCATGATGACCAGCACGGAACAGCGATCATCTCGGGCGCGGCACTGCTCAACGCGGTCGAACTGGCGGGGAAGGCTCTCGACCCGCTTCCGATCGGCCGCAGCGGGGCAGGCGCTTCGGCCCTCGCATGCGCGAGGGTCTTCGGAGAGTTGGGGGGTCCGCGGAAGAACTTCCTCTTGGTCGACACAAAGGGAGTCGTCTACCAGGGACGCGCGGAAGGGATGAACAAATACAAGGCGTATTTTGCCCGGGAGACGCCGCATCGCACGCTTTCCGAGGCCCTTGTTGACGCGGATGTGTTCTTGGGGTGCTCCGCCGCAGGAGTGCTCACGGCAGAAATGCTCAAGGGCATGGCGCCCAACCCAATTATCTTCGCGCTTGCGAACCCCGATCCAGAGATTACGTATGAGGAAGCCCGCGCCGCGCGTCCGGACGCAATTGTTGCCACTGGGCGCAGCGATTATCCGAATCAGGTCAACAACGTTCTCGGCTTTCCCTTCATCTTCCGTGGCGCCTTGGACGTTCGCGCGACGACGATTAACGAAGCGATGAAAATCGCCGCCGCCCGTTCACTCGCCGCCTTGGCGAAGGAGCCTGTGCCCGAGGAAGTGGTCATGGCGTATGGCGGGCAGCAGTTCGAGTTTGGCCCGGACTACATCATTCCCAAACCGTTTGACCCTCGTCTCCTGCGGATTG
>CALMEF010000226.1 GCA_937862825.1 uncultured Armatimonadota bacterium
GGAAAACGGAAGCACAGACTCGACACCCGACATTCTTCGATCCTATGAGGACCGGATTGATGTCGTTTGGCACCAGAGAAAGACGGGCAAGGGCGAATCCATTCGTAACGCGCTACCAATGGCAACGGGAACCGTTGTTGTCATCCAAGATGCCGACTTGGAGTACTTCCCCGAAGAGATCCCCGAACTCGTTCAGCCAATCCTTGACAGAAAGACTGGTGTCGTCTATGGAACGAGGTTCTCCCATGGCTTCCCCGCTGGCATGGCGTTGCCGAACAAGATCGTCAACTGGTTGCTCGCTTGGGCTGTGCGCCTGCTCTTCTTTAGAAAGATCACGGATGAGGCAACCTGCTACAAGGCGTTCCGACGTGATCTTCTAACCAGAATGAACCTTCAGTGCATGAGATTCGAGTTCTGCCCCGAGGCAACGGCAAAGGCCCTCAGATTGGGTGAAACCATCCACGAGATCCCGATACGTTACGAACCCCGATCGAAAGATGCGGGCAAGAAGATTCGCTGGACCGACGCACCAGAAGCATTTTGGACCCTTCTTAAGCATCGGTTCAGCCGAATGTAAGATTGCCTGACCACAATACGATTGTCTCTTGAACTCGACCCGACTTAACCCGTTCCTGTTGATCACCATGGCGACATGGGGACTGAACTTTGTCGCGGTCAAACTTCTATTCCATGAGATGGAGCCACCCGCGGTCGCCCTATCGCGACTGCTCTTCATGTGGCTCGCATTGGTTGCCGTCTGTAAATGGAAGAATATTGACCTCAAATTTGAGGGAAAGGACCTGTGGATGACCCTTCTTCAGGGGTGTCTGAGCATGGGGGTGTACATCGTCCTCTTCCTCGAAGGCATCAAGCGGTCTGGAGCGGCCGAAGGAGCCATCCTGTTGGGTACAGGCCCGATTTTCACCATGCTTCTTGCAGTGATGTTGGGTCAGGAGACGATGACTCGGCGCGCAATCTACGGGTTGCTGATCGCGTTCTCCGGAGTCGCATTGGTCACCCAAACCTCCGACCCCTGCGCCGAAAACTCCCTCTTCGGGAATCTGCTCATGCTGGCATCGGCCTTTGTTTGGGCGACGTCAACGGTGGTTAGCCGACCACTCTTGAGCCGTAAACACCCCCTGGCAATGATGGCGGTTTCCATGCCCGGAGCACTACCCGTCATTCTTCCCTACTCGCTCCGATCGTTCGCCTCCAGCCCTTGGTCAACTTTGACTCCGTTGACGTGGGCGATGTTGGCTTACTTCTGCGTTGTTGCCGGGGTTGTTGGCTTCGTCCTGTTCTATGAGGGTTTCAGTCAGGTTGGCGCTGCCGGGGCCATGTTGTACCAATACTTCGTACCACCTTTGGCAGCGGTATCCGCATGGCTCGTACTTGGCACCCCCCTTCGGTGGCCTCAACTCATCGGCATCGCCATCGTGCTTTCTGGGGTGTGGCTGGCCACCAGAAGTCGAACAGAGCGGCTGAATCCCCCCATTCCCGAAACGGGCCCCGCCTAGTTTTCGGGAGTCTCCTCGCCAAGCAGATGGCGAACGGTGTATATCTGACCATGGTGGTAGGCCACATGATAAGCAGCGATACGAAGTCGGTCTCGAACGGTGGTCACCCGGTCCCAACTATCGGAAAACGACGTGTCCGCCGATAGATCAAGGCCCTTTGCCAGTTGGTAGCACTGATCATGGCACCGAAGGTATTCGTCTGTAATCTCGCCAAGTGACATTGCACTTAACTCGGAATGGAGAGGCTCTTCCAGCATCGTCGGCGGCCATCCATACCGTTCACTAGTCAGCGGAGAGGCAGGCCATTCATGCGGCTCAACTCCAGCCAGGTACCGAAAAATGATGGAAGCCTCCGACCTTGCCACGTGGGCCAAATGCTCACTGATGGAGAGTAGGTTTAGCGCCGGACGACGATGCAGGTGTTCGGATTGGATTCCGCCAAGCACCAAATCGGTCTCGAAGTACATCCAGTGCCAGGCCTCAATGAGGTGAAGAACTTCATCCTGCATGCTGGGCAGTTTATCCAGCATCCTTGCAAATGCGTCTGAAGTTTGGCGGCTTTCAGCAAGGCAAAACTCTAGATGACGCTTGAACAAATTGCCGAGGTGCTCTCGGGGCATGAGGGCGGAATCTCGGTTGAAATGAAGGTGGGACGGGGTAGAGTCTCCCGCTAGGGAGCGGCGGGGGTATTGCCGCTCCACTAGACTTCCCAAGGCCAAGGCGTTCCACCCCGCCTGCCGAGGTTCCG
>CALMEF010000227.1 GCA_937862825.1 uncultured Armatimonadota bacterium
CGTTTGTTAACGCGACACAGTTGACCGCGAACATTACTGCCCCTGATACGGCGGTATCTGGTTCGTTCAACGTAACGGTGTTCAACGCGGGCCCTGGTGGCGGAACCTCTGGAACCCTGCCGTTTACAGTTACTCCGGGCGCACCGCAGAACGTGAACCCAGGTTCAATCATCACCCTTGAGGGTGAGGAGTTCGGTGGCGGTCTTGCCGAGGTCCTGTCTAGCAACAACGCGTACTACGAGTCGTTCAATGACGCGACGTCGCTGGCCTGTCGAATACAAGTGCAGTCCAACTCTGCACCGACCGTCGGAACGAACCCGACTGTTGCGTTTACCTTCGAAGCAAAAGTTGCTCGGCCCGGTCTACAACAGCAAGTTGACTTCTGGCGGTTCGACAACAACACGTGGGAAAACGTTGATGGTCGAGTGGCGACCACTGCGGATCAGTCATTCACGGTCTCAAGGACCAGCGGTGCCCGATTCGTAGACAACGTGAACCACATTGTCCGTGCCCGAGCGTCGTGGTCACCGATCAACGATGAAGATCCGGCTCAGGATGGCTGGTTGCACAGCATCGACCGCGCAACCTGGCAAGTCAGTCCGTAGAACTGACTGACTCTTCGCGGGCGAGGCTCTCCTGAGCCCCGCCCGCCTTCAATTTGGGTATCCTTTTGGCTTGCGTCGGGGCGTGGCGCAGTTTGGTAGCGCGCTTCCATGGGGTGGAAGAGGTCGCACGTTCGAATCGTGTCGCCCCGACCATTTTGTTTCCTGACTCTTCGGATGCTGGGCTGCTAGGAATCCTCTCCGTGTTGATTGAGTTGAAACTCCCGCTTTATGGGCTCGTGTCGCGTTTTGTTTGCTGTTCGCAACCCCATTTTCATTGCCGTGGCAAAGAAAATTGTCAACATAAAAAACTGAACGTGGGATGGAACCAAAAACGCCCCAACCTTTGGGATTCAGGACCGTGATTCCCAGTTCGCGTCATTTCTTGACCACCCGATAGTGGTAGTTTCGATTTGTCTCACCTGACTGGTTGTCAATGGTGCCCCAACCATGGGCGTCAATGAACGCGCAGCGCACACGCTTGTCCTTCGTTCGGGGAGCAACCGTCACCACCTTCTTCGGACTGTCAACGTGGAGCCCACAAAGTGCCCAGTACGCGCCGAAAGACGCCATCGCCCGACCATAGTGATCACTGCATTCGACTTCGTTGTAGGGGTTTCGCTTACTTGGGTGATATCGATCGTGAATAGCCCGAACCACCGCAAGGCCCTCTTCCACTAGTCCCTCGGCAATCATGTTTGCCGCCGCCTGATATTCAAACCCGCTCATACACTCGTTGAAGTACGCGGCGGCCCAAGCGTCTTGACCACGCCCCGTCGCGTTTTCGGAGCCACCCTTTGGAAAGGTACACATGATCAGTCCGGGTTCACCCGGAAGTGCATACCATCGGCCGCCCTGAATTCCCTTGACCTTGCGACGGTATTCCCACACATCAGTGTAGAAGTTGTTTCGAAACAGGGCTGACATCGCTGACTTCCCTTCTATTTTGGGAACGACCCGTGGTAACCCCAGTTGTGATGTCCAAAACTGACCGTAGAGTTGATCAATATGGCAACCGATGTTGGTATTGTTGGATTCTCGGTGGCTCGGGTCCGGGAGATTGATGAAGTACTCGCCATCATACAACTTGCTCACCATATTTCGTGAGCCCGATTCGGCCAATGTCCTGCACTTCGCCTCAAATTCAGCATCTCCGACGAGTTTTGCCATCGCTTCGCCAGCGCGCAAACAAGCAATGTAGAGCGACGAAATCCATGCGATGGGACCGTGCCACGCAGCATCAAGAGTGTTGTACTGAGCGCCCTCAAGTATTCCATCTTGATCCTTGTCTTCCCGAATCATGTACTCAATGGCGAGCTTAACTCTGCTCCAGTACTTCCGCAGAAAAGTATTGTCGGGAGACATCAGGTGTTCGCGATAGAAGCGTAGAACACACGACAACTGGCCATCGTGAGCGACAGACCCACCGAACTCTCCTCGATAGTCGATTGCGCCATCGGGGCGAAGAAACCGACCAAAGTCGACAGCCTCTCGCAGGTACTTTTCGACTTCTGGGAACAGACGACCGACCGCTTGGGCATATCCCCAAACGTGCGTACACGTCCCGGGGCAACACCCTACACCTTCCCAAAAGTAGAAGCGTCCCTCTTGGTCAAGGCGATAACAGGTTGTTGTTGCAAGGGTAGAAGTGTTTGCAAAGGTTCTGTCGAGAAACCAATGAGGCAGGGTCGAGTCATACCAGGTGCTGTTCCAGCGTCGTGTCATGTCACGAAGTTCACGCCAGTTGCTACACAGATCATCAAGGACGTGACTTGCCGACTTCCACTTGGTCGCATACCAATGCTGTGTTCCAGGAACTGATCGAGGCTTGTTTGGGAAGTGCCACGCCAAGAAGAAAGTGACCGACACCGACGCACCTGGCTGCAATTCGAAATCGCTCCGAACCACGAAGTCCTCGCCGTGCTGTTCAACCGCAACGTTGCCTCCTACGACCCGTACACAGAAACTTCCAAAGTCTCCCAGTTCCTCTAACTTTGGGAGTCCACGCGATGTATCGCTTTGAACGATCTCTCCAACGGCAATATTGCCCCAACCTCCGCGCTCACTATCAACAACTTGAACTCTTGCCTGTTTGCCAGCGAACTTGCGGAGATCCAAGGACTTCCAGGACATTCGATTACTGTTCTGACCAGTAATCGACCCCACTATCTTCTCATCGACCAACACGTTGATGCAGGTTTTGCCAACGTGGGCGCCCCCACCCACAAGAAAGTTAAGGAAATCCCTTTCAACAAGAAATGGGCTAGATGTGAGCGTACCAACGTGCGCATCGCCGGCAACAACATCCTCGCCAGAACGCGTTTCGTGACTGTTAACCACGTGCGTTCCCGTGGCACCCACATCTCCCATGTAAGACGGTAGGTCACTAACCTTCCGTGGTGCAATTCCAAAAGAAGTTCCGGTAGTTGTCCAGTTCCCATATGATCCAGATGACCAGTCTTCGACTACAAGGTCTGCTCTGGATGTCTCTGAAGTGGGTTTCGGTTGGGCCCACAAACTTACTCCGAATTCGCTAACTGCTGACTGAAAATCAAAGTCGCTACGTGAGCCCTTCGAATAGCAAAGAACTGGATTCTCAAATTTATAGCGCAGGCTGCACCGCTCGGCCTTCGTACCCACATTCCGGACCGTGTATGTCATTGTAGTTGCCGGATAGGACGATCGATCAATGTCGAGGGGAATGAAGGGCGAAAACGCCTCAAGATCCATCTCCACATCAGAGTCCCCACGCCGATACTGAACCTTTCCGATCGGATACTCGCCACGAAACGAGATGCTCCCAAACTTCACACTCAAGCCCATTGGAATGGCTGGATTTGGGCGCGCGCCATTGTCGGTGTGAAGGTCAAAACGCTGGGCAAATGGGCTGGTTTGGCGTGATGGATTCACATAGTTGGCACCATCTCGCTCCCGCACGTGATCACCAAGAAAACTAACGTTCGGCTGCCGAAGGGCTCCTTCTTGACCCGCATTAAAAATGTCCCAGTTCCAAAGTTGGCCGTCACCACCCAAATACACGGTTCCTGCAAAACATCCACCTATGGGTAAGCCTATGTATCTCAGTTGATCGCCAGTGAATACTTCGGGGACTCCGCGTTCCAAGAGATTGGTCAGCCTATCGCCAGCGGATGCTTGTTCGTTAAGGAGCGATTGACCAGATATCGGAACCGCAGTGGCCATTGTCGCGGTCAGAAAATCGCGGCGAGTCATTTGACAAGTATACGAGCCAAATTAGACACAAAGCAGTTTACAATGGCTTATCGGGAATCAGAAACGCTATTGATCGCCGCTACTGTCGTTCTCGGTTATGCAATCCATCTCTGTCTTCGCTGGTACGACGGGGGGCGGCATGCCGTACCACCACATTTTGGGATACTCCCCTAACTCTGGCAACTCGGCACTTCCCTTGCGTCTCACCAAGCATGAGAATGCACCAGCACCGATTCCGCTCTGCGGAAATAAGCGATAAGAAGGAAACTCAGAGTGCGAGGAACGAAATGCAGTTAGCGCAGGGACTTCAACCGCCTCAAACTCGGCGTGCTCTCTAAGCAGCCACTCGATCACCTTTTCGTTCTCCTTCCTGGTGAACGTGCAGGTCATATACAGAACATGGCCTCCGGGCCGCACACATCGGACCGCATTTCCCAAGATTCTTCGTTGGCGGTTCACGTTCATGTCGGTTTGTTTTGGATCCCACGCACCAGGTGCGGAGTTTCCTTTGGCCATGAGGGACTGTCCCGAGCAGGGCGCATCAACAATGACAAGGTCGAATGCATCGGGAGTACGGCGTGCCCACACCGAAGGATCGGCAGAGCCCACTATCGCTGAAGCAACATGGCAGCGCTCGAGGTTGCCAATCAGCGTC
>CALMEF010000228.1 GCA_937862825.1 uncultured Armatimonadota bacterium
CCCCACAAAGGCCCCGCCCCCGTGGGGTGGTGGTTACCCCCCCCGCAGAATGCGCGGGGGGGGGCGGCCCCATTGAATCCCCGCCACTGTGGCCCCGCGTGCTGCTAATGTAACCTTCCTTGCGCAAGACCATCAACAGTTTCCCAACGTACGCCTCCGTAAGGCCTTCGAGTCGGGCTATCTCCGGGATCGTTATGCTGCCTTCTGCGCGGGCCACCGCAAGGAGGCACCGGAGACCGTACTCTTCTTGGGATGAAAACTTCACATTAACCCCAACATGAGTTTCACGTCATCGGGAACGCGATCAAGCGTAAAGGGAGGGTCCCACGTTAGTTCTAGTGTCACATTCCTGATTCCTTGTGCCTGACGAGCGGCCATTTCCACTTCACCCGGTAACGATTCTGCTACTGGGCATGCGGGAGAGGTCAAGGTCATCACGATATGAGCATCCTTGCTGTCGCTAATCTGCACGTCGTAGATCAACCCGAGGTCATAAACGTTAACCGGAATCTCGGGATCGTAGACTTGGCGGATCTGCTCCACGACTTCGGCTTCCAGAAGCGAACGTTCAATTGATGTCATCGGACTCTTTCCATTTGATTCCAAAGTCAAGCGTTTTGGCATCCGTCTTTTCCTTGTAGCGCCTCTTCAAGGGCATGCCATGCTAGGGTCGCGCATTTGACGCGTGCCGGAAACTCGCGAACTCCCGCCAAAGCCTCCAACTCGTCGCTAAAGTGCTTGTCCAAATCCTTGCCGGTCACCATCGACTGAAACTCATCGGAAAGTACCAAGGCCTCTTCAACCGACTTGCCAACAACCGCTTCTGTCATCAACGATGCGCTTGCCACGGAGATCGCGCAGCCTTGGCCTTCAAACTTGATATCCTCAATCTTCCCGTCTGAAACGCGGAGGCCCAAATGAACTTGGTCGCCACAAAGCGGGTTGTGTCCGTGTGCCTCGCAAGTGGGGTGCTCCACAGTACCGCGATTACGAGGGGATTTGTTGTGGTCGAGAATGATCTCTTGGTAGAGTTCCCTCAATAAATCGTTCATGCAAACACCTCCCTTACCTTCTTGACACCACGAATCAGAGCCTCAACATCTTCGAGGTTTGAATAGAGACCAAACGAAGCGCGAGCCGTTGCCGGAAGGCCAAGTCTCTCCATCAGGGGCATACAGCAATGATGGCCAGCGCGGATAGCAACTCCTTCCGAGTCGAGCACGGTGCCGATGTCATGCGGATGCACACCATTCATTGTGAAACTGATGGTTGACGACCGATGTGCGGGCTTACCGATAATCGAGACTCCTTCGATATCCGCCAGCATGCTGATCACCAAATTGGTCAGTCCTCGCTCGTGACGGACGATGCTCTCAAACCCAACCTGGTTAAGAAACCTCACTGCTGCCCCCAGTCCAATGAAACCGGATATGTTTGGAGTTCCAGGCTCGAACCGATCGGGGGGATCGGCAAACGTAGAGCCGCTGAACGAGACCGTTCGAATCATGTTTCCGCCGGTCTGATACGGGCTCATAGACTTTAGAATTTCGTATCGACCGTAGAGGCACCCGACGCCAGTCGGTGCATACATCTTGTGCCCCGAAACCGTGTAGAAGTCCGCACCGATCTCGCGAACATCGGCGAGACCGTGGGGACACCCCTGGGCTCCGTCAACTAACGTGGTGGCACCGATCTCCTTGGCCATAGCGACAATCTTCTCTACAGGGTTGATCGTTCCGATTGCATTCGAGACGTGAACACAGCCAACGAACTTCACTCGACGATCAAGCATGTCTTGGTAAGCCAGTAGATCAATGTCGCCATCGTCTGTGATTGGAATGGGCTCGACTGTGGCGCCAGTCTCCGCAGCAACGATTTGCCACGGAACAATGTTGGCGTGATGCTCCATGGTGGACAAGAGAATCCTGTCTCCTTCTTGGAGGTTCTGCCGTCCCCAAGAGTGAGCAACCAGATTGATGGCCTCCGTACAACCCTTGGTGAAAACGATCTCTCGTTCAGACTCGGCATTAAGGAACGCGGCAATGAGTGCACGAGCCTCTTCAAAGAGGTCTGTGGCCCTTTGGCTAAGCGAGTGGACGCCCCGATGCACGTTCGCATGCGTCGTCTTCTCGTACTCGGAAACTGCCTCAATGACCTGCAAAGGACGTTGCGCAGAGGCCGCAGTATCCAAATATGCCAAGGGCCGCCCGTTCACCGTCTGATGCAACGCAGGAAACTCTGCCCTGAGGTTTCCAATCTGCGTTCCAACTGTTGCCATATTTATCCTTGGTCAGTACCCAACTTCTGATAGAGTCTGGACTCGAGTTCGGAGCGCAAACCATCATGCGAGATTCGCTCCAGGACCTCCGCAGCAAAGGCATAGACAAGAAGGGCGCGTGCTTGCTTGAGCGGAATCCCTCGGGACTGTAAGTAGAACAGTGCATCTTCCCGTAACTGCCCAACCGTCGCACCATGAGTGCACTTTACATCGTCGGCGAAAATCTCCAACTGAGGCTTGGTCTCAATCGTTGCTTTCGGTGACAAGAGGAGCGCCTGATTCGTTTGCTTTGCATCGGTCTTCTGGGCATCGAGATAAACAAAGATCTTCCCGTTGAAGACTCCGGAACTCGCCCCGTCCAAAACCCCTTTATAAACTTCGAAACTGTCACAGTGAGGAAAGGCGTGGTCAAGTCGCGTGTGGTTGTCGCAATGCTGCTCGCCATCGGCCACATAGACACCGTCCATTCTTACGTGAGCATTTGATCCGCCGATGAACACTTGACGGTCGTTGCGAGTCAACTTTCCGCCAAAGGTGACGTTATAGTCTAGGTAGGTGCCGTCACCCTCAACCCTTGCTTCGCTCAGCGCGATATGGTACGACCGTTCCGATTCGGATTGAAGTTTGACGTGCTCAAGTTTCGCGTTCGCTTCAACAACGACTTCGGTCACGCCGCAGACAAAAGATGTTCCTTCACCAACAGTAACGTACGATTCCACCACGGTGGCTTCGCTTCCCTGCTCCGCGTGAACCAATACACGTGGATAGGAGGCTGTCCCACCCGTCGAAATGAAGAGAAGATGAATTGGTCGCTCTGCCTTCGTGTTTCGATGGATCTGTACATACGCGCCAGAGCGGAACTGAGATGAGTTCAGGTTGGCGAAGGCAAACTCATCAGTCCGGGCGACCGTTCCGAACAAGTTTTTGAGTTTGTTGCTTGGATCGCCACCCACACATTGAAGCGTGCGAATCTCAACTCCCTCTTCCTGGCTCAAACGTGTTGTTAGCGGCTCCGAGTAAATCCCGTTGACGAACACAATTCGCTGGGCATCTTCAAGTCCTCGAACCGCATCCGCAATATCGTCATCAGATAGGTTCGCAAATGTTGGCTCTGCAAAGGACTGCGACTCAAACTCGCGCAGGCTGGTGTACTTCCACTCCTCGTGTTTCGTCGTCGGAATCCCCAACTCCAAGAAGCGGGCATGAGCGCTGGCCCGCATCGGAATCAACCATGCAGGCAGCCCCTCGTTCCCGTACGGATGCAGAGAGACCAACGAAACTGGACGGTCTATCGTTTCCACACTCACCCTCTAGTTCACTCCTGCTGTAGTTTCGTCCTTGATCCAGTCGTAGCCCTTGGCCTCGAGTTCCAAGGCTAGTTCCTTGCCTCCAGATTTCACGATCCTACCGTCTACCAGGACGTGGACAAAATCAGGAACGATGTGATTCAGCAGACGCTGATAGTGGGTGATGACAAGGAATCCTCGTTCCGCTGACCGCAGGGCGTTTACCCCATCCGACACCACTTTGAGTGCATCAATGTCCAGTCCTGAGTCTGTTTCATCAAGCACCCCGTACTTGGGTTCGAGCACGGCCATCTGGAAAATCTCATTTCGCTTCTTCTCACCACCTGAGAAGCCTTCGTTGACCGATCGTTGAAGCAAATTGTCGTCGAGGTGGAGCAACTTCGTCTTCTCCTTAACGAACTTCATGAAGGACATGGCGTCCATCTCCTTTTCTCCTCGGGCCTTCTTTATCGCGTTCAGCGCTGAACGCAAGAAGTACATGTTGGAGACACCGGGAATCTCGACTGGATACTGAAATGCAAGGAAAAGGCCCATCGCTGCTCGCTCCTCCGGTGCCAGTTCCAAGATGTTGACCCCGTCAACCAAAATCTCGCCTTCGGTCACTTCATAGTCGTCGCGACCTGCGATGATGTTGGCGAGCGTGCTCTTCCCAGATCCATTTGGACCCATGATTGCGTGCACTTCGCCAGGGCGAACAGTAAGAGAGAGACCGCGAAGAATTGGCTTTTCTTCGACGCTTGCATACAGATTCTTGATTTCGAGCATGATGAGATTCAGTCTTTTCTACGACGTGGAGTCGCTAAAGTTTACCGAATCGTCAAGATTGATCAGCGGCAAGCGCCAGACCGAATGACTCGTCATTCGTTTCTTCAGATTCCGCTTGCCAATCAGACGGTATTCCATTGGCGTCAAGAATCGCTCCGGGACAAATCTCCTCGAAGGGCTTAATCGACCCCAGAGTCATTTGACTCTGATAGCGAATCGTGAAGGTCTCTCCAGGTTCCAGCGCCCAGTCGGGCGGGTAGTCAGGGTTTAGGTAGTACACCGGTTCATCGGCCGCCCAGCCTTCCTCCGTATACATCTCGGTCCAGGTGGCGACGAATAGGCTGCCTTTGAATTCTTGGGCTATCCGATAGAAGGGGGTCAGAAGCCAGTAAGCACAAAAGGCAGCTTGTTGAGGGTCTTCATAATGTGCGTGCCACCGTTCTGCAGCCACCATGGACTCATTCTCATTTTCTGCATAGAGTGAAACCGCAAATCCCACCTTTGGGGTTACGATCACGGCGTCCTCCCTTCGTTCAATCGTGATGTCCGCGTCGGGAAATCGGTCGAGAATGTTGCAGAAGAGTTCGATACTGGACGTCATAGGCTCTGAATACTGTACACGAAGCAACTTGACCGGGTAACTTTCGCTAAAGCCATGTTCTCCTTTGCTGCCCTCATCGCCGCCCTCTCGCTCCAGCAGATGGCGTATCCCGAGTCTCGACGAATGGACCTTGTCGAAACGTTGCACGGAACGGAGGTCGCCGACCCTTATCGGTGGCTTGAAGACGCCAACGCAGACGAAACCAAGGCCTGGATCAAGGCACAAAACCAAGTTACGAACGCCTACTTGACAGCGATTCCGGAGCGAGCCGTACTCCGAAAGCGGTTCACCAAACTCTTCAACTTCGAGAAATTCGGTGCTCCGAGCAAAATGGGTTCGCGCTACTTCTGGACCTACAATTCAGGGCTCCAAAACCAAGATGTGCTCTACTGGTCAACTTCGCTTCAGGGATCCAAGAGAGTCCTTCTTGACCCCAACAAACTCAGTAAAGACGGAACAGTGGCTCTGAGCGGCACTTCGATTTCTTGGGACGGCAGATACCTTGCCTATTCGCTCAGTAAAGGTGGTTCGGACTGGCAGGAGTGGCGAGTTCGCGAGGTTGGAACCGGCAAGGACCTCCCGGACCGGGTGCTTTGGTCCAAGTTTAGCGGGGCAAGTTGGAATCGCCAGAACACTGGCTTCTACTACAGCCGATATGAAGCACCCAAGGCGAACACCGCCTTACAGAGCCAAAACTACTTCCAAAAGGTTTACTTCCACAAACTCGGGACCCCACAATCCAAGGACGCCCTCACTTATCTTCGCAAGGACCAGAAAGAATGGGGTTTTGGTGCTTCTGCAACGGAAGATGGACGGTACCTTGCCATCACGGTTTGGAAAGGAACCAACCGCGAGACCGCCTTCTTTTACCAAGACCTGCTTAGCCGATCGCTGGTCGTATCCGAGTTGATCAACACATGGGATGCCGCATACACCTTCCTCGGAAATGAAGGACCAATCTTCTTCTTCCAAACTGATCTGAATGCCCCGAAGGGACGCATCATCGCGGTTGACATTCGGCGGCGAGCCAAAGAGAACTGGAAGACTATCATTCCTGAGGCCGCTGAGAGCCTTGAATCATCATCAATGGCTGGCGGCAAACTGTTTGCGAACTACCTGAAGGACGCCCACACGCAAGTCAAGGTCTATTCGCTGAGCGGCAAGTACGAGCGCGAGGTCAAACTACCCGGTTTGGGGACCGCTGGCGGTTTCGGGGGCTTGAAGCGCGACAGGCAAACCTATTACACGTATGCCTCATTCGATACTCCTTCAACGATTTACGAGTACTCCATCTCGACCGGTCAGTCACGGAAACTCTGGCAACCAAAGGTTGATTTCAAGCCGGATCAGTTCATCACCAAGCAGGTCTTCTACAAGAGCAAGGATGGAACAAGGATTCCGATGTTTGTCAGCCACAAACGGGGCTTGAAAATGGACGGAACCAATCCAACATTGCTCTACGCGTACGGCGGATTCAACGCTTCAACCACGCCATTCTTCTCTCCTTCAAGGCTCATGTGGATGGAAGCAGGAGGTGTTTCTGCCGTGGCATGTATTCGTGGAGGCGGCGAGTACGGAAAAGCTTGGCACGATGGTGGACGCCTACAAAACAAGCAAAACTGCTTCGATGACTTCATTGCCGCTGGTGAGTGGCTGATTTCCAATAACTACACCGCGACGCCCCGTCTCGCCATTCAAGGAGGGTCAAACGGCGGCCTGCTTGTGGGGGCATGCATGAATCAAAGGCCCGACCTTTTCGGCGTATGCCTTCCAGAAGTCGGCGTGATGGACATGCTTAGATTCCACAAGTTCACGATTGGCTGGGCTTGGGTGAGCGACTATGGGTCTCCGGACAAGAAAGACGAGTTCGAAACGCTCCTCACCTACTCCCCCTACCACAACGTCAAAGTTGGAACCAAGTATCCTGCCACGCTCGTCATCACGGGGGATCACGATGACCGGGTTGTGCCTGCTCACAGTTTCAAGTTTGCCGCAGCCCTGCAACATGCTCAGGCTGGTGACGCCCCGGTGTTGATCCGCATTGAGACCCAGGCCGGACATGGTGCAGGGAAACCCACTGCAAAGGTCATCGACGAAGTCGTGGACAAGTGGGCGTTCCTCATCAAAAACATGAACTACCAACTGCCCAGTGGTTTCGGTCGGTAGTCGGCCTACTCAAAGGTCGCCCAGAACTGCCCACTCAAGCGGGTGGCGTTTGGAAGCACGAGATTCACACAGACCGGAATTCTCGTGCCCTTCTTCTCGCCAAACGAAAGTTGGCATTCGATCCTATCGCTGAACGAGTCGTGCTTTCTGCCGGAGGCAAGGAACACCGAGGTGATCCCTCGACCAACCGTTGCAGGTTTGCCTTTTATTGGAAACGCTTGCTTGCTGTGCGCTTCGGTTCCGAACGCGGTTGGTTTCCAGTTGATCGCGGATCCAGCGAGCGGCTTACCAACCTCAGCATTCCACCAAATCTCAATACTGGTTTCCGGAATGAAGTCATCTCCAACTTGCATGTTCAAGATGTAGCCTTGGGCCCGGTCCGTAATCTTGCCACCGATTGAGGCGGTCGCCTGTGGCATCACCTTTATCGTAAAGTGATTTGGGGTGAACGGCTTTCCAAAAAGGAGTCCGGTTGGCCGATCGGCGAACACGTTTCCCGCCACAAGCAGAAAAACCACACCCAGGGCCATGCGCATATGGGGACTATTTCCCCATATGCGTCCCGATTGGCACAGGCAATGCCGCCAGTTCCTTCGGACTAGTCCATCCAGTGAACCTTCTCGTCACCGAGAAGGCACTGCATGAAATTCAACTGACCATCGTGGTACCAAACGTGGCTTACGGCGATCTGCGCGATCATGAACAGCGGCGCGGGCATCTGCCACGGCGGTGTCACTTCGGCCTGTAGCGTCTCGTCGCTAGCAGTAGCCAGGGCCTCGTTGAAATTCTTCGAAGACGCGGCGAGGGTGGCGATGGCGCCGTCCTGGGTCGCGCAGGCTTCCTTGGTTGCGACGGGGTACGCGTCTTCCATGGTGGCGACCACGGTGCCGCGCATGGCCTCAGCGGTCCAGTTCAAAAGGTTCGCTGTCTCGGCAACCACATCTTGTGGAGAGCGTGTGCAGCCCCCAAAACTGGTGCTCCACTTCTCGGTGGGCATCGCCTTGATGTCTGCGCTAGTCATGCCGGTAAGGGCGTTCAGCCACGCACCGAGGTAGGCGCGGGCATCAATGGTGGTGACAGTGGTGCTCATAGAATCCCCATTCTGACATGAACCACCGCAACGGCGGTCCACACGAGCGTCAGTTCAAATGTTCGCGGGCCAGTTTCACCTTCTGGCATCGTTATTCCCTCGCGAAGCCGGACGGACCGCACCTGTGCCAGTTGCCAAGGCAAGTCCACAGCCGACCCCTACTGCCAGCCATAGGGCGAGATTGCCGCTCACAAAACCGATAACGACGCCCACCGCGGCTCCAGCGGTCACGACTCCCACAAATGACTGTGGCTTTATGTTCATCTTCGACCAGTCTATCACCACCGAAAGAAAAAACCGCCCTGATGGGCCAACCCAAGAAGGCGGTTAGACTTTTCTGGCTCAGCGGTTAAAGTGTGCCGCGGACAGCCTGCTCGCGCTCGATGCTCTCAAACAAGGCCTTGAAGTTGCCCTTGCCAAAGGACTTGGCTCCCTTGCGATGAATGATTTCGTAAAAGAGAGTTGGTCTATCGGTAATCGGTTTTGTAAATATCTGGAGCAGATACCCTTCGTCATCACGATCAACCAAAATTCCAAGTTCGGCCAAGACCTCAATGTCTTCGTCGATTTGCCCAACGCGGTCCGTCAGCATCTCATAGTACGAGCGTGGAACCGAAAGGAACTTGACTCCGCGTGCCTGGAGCCGTGAAACGGTGTGAATGATGTCGTCGGTGCGCAACGCAACGTGCTGGACGCCGGGACCGCCAAAGAACTCAAGATACTCGTCGATTTGAGACTTCTTTTTGCCGGCCGCAGGCTCATTGATCGGGAACTTGACGCGACCATTCCCGTTTGCCATCACCTTAGACATGAGCGACGTGAACTCGGTCGAAATGTCGTTGTCGTCGAACGAAATCAGGTTCTTGAATCCGAGGACATCCTCGTACCACTTCACCCAAACGTTCATCTTGCCCAGCTCCACGTTGCCTACACAGTGGTCAACTTCGATGATTCCGATGCCGTCGCCGGGCTCATTTTCTGGCCTGAAACCTGGCAAGAAATGTCCCTTATAGTTGTCCCTGTTGATCAGTGAGTGAACAACATCGCCATACGTGCAAATTGAAGCCACTCGCACCTTGCCAAAATCATCCTCAAGAGTGTGGGGCCCTTGCCAACTCTTGGCGCCTCTGTCGGTTGCGGCCTTCCATGCCCAATCCACGTCGTCCACTTCAAAAGCGATGTCCTGGACGAAGTCGCCATGAAATGCAATCTTGTCTGCCTGCGGATGACTTGGTCGCACCGGGGCGCTGAACACCAATTTGAGGTCATTCTGCTCAAGAAGGTAGCCCGCCTCATCCTTCATGCCGGTCTCAAGGCCGTAATACCCCGTGATGTTGAATCCAAAAGTGTGCTGATAGAAGAAGGCGGACTGCCTTGCATTGTTCACGTAGTGCCGAACATGGTCGACTCTGCGGATTGGAAACGTGTCGGTTGACATGATTACCGCCAATTATACGGCGAACTTACTTGCCTACGGTGACCCAAATTGTCAATGGCGCTCCGTTCCGGCTAACTTTAAGTCTCACCTTGTTGCCCACACGCTGGCGGAGCATCGCTTTTGCATAGTCAATTTGAGTGTTTATCGCAAAGCCGTCCAGTTCAACGATAACGTCTCCTGCGGTTAAGTTGGCCTGTTCGGCAGGCGATTTCGGCAAAACGGATTCGATCAACGCCCCTTGCGGATTCAAGGAATCCTTACATAGGATTCCAAGTGCTGGATGCTCGACCTCCCGGCTTGGAGATCGAAATCCCTCAACAACACGCTCTAAAATCTCTGGTCCGATAGAAAAGCCAACCGTAAGCGCTCCAGGCCCAAAATTCTGTGTGGACTTTGACATGTTAAGTCCACCTCCACCACCAAACCCCTGGGGAATGGCTCGCTGACTGCTATAAGCCTCTGGCTCCAAGGTCGCTCCAAGTACCCCCAGAAGTCGTCCATCCATGCTAAAAAGGAGTGCTCCACCGACAGACTGCGGCGGGGCCTCGAAACGATACTCGCTGAGCGTCATGACCCGACGGGCTGGATTGACAATTCCAATTTTGCCGCTCCCAACCAGTTCTGCGCGCATCGGCCTTCCATCTGGAAGCACTGCAAGTACTGGTGCCTCAACCCGCTGAATATTTGCGCGCATTGGCTGATTTCCAAGTGACGGTGAAGTATTGACCGTTGCGACGATCCGGTACTTCCCTGCCTGCCACTCGCTCGCCTGCAAGAGGGAAAGTTGGGTGGGGTCGTCGGTGGTGACCAAGCGAACACGGAAACTCCTTCCGTCCGAGAACCTTGCTGTCAGTTCTGAAAGTGGCAACTGAGAACGATGAGCCAAGAACAGCCCGGCGTCGTCAATAAGCGCTGCGGCTCCAACCTTCTGATCCGCGTTGAGAAGCGTGACAACGCTCGGCTCAATTTGCTTCCAAATCGGCATCGCTTCGACGGACTGCGTCTGGGAGAGCGCAGTCAAAAACCAAGCCCAGTTAACCACCGATAGTAACATTCGTTGCACTCACTTCCGTTGCTCGATTCGCTCCAGTCCCACGGTCCGTCTCTGGCTGAATCAACACGAGCGGCTCACTTGCAGGCATGGCCACATCAGGCTGGGCTCCCATCGCCATGGTGCTCATTCCCGATTCGCGGTTGACTTCTTCCTTTGGACCGGCATCAAACGACGCAGCCTCATCCTTCTTGGCGGACGTTTTTGCGGCGACAACGATCACTTCCGGCTCGTTGCGGACAATGGGTTTCACGCGTTTCGTACGTCGCGACACTTTGGCAACAACTTGCGGAACCGATTTCTGGTCTCGTTGAGCCTCAGCAAGTCCTGTTGATACAGGTCGGTCCTCGAACGATGGTTCTTTCAAAGCAACCTTCATCG